>DASWDZ010000162.1:0-23824 GCA_036395015.1 Candidatus Dormiibacterota bacterium | reverse complement strand
AGCGATCCCGGTTCGGGGCTCGGCGCCTCGACGGAGAACAGCGCTGTCAGCTGAGTCGCGCTGCCCTCGACCGCACGCAAAGCCTCGCGTTCGTCCCCGGCCACCACCGCGTCCACTAGCCCGCCGAGGACGGCCGCCAGCGCGGGCTCGAAGCCCGGCTCGGCCGTGATGACGTCGCCCAGGCGCAGCCCCTGCTCCAGCCCCGGCCGGAGCGCCTCGATCCCGTCCAGCTCGGCGCGCAGCCGCGCCAGCGCGGTGCCGGCTCGGTCGGCCGCGCGCGAGCGTCCTGCGGCCTGTTGCAGCGCCATCTCGGCCTGGGCAACGCGGCCGGTGGCTTCGGCGGCCCTGGTGGCGCTGGCCAGCTGGTCCTCCAGGAACTCGCGGCGGGTGCGGACACCGGCCAGCGTTGACGCCGCCACCGCGGCGGACCGCCTCACGGCCTCTGCGGCGCGGCGGGCCTCGCGGGCCGGCGTCGGGTCAGGTTCCGCAGGTGCGGGCGGGTCGTCGCCGGGGGAGGCGATCGTCTTTTCGGCCGCGGCCAGCTCGGCCGCAAGCTGCGACCGAAGGGCACCGGCGGCCTCGAGCAGGGCGCGTCCCTCGGCCTCCGAGCGGCGAGCCTCGTCTGCCATCGCTCGCCTGTTCGCCACCCGCTCGGCGGCCAGCTGCTGGCGGTGCTCGGCGTCGGAGAGCTGGAGCCGAAGCTGGCCGAGCGTGCGCTGCCGCGCGAGCCGTCTGTCCTGCGCCGCCTGCATGGCCGCGCGGCCGGTCTGGAACTCGTCCTCGGCGAGCCGGGCCTGCTCCCGGGCTTCGATCAGACGCCGCTCCAGCGACTGCGCCTGGGACGAGGCCTTGCGGTGGGCGTCGCGCGCCTCGCGCCATTCCTCCCAGACGATGCTCCCGCGCAGCAGCTCGAGCCGTGCGGTCGCCTCGGCGGCTTCCCGCGCCGCGGCGGCCTGCGCTCGCAGGGTCTCGAGCCTCGGGGCGAGCTCCTGCTTGAGGTCTTCGAGCCGAAGCAGGTTGGTCGCGAGCTCCTGCAGCTTGTGAACCGCCTCCTGGCGGCGCGTCTTCACACCGCGGACCTGGGCCGCCTCCTCGAGCAGCTGCCGCCGCTCGGCGGGCGAGCAGACGACGATGTGCTCGATGTCGTGCTGGTCGATGATCGCGTAGGAGTCGACGGTCAGGCCGGTCGAGGCCAGCAAATGGATCAGGTCGCGGCGCCGGACGCGGCTGGCGTTCAGGAAATAGTCGCTCTCGCCGTCGCGCTCCACGCGACGCTTGATCGCCACCTCGTGGAAGTCGACCGGGAGCCGCCCCGCCGAGTTGTCGAAGACCACGGTGACCTCGGCGAAAGAAGCCCTGGAGCGGCGCTCGCCGCCGGCGTAGATGACCTCTGCCATCTTGCGGCCACGGAGGTCTCGCGCCTGGCCTGAGCCGAGCACCCACTTGACCGCGTCGACGATGTTCGTCTTGCCCGAACCATTGGGGCCCACGATGGCGGTGACACCGCCGTCGAACTGGATCTCGGTCTGCCGGGCAAAGGTCTTGAAGCCCAGCAATTGCAGGGACCTTAAGAACAAACTGGCGGGGAGAGTAGCAGATGTAGGGTCGATTGCCCCACAGCCACAGCCGGACAATGGAGCTATGGTGAGCGCACTGTCCCTCGTCGGGGGAGGCGCGTCGGGGACAGGAGGCGTCTGAGGAGGATTTCGAATGAGGACCTACGCCCGCGTACTCAGGCTTGTTTTGATCACGTTGTCCATTGCTGGTCTATTGGTGGCATTGAACGCCGTTCCGGGAGCGGCCACTCCCGCTTCAGGAGTCACTGGCACGACGCTAGCCCGAGGGACCAATCAGAGTCCGGGGACCATCCCCATCAAGCAGGGCATGGACGTCGTCGTGGCAACCAACAAGTTTGCGCCGGGCGGATCTTCCGGCTGGCACTCGCACCCGGGTGGCGCGATCGTCGTCGTGGTGTCGGGGCAGCTCACCGACTACAACTCAATCGGAGGACACTGTGTGGCCACGACGTACACGGCCGGACAGGCATTCGTCGAGCGGCCCGGCGTGCTGCAACTGGCTGTGAACAATGGCACGACAGATACGGTGGTCTACGTGACCTTCCCGAGCGTGCCGGACGGCGCTCCGTCACGCACCGACGAGGCGGCCCCAGCCGACTGCCCGTAACGAGATAGTGGCCGCGGCCTCGCCGAGTGGCGGGGCCGCGATCTACTCGATCGGCTCGCCGAACTGACGGCTGCGTACGGGCTCCGGCTCTGCCGGTGGCGGCGCCGGAGTGGGCAACGGGACCACCTCGGCCTCGACGGGCTCTGGAGCCGGCGCTATCTCTGCTTGCGGCTCCCGAGGTTTGCGCGGCTGGCGCCGAGGACGAGGCTTGGCCTGCTTGGCCGCGGGCACCTGGGTGGCCGAGCCGACGAGCTTCTCCAGCGCCGCGCGGGCGGCGTCTTGCTCCGCCTCCTGCTTGCTCGCCCCATGCCCTGTGCCCAGCGGTTCGGCGCCCGCAAAGACGACCGTTGTGTACTCGCGCCGGTTGCCGACGCGGGCTCCCTCGCTGTCGTAGACGGGCGTCGCGCCGAAACGCTCCTGGGCGACCTGCTGTAGGCGGCCCTTGAAGTTCTCGTCGCGCGCAGGAGAGGGCAGCGCGCGATAGCGGTCGAGGTAGTAGTGGTAGGCGGCGTCATAGCCCGCGTCGAGAAACACCGCCCCGAGCACCGCCTCGAACGCGTTGGCAAGCAGGGACTTGAGACTCCGGCCGCCTCCCTTGGCGATGCCCTTGCCGAGGTAGAGGTAGCTGCCGAGGTCGAGCTGTTCGGCCAGCTGGGCGAGGGTGTTGGTGTTCACCATCGCCGAGCGGGTCTGGGTCAGCTCTCCCTCGGTCGCGCCGGGATGGTGCTTGTAGAGGTACTCGGCTGTGATCAGCTGCAGGACCGCGTCGCCGAGGTACTCGAGGCGTTCGTTGTCGCGCGGAGAGATGGCGGGATTCTCATTGGCGAACGAGCTGTGGGTGACCGCTTCGAGCAGCAGTCCAGGGTCGCGAAAGTGGATGCCTATCTTTTGCTGAAGAAGCTGCAGCGACTGCGCGAGGGGCGCTGCCTGGGGTTGTGCTATGAGCCGGCCTTCTCCTGGATGTACTCCCACGCCTGCCCGACGGTCGTGATCTTTTCCGCATCTTCGTCGGGGATCTCGAGTCCGGTGTTTTCCTCGAACGCGTAGATCAGCTCAACAAGGTCGAGGGAGTCGGCGTTCAAGTCTTCCTGGAACGACGCGTCCATCGTGACCTGCTCGGGTTCGCAACCAAGGCGTTCGACGATGATGTTCTTGAAGTCCTCGAAGCTCAGCTTTTGAGTTTCCATACGCGCCTACTGTACACGAGCAACAATCTCGGCCACGGCGCCCGGAGAGCCGACTGCGAGCGCGGTGGCGCCCGGCGCCAGCTCGCCCATCGTGCCGGTCAAGGGCGCGCTTGGGCGGAGGAGTATTACTTGCTTATTCCTTCGCCTTGACGACTTCGCGGCCGGCGTAGTAGCCGCAGTTGCGGCAGATCGCATGCGGGCGCTTCGGGCGCTTGCAGTTGGGGCAGGGCTGGATCTGGATCAGGGCAAGTGCGAGGTGAGACCGGCGGCGACCCTTCTTCGACTTGGAGAGCTTGACCTTCGGTAGAGCCATGGCTCCGGGGATTCTACGGGAAGCTAAGAAACCCCCGCTTGGTCGTGTGTCTCCTCGTTGGCGGGCTGGTTGGCCTGCAGCGCCTCCACCCCTCGCCGCACCGTCTGTAGAGTGCGGCCGAGGTGCGCCTCAAGCTGCTTCAGCTGCTCCAGCGCGTACCCCTCCGCCTCGCGCACGATCTGGTCCGCTTTCGACTGCGCGTCCTTCACGACCTGCGCCGCGTGCCGCTCGGCGCGTCGCAGGATCTCATGCTCGGACGCCGTCTCCTCGGCGCGCTCATTCGCTCGCGACATCGTGCGCGCGGCCTCGGCGTGCGCCTCGCTGATGATCCGCTGCTGCTCGGAGACCGTCCAGTTGGCCTGCTTGATCTCGTCAGGGAGGTTGAAGCGGACCTGGTCGATGAGCTCCATCATCTCGTCCTCGTTGACCATGACCTGGGTGGACAGCGGCACGTGGCGCGCGTTCTGGATCAGGTACTCGAAACGGTCAAGCAGCTCGTCGACCTTTATTTGAACTTCTCCTTCAGCGCTCTCGCGACCGCAGGCGGAACGAGGTCGGAGACCTTGCCGCCGTAGCTTGCGATGTCCTTCAAGATACTTGACGAGACGAAGATGTGCGCGAAGCTCGACATCAGGAAGACCGTGTGTACGTCCGGTGCGAGCTTGCGGTTCATCAGCGCCTGCTGCAGCTCGGCGTCGAAGTCGGAGTAGGCGCGCAGCCCCTTCACGAGCGTGCTCGCTCCGCGCGCGCGGGCGAACTCGACCGTGAGGCCGGTGAAGCTCGCCACCTCAACCCGCTCCTGCCCGTCAAGCGAGGCGCGGATCAGCTGCAGGCGCTCTTCGACGGTGAACAGGGGCTGCCGCTTGTCGGGGTTGGCGGCGACCGCGACGATCAGCTTGTCGAAGATGCCGAGGGCGCGGTTGACGACGTCGAGGTGGCCGTTGGTGAACGGGTCGAAGCTGCCCGGGTACACGGCGATCTTGGAGTTCGGGACCCGGTTGGCGTTGCGCGCGTTCATGCTCGAAGCACCGTGACGACCGTGTCGCCGTAGCGTCGCTCACGGTCGACCCGCAAGCGGGACAGCGGCGGCAGCTGCTGCCGGCGCGAGTGCTCGGCCAGCACGGTTGCCGTGGCCCCCTCTCGGTCCAGCACCTCCAGCGCGCGATCCAGGACGGCGTCCTCGTAGGGAGGGTCGAGGAAGACGAAGTCGGCCGCCTTGATCGCGTCTGGGGACGCCTCCAGCCAACGCACCACGTCACTCCTGACAAGCCGGGCACGTTCCTTGAAGCCGAGGGCGTCCAAGTTCTGGCGCAGGATAGCAAGACCGCGCTCCTGCTGGTCCACGAACGTCACGCTCGCAGCGCCTCGCGAAAGGGCCTCGATGCCGAGCGCCCCCGAGCCGGCGAAGAGGTCGAGCACCCTGGCACCTTCGATACGAGGGCCGACCATGTTGAAGATCGCCTGCTTGACGATGCCCTGTGTCGGCCGGATGTTCTTGGGCGCTTTCAGGCGGCGGCCGCGAGCCTCGCCACCACTCACGCGCAGCCTGCTCATCGGCGGACCCTGATCACCCCATCAGAGCGCATCACACCAATCCTTGCGCCGTGCCGGAAACCGCTCGCACTTTCAGCCGGAATCGCGACCAGCAGACCGCCGCTGGTCTGGGCGTCGCAGAGCATCATCTGATCGAGCTCGGACAGGCCTCCCCACTCGACGTCGTTGCGAGACGCAGCGTGGTTGCGGCGGCTTCCCGCCGGGAACAGGTCTCTTTCGGCCAGCGCTCGCACACCGTCGAGGAAAGGCACAGAGTGGAACTCGAGATCCGCGCCGCCCTCCAGGTTCTGCAGGTGACCGATCAGGCCGTAGCCGGTGACGTCGGTGGCGGCCGTCGCGCCGGCCTGGACCATCGCCTCGGAGGCTTCGCGATTGAGGGTCATCATCATTTCGATCGCCTCGCGTTCAAGTCCCGGTGGGCACAGGCCACGCTTGATGGCCGTGGTCACGAGGCCCATGCCGAGCGGCTTGGTGAGAAACAGGGCATCACCCGCACGCGCCCTGTCGTGGCCGATGACCTGGTCTGGGTGCACCTCGCCGATCACGGCGTAGCCGAACTTCGGCTCCGGGTCGTCGATCGAATGGCCGCCGACCACCGCCACACCGGCTTCGCCCAGCTTGGCCGCTCCCCCGGCCACGATCCTCTCCAGTAGGCCTGCATCCAGCTTCTCGCGCGGAAAGGCCGTGATGCCGAGGGCGAACAGCGGGCGCGCGCCGACCGCGTAGATGTCGCTCAGGGCGTTGGCGGCCGCGATGGCGCCGTACTCGTATGGGTCGTCGACGATGGGCGTGAAGAAATCGACCGTCGCCACGAGCGCGCGGTCGGGCGCGATGCGATACACCGCCGCGTCGTCGCGTGCGGCCGCACCGTGCAGCACGTTGGGGTCAACGATCGGGGGCAGCGCCCCGAGTACCTGCCCTAGCTCCACCGGGCTGAGCTTGCAGGCTCAACCCGCCCCGTGGCTGTACTCCGTCAGGCGAAGCGGCGAGAGCTGCTCCTTCTTCATACGTGTGCTAAGTATCCGTTGTGCCTGAGAGCAACCCCCCACCCGGCGCGCTAGGCGCTCCGACCTCCGCGGCAAGCGGGGAGATGTAATGCCTCTTGTGTTTGCCGCGATCGCGCCGCACGGCGGCATGGCGGTCGCCGAAGCGTGCAAGCCAGAGGAGCGCGACGTCGCCATCAAGACACGCGAAGGCATGGAAGAGCTCGGCCGCCTCTTCGACGCCGCCGAACCGGACACCGTCGTCGTGGCCACGCCGCACAACGTGCACATCTCGAACACGTTTGGCGTCGTGGTGGCGAGCCGAGTCGCGGGACGCCTGGACGGAATCTCGCCTCCGGTCGAGCTCGACGTGCCATCCGACATGCAGCTCGCCTGGCGCCTGCTCAAAGCCATGGGCGCGGCAGGCTTGAGCGTGGCCGGCGTGAGCTTCGGTGCCAACGATCCCAACACCGCGGTCGCGCCGATGGACTGGGGCGTCCTCATCCCCCTGTGGTTCATGGGCGGCCGGCGCAAGCCGCCGGTCCCGGTCGTGGTCGTCACACCCGCACGAGACCTGCCCGCGTGGGAACACGTCACGGCGGGAGCGGCCATCGCCGCGACCGCCGGCGATTCCGACCGTCGCGTCGCCCTGATCGCGAGCGCGGATCACGGTCACACGCACATGGAGAGCGGGCCGTTCGGGTACCACCCCGCCGCCGGTGAGTACGACGAGCTGGTCACCGACCTGGTCCGGCGCAACGAGCTCGAACGCCTGGTGGACGTCCGTCGGGAGCTGGTCGAGAACGCCAAGGCCGACAGTTGGTGGCAGATGCTCGTCCTGCACGGCGCGACCGCCGGCTGGAAGGGAAGGTTGATCTCTTACGAAGCCCCTACTTACTTCGGAATGTTGACGGCGGTGTACGGACCAACCTAGCTGATCGAGGTCAGCTCCAGCCGCCTGGCGACGGCGGCCTTGAGCGCTCGATGTTTCTCCAGCCCTGGATCCGCGGTCAGCACGCGCTCCGCCTCCTGCCGGACTTCGTTGAGCAGCACCGGGGTGCGTAGCGAATCCATCGCGGCGTCGGACATGCCGTGCTGGCGTGGTCCCATCAGCTCGCCCATGCCCCGGATGCGCATGTCCTCCTCGGCCAACGTGAACCCGTCGCGGATCCGCTCCACGAGCTGGAGGCGATGCAGGGCGAGCTCTGACGGATCGTCGCTCAGCAGCAGGCACCAGCTTGGCGCGGAGCCTCGCCCCACGCGGCCGCGGAACTGGTGCAGCTGGGCCAGGCCGAAGCGCTCGGCGCCCTCGATCATCATCACGGTCGCGTTCGGCACGTCCACGCCGACTTCGACCACGGCGGTCGCGACCAG
Source organism: Candidatus Dormiibacterota bacterium (assembly GCA_036395015.1). Taxonomy (GTDB): domain Bacteria; phylum Chloroflexota; class Dormibacteria; order Dormibacterales; family Dormibacteraceae; genus 40CM-4-65-16. Next base: position 16,229 of record DASWDZ010000162.1, on the reverse strand, counting down.
GACCTGGATCTCGCCGGCGACGAACCGCTGCATGACCTGGTCTTTGTCTTTAAGGCGGCTGTGGATCAGGCCGAGCTCCAGGCCCGCGAGCTCTTCCTTTTTCAGGCGCTCGAACTCTGCGCTCGCCGACTTCGCGGCGAGCGACTCGGACTCTTCGATCAGCGGGCAGATCACGAACGCCTGGTGTCCGGCCGCGACCTCCGCGCGGACTATGTCGTATGCCTGGTGGCGCCCGTCTGGCTCGATGACCGTGGTCGTGACCGGGCTCCGGCCCGGCGGCATCTCGTCGATCACCGAGAGTGTCATCTCCCCGTAGCTCGCGAGGGCGAGCGTGCGCGGGATGGGGGTTGCGGTCATGGCGAGAAAGTGCGGCCGGCCGGCGCCCTTGCCCCTCAGCAGCTCACGCTGCCTGGTGCCGAAGCGGTGCTGCTCGTCCACGACCGCAAGGCCGAGGTTTGCGAACTCGACGTCGTCCTCGATCAGCGCATGCGTGCCCACGACGAGTGCGCAGTGGCCCGATGCGGCGGCCGAGCGTACGCGCCGGCGCTCGGGCGCGCCCTGGCTGCTCACCAGCAGCTCCACCGTGAGCCCGGGGAAGCTCTCCTCGAGGTACGCGCGGAACCGCTGCAGGTGCTGCCTGGCCAGGATCTCGGTCGGCGCCATCACCACCGTCTGCAGTCCCGATCCATGGGCCATCGCAGCGCAGGCGCCGGCCACGGCGGTCTTGCCTGAACCGACGTCGCCGTTGAGCAGCCGGTTCATGGGCACCGGCTTCTCCATGTCCTGGAACGCCTCCCACATCGCCTTCCGCTGCGCCCTGGTCAACTCGAAGCCAAGGCCTGCCTTGAACGCGTCAATCACGTCTTGCCGAAAAGGAATCTGCGTCGCGGGCTCGGCCGCAATGTTCGCGCGCATCATTGCGAACGCGGTCTGCAGCTCAAAGAGCTCGGCAAACGCCATTCGCTTGCGCGCGGCCTCGAAGTCCTGCAGCGAGTCGGGCCTGTGCCCGCTGCGAACCGCTTCCGCGACCGTCACCAGGTGGCTGCGCTCGCGCACGTCCTCCGGCAGCACGTCCTCGATCTGCGTCGCGAGCGGCAGCGCGGCATCCACCCAATTGGCGATCTTCCGCGAGGTCAGACCCTCGACCAGGTGGTACTTCGGCGTCATCTCGCGCAACTTCTGCGGTTCGCCCGCCGCATCCAGGCGTTCGTGCTGTGGATTCACCATCCCCGGCTGTCCGCGATAGCGGGTCTTTTCGACGACCCCAGCAAACGCGACCAGGTCACCCTCGCGAAGCTGTCCGAGGATGAACGGCGAGTGGAACCAAACCACTCGCATCTGCGCGCCGCTCTCGTCGGCGACCGTGGCTTCGACCAGACGAAGCCGGCGGCGCTGGGTCACCACAGGTTTTATGGAGAGAACGGTCGCGATGACCGACGCCTGCGCCCCAGGGACCAGGGCCGAGATCCGCGACGGCGTGTAGGTCTCCCACCTGAAAGGCAGCGTCAGCAACAGGTCCCGGATCGTCCGGATGCCGAGCTTGGCGAGCAGCCTCGAGTACTTGGTCCCGACATCCCTCAGCTGTTCCACGGGTGCGTCGAGGGCGCGCGGAAGAGCGAGGATCGACATCTAGGGTATTTTCGGAAACCAGGTGCGGGGGAAGCGTGCTGAGATCGCGTTCATCTCCATCCTGATCATCGGAATGGCTTAGCGCGCCTGCCTTCCACTCGGGCAAACCACACCAGTTGGCCGGCGAGCAGCGTGACCAGCAGGACCAGGGCCAGTGGACCGAAGCGCGCAAACGTGGACCACGCCGCCGCGATGATGACCAGGACCACGGCGCTCTGCACCCAGTCGCCGACGAACAGGCCGACCACCCGCATCGCCGCGGCCCGAAGGACGCTCACGCGATTGCAGGCCGCCGGATCAGCATCACCGCGAGCCGCGAGGCCAACACGTACACCGCGACGAGGCCCAGGATGGAGACGAAGTCGAGCGGCCACTCGGCGCCCATCCCCTCGGCCGCCCAGAACGTGCCCAGGCTGGTCAAGATGATGCCGACCGCGTACTTGAGCGTGTTCTCAGGCACGCGCGCCAGAGGCTTGCGGATGGCGAGACCCGCCGCGCCGACTGCAATCGCGGCCGCGACGCCGCCCGCGGTCGCGAGCGGGAGCTGATTCTCGGCCCCGCCGACCGCGATCACGATGAAGACGACCTCCAGTCCCTCGAGGAACACGCCCTTCAGGGCGAGCACGAAGCCGACCCAGTCCCGGCCGGCCGCGGCGGATCCGAGCTGGGAGACGGTCTGCCTGTACGCGTGCTCCTCGTCGTGCATGGCGACGACTCCCGCCGAGCGCAGGACCGCCTTGTGCAGCCACCGCAGGCCGAAGAGCAGGAGCAAGGTCCCGACCACGAGCTTGAGCGCCGACTCCGGTACACGGGTGACGATGAGCTGACCGAACAGGACCACGAGCACGGCCAGGGAGAGGACGGCCGCGAGCGTGCCGAGGAGGGGCGCGCGCCAGCCCCGCGTCAGGCCCACGGCGAGCACGATCGTCAGCGCCTCAGTCGCCTCGACAGCGGAGCCCAGGAACGCGGCCCCGAAGATGAAGAGCTCCTGGCCCATCGGTTGAGAGAAATAATGACCGCATGCGGACTGGGCTCTACGCGGAGGACTCCATCACGCGTCGCGTGAATCGCGAGAACGTGCTGCTCCTCGGTGGTGGACGGGCACTCCTGATGCAGCTCGCGCATCCCAAGGTGGCGGCCGGAGTCGAAGAGCATTCAGATTTTCGGTCGAGGCCGGTTCGCCGCCTGCGCAGGACGGTCCGGATGACGATGGCAATCGTCTTCGGCGACGGCGACACGGCGCTCGCCGCAGCGCGCGTTGTCAACCAGACGCACGCCCGGGTCCGTGGACGTGAATACCGCGCTCTCGACCCCGAGCTGCTGCTCTGGGTCCACGCGACGCTGGTCGACTCGGCCCTGGTCACCTACGAGACGTTTGTCAAGGCGCTGACGGCACGTGAGCGCGAGGACTTCTACCAGGAGTCGAAGCTGCTCGGTGAGCTCCTCGGCATCCCCCACGAGAAGTTCCCCCGGTCGCTGCGCGAATTCGAGGGCTATGTCGACGCGATGGTGGCGGGGAATGTGAGCGTGAGCCCTCTCGCCCGGGAGCTCGGCGCCCTCGTGCTGCGGCCGAAGCTGCGACTTATGCCCGGACCCGCCATGATCCCCTTCGAGATCGTGACCGCAGGCCTGCTGCCGCCGGCGCTGCGCGAGCAGTACGGGCTCGCGTGGGGCCAGGGTCAGCAGAGACTGTTCCGGCTCCTGGTGCTGGCGGTGCCGCGACTGGTCGCAGTGACCCCACCGGTGCTTCGGGTGTGGCCTCTGCCCGGTCGCAACGTGAAGCTGGCTTCTAACTTCGCCCTTACTTCTTGAGGTACACGAGGCCCAGGGCCCTCGGCCCCGTGTGCGTCCCCAGCACGCAGCCGATCTGGCCGATCGGGATCTCCATCTCGGGCAACTCTTTGCGCAGCTCGCTCGCGATCTGGGCCGCCTCGTCGGGCGCCTGCGCGTGCATCACCGCCAGGGTCTCCACGGGCATCTCGGTGCGAAAGAACTCGACCATGCGTGGGATGGCGCGCGATCGCGTGCGCACGCGGTCGATCGACTTGATCTCGCGGTTGGCCACCAGGAGCAGCGGCTTGAGGTCGAGCATCGTCCCGATCATCGCTTGCGCCCGGCTGACACGCCCTCCCATCTCGACGTAGCGGAGCGTGTCGAGCAGCGCCAGCACGCGCGATCTGGGAATTCGCTCCTGGACCGCGGCCGCAGCTTCTTCAAGGGTCGCGCACTCCGCGGCGATGCGGCACAGAAACGCGATCGGCATCGAAACGGTCTGGCTGTCGATCACGTTGACCTTGAATCCATCCACGGACGAGGCGCCGACGCGCGCGGCCTCCGCCGTCGCGGACAGCTGCTCCCCGATGTGGATCGAGATGCAGCCGTCGTGGTCGCGGGCGAGCCTGGTATAGACATCGGCGAACTCACCTGGCGAAGGGGCTGAGGTGGTCGGCAGCGTGGTCGACGCAGCAAGCCGCGCGAAGAACTGCTCGTCGGTCATGTCGACGCGGTCGCGAAAAGATTCCTTGCCGAACAGGACTTTGAGGGGCACGATCTCGATCCCGTAGCGATCGCGCCACTCGTTGGGCAGGTCCGCGGTCGAGTCTGTGACGACCGCGAAGCTACGAGCCAAGCGAGCTATTCGACGGAGAGGATGAACGGGTAGTGATGCTGGCCGCCGTGCTGGACCTCGACCTCGAGGCTGGGGTAGTTGTTGCGGATCTCCGACTCGAGCCTGGCCATCTCTGCGTCGCTCGCCTGCTCGCCACGGTAAACGGTCACGAGCTCGTAGGCGTCCGGGCCGAGTCTGCCCAGCGCCTTGTTGACCACCTCCGCGTAGTCGTCCCCCGCGAACTCGAGGCGATCGTTGATCAGGCCGATCACATCACCCTTTTTGACCTTGACGCCATTCGACCTCGTGTCGCGCACGGCGTGCGTCACCTCGATCGTCTGCACGCGTTCTGCCTCAGCCTTCATGGCGCCCAGGTTTTCCGCCGCGGGCCGTTCCGGTCTGAACGCAACGACCGCGGAGACCCCCTGCGGAACGCTGTGGGTCTCGACCACGTGGACTTTCTTCTTGGTCAGCCCGATCACCTGCTTGGCGGCGGGAATGACGTTGCCGTTGTTGGGCAGGAGGACGACTTCCTCGTACGGGACGGATTCGATGGCCGTCAGCATGTCCTGCGTGCTCGGGTTCATCGTCTGCCCGCCCTCGATGATCGAGTCGACCCCCAGGCCGCGGAAGATCTCGACCAGGCCGCGGCCGGCGACGACCGCGACGATGCCGATGCCGTTGGGCCGCAGGCCGTTCCGCGCGGCGCCTTCGCTGTCAAGGATCCGCCGGTGCTGTGTCGACATGTCGCCGACGTTGAGCTTCAGGAGCTTGCCGTACCCGCCTGCGAGATTGATGACGCTCGTCGGGTCGTCTGTGTGCACGTGGACCTTGACGAGCTCCGGCTCGCCGACAACAAGGACCGAGTTGCCAAGCGACTCGATCTGGCCGCGGATCAGCTCGGTGTCCAGGTTGGTGCCCTCGATCAGGAACTCGGTGCAATAGCCCCATCCGCCTTCGGGGAGATCGAGCGAGACCTGCGCCGCGGGTGGCAGGGTGGGCTTCTTCACGTCGGCGAGGGCGGCGAACGCCGGGTCGGATTCCTCGATCGTCTTGAGCATGCCCTCGAGGATCAGCTGGAGCCCAAAACCGCCGGCGTCCACGACCCCCGCGTCGCGCAGGATCTGGAGCTGACTCGGCGTCTTGAGGACGGCTGCCCGGGCGCCTGCCGCGGCGGCGGCGATGACGCGCGGCACAGTCGCGTCAGGCGTGCTCGCTGCGGTGGCGGCGGCACGCCCCGCTTCGCGGGCGACAGTGAGGATGGTGCCTTCGGTCGGCTTGTTGACCGCGCGATAGGCGGCGTTGGCGGCCTCCTCGAACGCCGCGGCGAGCTCGGTCGGGGTCAGCGAGCCCTTGCCCTCCACGGCGCGCGCAAACCCGCGAAAGATCTGCGACAGGATCACGCCCGAGTTGCCGCGCGCGCCCATCAAGCTGCCGTGCGAGGCGAGCTTCGCGATCTTGCTGACCTCGGCCGCGTTCGACTCCTTCACGTCCTCGACGGCCGACTGCAACGTCAACAGCATGTTGGTGCCGGTGTCGCCGTCGGGCACCGGGAAGACGTTGAGCCGGTTTACTTCCTCATGGTTCGAGGCGAGCCACTGCAGGCTGCCCAGCAGCGCGCGCTTGAAGAGCGGGCCGTCGACACCAGTCACCTTGATGGCGGCCACCATTCAGGAGCGTTCTTCCCGAACGCCCTGCACGTTGACGTTGATCCTCACCACCGGCACATTGACCGACCGCTCGACCTCGAACTTGACCGTCTCCTGCAGGTTGTGTGCGACCTCGGAGATGCGGATGCCGTACTGCACGATCACGTACACGTCGATGGCCAGGCCGTCCTCGACCTGGACCACGTCCACCCCTTTGTCGACGTTTTCCCGATGGAGGAGCTCGGCAAAACCGTCGCGCAGGCCTCGCCCCGCCATGCCGCTGATGCCGTAGCAGCGCGTCGCCGCGTGGCCGGCGATGGCGGCGACGGCCGATGGGAACACCTCGATCCTGCCCCACTGGCGGGACTGGATGAGCGCCGTCGTCGTCTTCGAGGCCATCTGAGGGCTCATGGTACAATTCGGGTCCGCGCGCAAGCGTTTCTGCGCTGCCGCGCGCCTCCACTCCAGGCAGAAGGTAACTCATGGCCAAGCAGTGCGCGATCTGCGGCAAGACGCCGCAGTACGGACATCACGTCAGCCACGCCAAGAACCGGGTCAACCGGAGGTTCCTGCCCAACCTTCAGATGGGCCGGGTCACGGTGAAGGGCGAGACTTTCCGGGCGCGCGTCTGCACCCGCTGCCTGAGGACTTACTCCGCCTAGAACATCATCCCGTGAGCCTCGCCCAGGCGGTCGAGGTCTTGGCGCAGAGCGATCCAGACCCGCTCCTGCGCGTCGCGGCCAGGGACCACGGTCGTCGGGTCGTCGACCTCGGCGGTGAGCTCGGGCCGCTCTACCATCTCCGCGAAGAGCAGCGTCCACGCCCGGGGCACGACCTCGTAGATCGCGTATCCGCCGCCGCCCAGGGCGAGCCACCGTCCTTCGCACAGCTCGTGCGCCAGCTCGTGGAAGACGCGCCCTACGTGCGGCCAGATCCGCGTCGTGTTGGCGAGGTGCGCGAGCGGGTCGAGGTGATGCGAGTCGCAGCCGTCCTGGGTCACGAGCACAGTCGGCTTGAATCGACGAAGCAGGGCCGGCACGACCTTGTCGAACGCAAGCAGCCACGGCTCGTCCCACGTGTACGGGACGAACGGCATGTTGGCCGCAAAGCCTTTACCCTTCCCCACGCCCGCGTCCTGCGGGAAACCGGTGCCTGGAAAAAGCCAGCGGCCGCTCTCGTGGAGGCTGATCGTCAACACGTCGGGATCGCTCTGGAAGATCCCCTCGACGCCGTCGCCGTGATGCACGTCGACGTCGACGTAGGCGACGCGATGACCTCGTTGCTTGAGCCACTGGCAGGCGATCGCCGCATCGTTGTAGGTGCAGAACCCGGACGCCCGGTCGCGGTGCGCGTGGTGCAGTCCGCCGGACGGGCTGAAGGCATGAAGGGCGGCGCCGCTTTCGATCGCCTCGGCGGCGACCAGGGAAGCCCCCACGACGACCGCCGTCCCATCGTGCAGTGCGTCAGAGATCGGGTTGTCGGCCGAGGCGAAGCCCGCCGCGTCGATCGCCTGCGCAGAGACCTGCCGTCGCTGTGCTGGATCGCTTAGCTTGCGCACCAGGTCGACGTACTCGGGGGAATGCACCAGCTCGAGCTCGCCGATCGTCGCAGGTCGCGGTGGCAGGAGGTGCGAGTACTCGATGAGGCCCGTGGAGCGGATCAGCTCGACTGCGAGCTTGACCCGGATCGGCTGTAGCGGATGCTCGTCGGAAAGCTGGTGCTTCATCAGAGCATCGCCGTACACGAGCACGACCGGTCCGGACACGGGTGCTTACGCTAACGCAGCATGTTGTTCGAATCGGTCCCTAACTTCTCCGAGGGCCGTCGGGACGATGTCATCGACGCGATCGCGAGTGCGACACGCAAGGCGTACGTGCTCGACACCGACGCCGACCCGGACCACAACCGAGTCGTCGTGTCCATCGCAGGCGGCGTGGAACGGATCACCGACGCGTTGCTCGGTGCGATCGACGAAGCCGTCGAGCGAATCGACCTGCGAGAGCACCATGGCGTCCACCCGCGCGTCGGTGCCGCCGACGTCGTGCCCATCATTCCACTCGGTGACACCCAGCTCGATCAGTGTCGCGAGCTGGCGCGCTCGATCGGGGAGCGCCTCTGGTCGGAGCTGCACGTCCCTGTCTACCTCTACGGCCACGGCGAGAACCGCACGCTTGCGGACATCCGCGCCGGTCGGGCCAAACTCAGCATCGGAGGACCCGGCCTCCACCCGACGGCGGGGGCGGTGTGCATCGGAGCGCGGCGCGCGCTGGTCGCCTTCAACGTCATCCTGTACGAGGTCGACCTCGTCTCGGCGCGAGCGATCGCCCGATCGATCCGGGAGTCTGCGGCCGGCTTGCGCGGGGTGCAGGCGCTGGCCTTCGAGCTGCCAGGGCCGCGCGTCCAGCTCTCCATGAACCTGTTCCGCGTCGACGAAACGACGCCGGCTGACGTCATCGCCGAGCTCGAGCGGCGCGGAGTGGCGCTCGGTGCGCCGCAGGTCGTCGGACTGTGCCCGGCCGTCGCCGCGGGGCCGGCGGCCGATGGCCGGCTGCTGGAAGCCCGGCTGGCGTCGGTGGCGGCGACAGCTGCCGCAAGCCGGCTCGAGGAGCGTGCTGACGAGGAGAGCCTCGCGCTCGCGAAACGCCTGGGCCGCGAAGCCGGCGAGCTCGCCCGGCTGCCGGCCGACCAGGACGCCATCCTCGGGGGAGCGGAGCGGGCGGCGGCGCTGGTCCGTGTCCTCGAGGCGTCGCGGCTGCGAGACCCCGAGCTAGAGGAAATGCTCGAGGCGGCCGCCGTCGGTTTTCGGGCCGCGGTCACGCCGGCGACCGAAGGAATCTATCGCGCCCGGATCGAGGCCCTCGACGCCCGGCTATGACGGGGTCGTGGTATCGAAAGTCACCGTGCAGGCACCGCCGTTGACCTCGATCCGGTAGCGGTTCGCGGCACCGGGGAGGCCGGCCGAGTCATAGCTCAGATGCCCGACCGCATGCATGTTCTTGCCGTCCGCGGTCAGGTTGACGGCTCCTCCGGAAACCTCGACCGAGGCCTCGGTCCCGCTCGGACGATGGATGCGGACGGTCAGTGCGCCGCCGTTGATCTCCACCGGCACTACTCCTGATGCCGGACCGAGCGTGATCTCGTCACGCGACGCGCCGGAGTTGAGAGAGACGGACGTGACGTGCACGCGGGCCAGGTCGAGCGTGCTCGTAGTCGCGCCCGTATTCAGCTCTACCGTCCACTGGACGCCCGGGTTGAGCTGCAGGTTCACCGCGAAACGTCGGGTCTGCAAGAAAAGGAAGTTGCTGCCGGGCTGGCTGATGGTCAGCGTGCCGCTCGCGGTGTCGAGCCCGACCTGCGGCTTCGGCCCTGAATACTCGATATGTGCCCGATACAGGTCGGAGCCTCCGTCGGCCGCGCCGGCGATGTTGACGGTGGCCGCACCGGCTTCGATCTCGAGGTGGGCGCTCGCGATGTCGCCCCGCTGTTCTGACGACTCGAAGCTGTGCGTGGCGCTGGGGCTCGGGGCCACCGTGACGTAGGCGGCGGCGCCGACGATTGCCAGCAGGACGATCAGCGCCGCGGCGACATCGCCGGCGGTCCCGTGCACTGTGCGCCGGAGGATCAGCTCGATGCCGATCACCACCAGGACCAGCGGCCACAGGTTGATGAGCTGGTAAAGGCGGTCGACCGGGATCTGCCCGATGTTGACCAGCAGCGCGACCACACCGGCGAGGATCAGGACCGCCGGCCAGATGAAGGTGCGGTAGCGGTAGGTGTAGCGCATCAGCGCGTGCTCACGTTCACCTTGAGCGCCCCGCCCTGGACCGTCACGTCGTAGCCGTCGACGGCGGCGTCGAACTCGTGCGATCGCCACTCGCGGCTGCCGATCCCGTCGAGATGCGCACCGTCGGCCTGGATCTGGACTGCGCCACCCGAGGCCTGGACGCCGATCGCCGCACCTGCCGCCCGCACGATGTTCACGGTCAGGGCGCCGCCTTCGATCCGAATCGGGACGTTGCCTTTGGGCGTGCCCAGGTTGAGGTCGATCTGGCTCGCCCCCGTCCTGCACTCAAAGGCCGAGAGCTCTCCCATCGAGAAATCGAACTCGCCGCGAATCGCGCCGGTGCTGCAGCTGACCTCCCATGGGATCGCCTCCGTGACCTGGGTGTCGATCCGCAGCCTGCGCGCGCCGGCGAACCAGCCAGGGCGCTGGCTGATGCGGACCGTTCCCGAGGCGCGGTCGAGGCGAACCTCTGGCGCCGTGCCGCCGTGCTCGATGTGTGTCTTGTAGAGCTCGTCGCCGATGGACGCCGACCGGACCTCGATTCTCCCGCTCCCGACTGCGATCTCGAGTTTCGCCTTGCTGAGCTCCTCTCGAGGTTCGGCGCTGTCCACGTCGGCTGTCGCGCCTCCGGGGCCGATCCTGGCGGCGAGCAGCCACAACCCGAGCGCGATCAGCAGAACCGGCCATACGTAATCCCAGTTGACGTTTTCGAGGATCCCCGTGTTGGCCAGCAGAAAGAGGAGGCCGAGGACGACGAGCACGCCACCCCAGAAGATGCTCGGCCCCCGGTTCCACATCGCGGTTCAGCGCCAGCCGCGGCGGAAAATCAACCAGACACCGAGGGCGATGAGCACCACCGGCCAGAAGATGTCCGCCCGAAGCCAGTCGAGCAGGCCCAGGTTGTGGAGCAGGAAGTACACGCCGACGACGACCAGGACCGCCGGCCAGAAGAGCTCGTGTCGCCAGACCTGCCTCACGCGGGCCAGTGTAGTGGCGAGGCCGCCGGGCAAGCGCAGGGCGCACTTCCGATCAGACGGGCGCGACCACCTCGAACAGCCCCGGCCTTTCCTTGCTTGCGGCTTCGATCAGGTCTGGTCCCGCCACCGTGGTCTGGATCGCGGGCGCGCCGAGCAGATACGCACTCGTGACGCGACGAAGGTCGTCAGCGGTCACCTGCAGCAGGCGGTGCTTGAAGCTCTCTCGCGCCCGGCGCGTGAACCCCGCCGCTCGGTTGGTGGCCTCTCGCCGTCCTTTGATGTCGGGCGATTCGAGCGGGTCGACGTCTCCGCACGCGCCGAGGATCGCCTCCTTCAACGCCTCCGGATCGATCGGTGCGTCGATCACCCAGCGCACGGCACTGTCGAACGCGTCATATGTGCGAACGATGTTGGGGTCGCGATAGGAGCCGAAGTAGAACGTTCCGCTGGCCACGCCGGCCTGCGCGTAGGCGCCGTACGCGCCGGCTTTCTCCCGGATCTCCCGGTGCAGGAAGGTGTCGCGGAGGTAGTTGGAGAGGACAAGCAGCGCGGGTGCGTCCGCGTGCGTGTAACGCACGGTCTTGAAGATGCGCACGTTGAAGGCGACGGGGACGGGCGCGGTGCGGGCCTCGGCCCCGCGCTCCAGCGCTTCGAGCTTCACCGGCTGTCCGTCGCGGTCGCCGTCCGCAAGCGCGCCGAGCAGCCCCGCGAGGAGTTCTTGAAGCGGCTGCACCATCGACTCTTCGCAGGTGACGACGATGCGAAGCGCCCCCGCCCGGAACAGAAGCTTGCGGACATCGTCGAGACGGTTGATCACATCACCAAGCGACTGCTCGTCCAGGCGCGCCAGGCGGCGCATCGTGTGCAGCATGCCGATCCCCTGCAGCCGGTCGTTGATCGCGCCTTCGGAGGTCAGCTTGGAGTGCGCGCGCAGCAGCGCGAACTGGAAGCCGAGACCGGCGAGTGAGCTCTCGAGGCGGGTGGTGATCTCCGCGATGACCTCCTTGAGGCGCTTCGGCTCGACCTCGAGCCGCGCCAGGAGGTCGGTCAGGAGCTCGATGAAAGGCTTGGCGTTGCGATCCAGCGCGCGCCCGGCGATGACGAAGGACTGGATGTAGTCGTCGCGCTCGGCGAGCGACTGCACCTGCGCGGCCGCACCAAGCCCGCCGGTGACGGAGGCGATGCGGCCCGCGATCTCGGCGTACCCGAGGCCGGCCGCGCCGCTCTGCGTCAGGGCGCGGCTCAGCAACGGGAGGAGGTCCTTCTGCTCGGCGCTCAGGGATGAGAAATCGCTGCGGATGTCGAGATAAGTGATGCCGTTGGTGGGCTGCGGATAGAACTCGACCCTGGCCCGACGGACGTCGGCGTCGCGGCTCGGCACGTCCTCGAACCTCATCGGGATGTCGGTGAGCTCGAGCGTCGGCAGCACGGACAGGTCCTGCTTGGCGTCCTGGTCCGCCTTCAGGCGGAGCGCGTCGGACACGATGCGGACGCGGTCCGACTCGCCGAGCTGCGACTCGATGGCCGCCAGCCGGTCGAGCTCCTCCTGGCGCTGCCTCTCCTCAAGGCCTGTGTCCGGGACCACGGTCAGAAGCGCGCGGTGCGTGTTGTCGAGCAGCTCGGAGCGGATCAGGTTCTCGAAGAAGCGGCCTTCGGCACGCGCGGCCTGGAGGCGCTCCAGGTCGGCGTCGAAGTTGAGGGCGCTGAAGGGGTCGCCTTCATAAAGGTATGCGGACAGGGAGGCGAACAGCAGCCGGAGCGCGAAAGGGAAGCCCGCGTTCGACCGCTCGCGCTTCTCGAACTCCAGGTGGTGGATGGCCGCGTCGACCTGCGTTCGGTCGACGCCCTTGTCCGCCAGGCGCTCGAGGGTGTCGAGGACGACGCGCTGCACCTGCTCGGCATCCTCGGCGGCGATTCCTTTCAGCCCGGCGCCGAAGACAGCCTCCTTGAAGTCGTCGTGGAGACCACTGCCGTCGGCGAGGGCGCTGCCGAGACCGGAGTCGATCAGGGCCTTGCGCAGCGGCGACCCTGCATTTGAGAGCAGGACCTCCGCCAGCACCTTCATGGCGAGGGCGCGGAACGAGTCGGCGCTGGGGACCGTGACCCAGGCCGTGAGCGCCTGCGCCTTTCGCGTGTGGTCCTCGCCGGCGACCGCGGGATACGGCTCCACGGCGGCTAACGGCCTGTCGAGGCGCTGAACATCCGGGATGCTCGAGTCGATGTCGATGCGCTGGAATCTCGTCAGCGCGTCGCGCTCGATCGCGTCCAGCGTCGCCTCGAGCGATTGGTTCCCGTACGTGTAGAACCGCGCGTTGCTCGGGTGGTAGTAGCGAGCGTGGAAGTTGCGAAGGGCTTCCCAGGTCAGGTTGGGGATGTCGCGCGGATCACCGCCCGACACGTATTCGTAGGGCAAGCCTTTGAACAGCGTCCTGCCGACGGCGCGGTCGACGGCTGCACCCGGGGTGGCCAGCCCACCCTTCATCTCGTTGAAGACGACACCCTTATAGCCGAGGCCGCTTGCAGGGTCGTCCGCCTGCTCGAACTCGAACCGAATGCCTTCCTGCTTGAACGCGTCCTCTGTGAGTCTCGGGAAGAACGTCGCGTCCAGGTAGACCTGGAGCAGGTTCATGAAATCCTTCGCGTTCCGTGTGCTGAAGAGGTACATCGTCCAGTCCGAGCCGGTGAGCGCGTTCATGAAGGTCGAGAGTGAGCGCCGGGTCATGCTGAAGAAGGGATCGCGGACCGGGAAGCGCTGCGAGCCGGCGAGCACGACGTGCTCGAGGATGTGGGCAACGCCGGTGGAATCGCTCGGCGGCGTCGGGAAGAACACCGCAAAACCGTTGTTGTCGTCCGGACACTCGATGTGGATGTGGCGCGCGCCGGTGCGTTGATGCTCGAGCTCCAGGTATCCACCTTCGAGACGCTCGAGAGGTTCGCGCCGGGTGATGGTGTAGCCGCCGATCGTTTCGAGGGCGCCTGCGGTGGCCTTGGCCATGTAAATCCTTGAGTCTAGGATGTGACTCGTGTTCAGTGAGGCGGAGCTCGAGTTCCTGCGCTCGCAGCGCCTCGCACGCTTCGCCACGGTCGGGCCGACGGGCTGGCCTCACGTCGTGCCTGTGATGTACACGATGAACGACGACGGCTCGCTCGACTTCGACGTGGATGGCGTCAAGCTCCGCAACCTGTCCTCCGAACCACGCGCGGCGATGGTCGTCGACGCGATGGGTCCCAAGCGCGGCATCGCGATGCAGGGCCGCGTCGAGCTGATCGGCCCCGAGAGGGCGCGCCTCAAACCGGCCCGGAAATTCGCCTGGGGCCTTTGATTCGAAGCACGGCCTTGTCCCTGGCGCTGGCCATCGGCACCGCGGCCTGCAGCTTCGGTCCGCCATCAGTCACGTCTCCCTCACCGACCGCTTCGGCGAGTGGAAGTCCGGCGATCTCGGCGGACTGGGCCCAGTACCACCACGACGCGGGTCGTACGGGTGTCGGACCGTCGGAGCCCGCGATCAGCAATCCAAGCGTGGCGTGGAGAGCAGACGTCGACGGCGAGGTGTACGCGTCGCCCTTGATCGTCGCGGGACATGTGATCGTGGCGACCGAGAACAACACGGTGTACTCGATGGACGTGTTCACCGGCGCCACGGTCTGGACGCGACATCTCGGCGACCCGGTCGACTCAGCGACGCTGCCGTGCGGCAACATCCAGCCGGTCTCGGGGATCACCGGCACGCCGGCCGCGGATCCGGCCAGCGGAAGTTTGTACGTGGTCGCGTACCTGCGGAGCCATCACCACGTGCTCTACGCGCTAAGCCTGGTCGACGGCTCTGTCAAATGGCAGCAGGACATCGATCCGCCGGGCTCGACGCCCCAGGCTCAGCAGCTGCGCGGTGCCCTCGCGATCGGATCCGGGTTCGTGTACGTGCCGTTTGGCGGGCTGTTCGGGGATTGCGGGCAGTACCGCGGATACGTGGCCGGCGTCCCCCTGAACGGGGGCGAGGCTCGGATCTACGCGGTGCCGGCTGGGCGAGGCGCCAGCATCTGGGCGCCGCAGGGGCCCACCGTGGATGCCGATGGCAGCGTCTACGTGGTGACCGGCAATTCGTTTGGCCCTGGGTTCGGGTACAGCGACTCGGTGATCCAGCTGGCGCCGGACCTGCGGAGCGTCAGGTCGTACTTCGCCCCTTCGAACTGGGAGGCGTTGAACAGCGGCGACGTGGACCTGGGATCGGTGGGTGCGACCCTGCTGCCAGCGCTGGGGCGGGTGTTCGTGATCGGCAAGGAGGGCGTCGCGTACCTGCTGCGGGCTGGTTCGCTCGGTGGCATCGGCGGACAGGTGGCGTCGCGCCGGGTGTGCGGAGGGTCCTATGGAGGCACTGCGTGGTCGGGCTCGACGGTTTTCGTGCCTTGCACGGACGGGCTGTATGCGCTGTCCGTCTCCGCCTCTTCCATCGACATCGCCTGGCACGTGAGTCACCCCGCGGACGCCTCGCCGATCCTGGCCGCCGGCGCCGTGTGGGCGATCGAGCCGGGGTCGGGCAACCTCTACGCGCTCGACCCGGCCAACGGCAGGACCCTGTACTCGACAGGGGTCGGATCGGCGAAGCGCTTCAGCACCCTGGCGGCCATCGAGGGCTTCGTCGTCGCGCCCGCGGGCAAACAGGTCGTGGCGGTGTCGGTCGCCGGCTAGCCCTGGATCTCGCGCAGGAGCTTGGCCAGCTCGAGGGCGGCCTCCGCCACACGAGCTCCTTCGTTGTTCTTTTGACCGGAGCGCGCGAGCGCCTGGTCGAGGTCATCGGTGGTGAGGACGCCAAGAGCGATCGGGACGCCGGTGTCGAGCTGGACCTGCATGACGCCGGAGGCGGTCTGCATGGCCACGATGTCGTCGCCGATGACGCTGCCGAGCGTGATGATCGCGTCGGGTCCGCCGTTCTCGGCAAGGGCCAGGGCGACGACCGCGATGTCGAGTGCTCTCGGGACCCAGTACACGTCGGGATCGTGCACACCGTGGCGCTCGAGCGCCTCCCGAGCTCCTCGCAGCAGCCGTTTGGCAACGTCCTCGTCGGCTGCACGCGCGACCACGATCGCGATGCGAAGGTCTGTGCCGTCGAGGTTGGGCGTTGCGCCCGTCTCAGCCACGCGTTGAATTACAGCAGGTGGCCGCGGTTCCCAGGGGACGCGGCTCAGCCGGCTGGCTGAGCAATTGCACAACCGAATTAGGTCTATGAGATTCTCCAGCCTGCTTTATTGCGCTGGATCCGATTTCTTGTTGCGTTGGCTTGCCTCGCCTCCTCAGTGAGCTGAAGAGTGAGTTATAGGTGAACAAGCCCTCGGGCTATTAGTACCGCTCAGCTCAAAAGGTTGCCCTTCTTACACCTGCGGCCTATCAACCTGGTGGTCTACCAGGGCCCTTACCCGGTTAACCCGGTGGGAGACCTTATCTTGGAGTTGGCTTCGCACTTAGATGCTTTCAGCGCTTATCCAAACCGGCCATGGCTACCCGGCGCTGCCACTGGCGTGACAACCGGTACACTAGCGGGCCGTTCAACCCGGTCCTCTCGTACTAGGGTCAACCCTCCTCAAGT
>DASWDZ010000161.1:0-24061 GCA_036395015.1 Candidatus Dormiibacterota bacterium | reverse complement strand
ATGAACCAGCGCATGAACGAGCTGCTCGGCCCGGCGTTGGGCGTGGTCACCGAATTCTGGGAACACTACGACGACGAGAACGGCCCCTTCGGCCAGCGCATGGACACCTACATCGACTACGCGAGCACGCAGTTCGACAAGCGGATGAAGGTCCTCGAGCGTGATCGTGGCAAGAGCATCGACGACATCGTCAAGGCCGCGGTCGCGGACCTCGCGGAGGAGGAAGCCTCCAGCCAGCTCGTCCACGCCGAGGCGACCTAGCAGCCTCCGGCGTCAGAAGCCCGGCGGCGAGTTGAACTCCGGCGGCGGCTCCACAGCGGGCGGAGCGACCTCGAGTGTGATCACCTCGTGGTCCTTGAGAACGATGCTGCCCGGGTCGCCCGTGAACAGTTTCGGACCGCCGCCCTCGTCGACGTAGACGACAAGCCGGTGACCACTGCTCAGGGAGATCGTCGATACATGAGTCGCGTCGATCAGCTCCTTCTGGCCGGACCACAGCGACCACACCTGGAAGAGGTCGCCCAGCGTGAACGTGCGCTCAGAAGGCGCTTCGATGTGGATGACGCCGGGCTCGCCGGTGTGCAAGTGCAACCAGTAGTAACAAGTGCTCGAGCGGCCCAGGGCGGTTGGAATCGGAAGCGCTTTCCCACCGTCCAGGATCTGGAGCGCGGCGTGGTAGTGCAGCTGCGTGTGCTCGAGGGAGTCGCACGGGATCTCATTCGGGGCGGTGGTGTTGGGGGCCCTCAGGCTGGCGTCGAGGCGCTTGTAGGCGACGTAGCCGAGGACCGCCACGGTGACCGTGACGACAACGACCCCCCGGCGACCAACGCTACGATCGCCCCGACCGACATCCCGCTTTTCGGCCGGGGAGCCTGCGGCACCACCGCCCGCCATGCCATCCCGTCCCACCACCAGCGACCGTCCGGCGAGTAGTGCGGCACGCGTGGATCCCGGCTCACGGTGGGGCCGATCCTACAGGCCCGGTATCGTGCTGGCAGTGCCGGAAGGGGACACGATCTGGCGGACGGCCGCCACCCTGCGCGAAGGGCTCCAGGGCAAGCGCGTCGTCACGGCGCGGCCGGACGGCCTCAGGCGACTGGCCGGGACGATGGTCACCGAGGTCAGGCCGGTCGGCAAGCATCTGCTGATCCGTTTCGACAACGGCCTCGCGCTCCACTCGCACATGCGGATGCACGGTGCGTGGCATGTCTACCGGCGCGGCGAGCGATGGAGGCGCCCCGCCTGGCAGATGAAGGCGCTGCTGGAGACGGAAGACGTGACCGCGGTCTGCTTTGGCGCGACCGTGATCGACCTGGTCCGCGACGAGGCCGCGAAGGTCGGCCACCTGGGCCCTGACATCCTTTCCGACTGCTGGTCTCCGGCGGCAGTGGTCGCACGCGCGCGTTCCATCGGTCCAATTCCCGTCGGCGAGCTGCTTGTGGACCAGCGCGTGACGGCGGGCATCGGCAATGTCTATCGGTGTGAGGCGCTCTGGCAGCGTCGCCTGAATCCGTGGAAGTCCTCGGCCGAGATCCACGATGAAGACCTGGTCGCGCTGTTCGAGACAGCGCGACAGGCGATGCTCGCAAACCTCCAGGGCCGGATCGAACGCCGGTTCCCTGGCTACGGGAAGGGAGCCGTCCACGGTCGTGGCGGCCGGCCTTGCCCGCGCTGCGGAGCTCGGATTCGGGTTCGCGCGCAAGGCGACCAGGCCCGGCTCGCCTACTGGTGCCCTGCGTGTCAGCCCTGACCTGGACGTTGACGTAGCGCGATGGCCAGCGCCCACGGCGCAGCGCGGCGAGTGCGGTCGGCGACGAAGCGGAGCGCTGCCAACCCGTGGCTCGGATTCCTCGAGCGAGTGGGCTACGTCGTCCGTGGCGTGCTCTACGCGGCGATGGGCACGTTCGCGCTCGGCCTGGCGCTCGGCATCGGGGGCATCGCGACCGACCAGTCCGGCAGCCTGGTCATCCTCAGCGGAGGTCCCACAGGCAAGGTCCTGCTGCTCGGGGTCGTGGTCGGCCTCGGCGCTTATGCCGCCTGGGGTTTTGTGCGCGCAATCTACGACCCGCTGCATCGCGGCGACGACGCCGTGGGAATCGCGGAGCGACTCGGCTTCGTCTGGAGCGGGGTCGCGTACTCGGCGATGGTGGTCTTCGCCCTCCATTTGCTGGCCGGCGGCAGCGCCTCGGCGTCCCACGATGGGACGCAGACGGCGATTGCAGGCGTCCTCGGCCTGCCGGCGGGCCACCTGGTGACGATCGGCATCGGCGTCGTGGCCATCGGAGTCGGCCTGGGGCAGTTCGTCGATGCCTACAGGGCGGTCTTCAAGAAGGACCTGAAGCGGACGAAGATGCGCAGAGAGGAGAAGGCGATCGTGGACTCGCTCGGCCGCCTCGGGATGATCTCGAGAGGCGTCACGTTCACGCTGGTCGGATGGTTTGTGCTCCAGGGCGGGCTGCACGACGACGCGTCGCGCGTGAAAGGGTTCGGCGGCGCCTTCCTGCTCCTGCTCAGCCAGCCCTTCGGCCGCGCCCTTCTGGGCGCCGTGGCGGTCGGGTTCATCGCCCTCGGTCTCCACTCGTTCGCGTGCGCAAGGTGGATCCGCCTGCTCGGCAGCGAACGATGACCAAGGCCAAAACGCGCACGAAGGCCACCCGTCTGCTCGTGATCAGCCGCGGCGCAGGGTCGGTGACCCCCGAGTCCGAGAAAAAGATTCGCGCCGCGTTTGCGGATCATCTCGTCGTCGACTTCGATCCGAACGCAGACCTTGCCAAGCTCGTATCCGCACGCGCGCAGATTGTGGTCGCCGGAGGCGACGGCACTGTCGAATTCGTCGTCCGTAAATTCGCCGATTCGCAGCACCCTCTCGGCATCCTGCCCCTCGGCACCTTCAACAATCTGGCTCGCTCGCTCGGCCTGCCGACCGAGCTCGACCGAGCGATCGGCATCGTGCGGGATGGTCGCGCACGCGCGATCACTTTGGGGCGCGTCAACGGAACGATATTTGTCGAGGCTTGCGCGATCGGACTCTTCGGCGAGACCATCGCGCTCGGCGATTCGGCCAAGGACATGGAGTTCGGCAAGCTGGCGGGCAGGTTGAAGAAGGTCATCGCCGCCAAGCGATTCGAGTACGAGCTGACTGGCGACATCGAGGGCAGCGGCTCCGCGATGTCGCTCGTTTTCAGCAATACCGCCTCCATCGGCAACCAGCTGCCGATCAGCGAGAGGACGCCGACGGATCCATACCTCGAGTTCACTGTGCACGCCGGTCGGACTCGCGCGGACATCGTCGGCCGCGCACTCAAAGCGGCGTTGCCGTTCATGCAGGCCGAGGACGGGGCCGCCCAGGTCTTCAGGTTCAGCCGGCTCGAGGTCTCCACAAAGCCCCGGGTCCGGGTCTACGCGGACAACCACCTGGTCGGGCGCACGCCGGCGACGGTCTCCGCGGAGTCGAGTGCGCTCAAGGTCCTACTTCCCGGGTGAGCCAAGCCGCGCCCGTCGAGAAGGCCGCCGGCGAAGTCCTGGCCGGCGACCCGAGGCAGGCCGCAAGGCGATGGCTCTGGCCCCTGACCGTGGCCGTGGCCATCCTCTTTGCCATGGACACCTACCTCGTCGCGACCGAGCCTGTGCTGCCCTTCGACGTCCCGGTCGCGAGCTTCGTGCAGACGTTCCCCTGGGGCCCGCTGACTTTCGCGTTCAACGTGATCAACGTGACCGCCGGCTACTGGCAGGTGGCGGTGGGTGCCGTCGCGGTACTCGTCCTTCTCATCTGGGAGCGGCGCGCGGGCTACCTGATGGCGATCGGATCCGTCTCGAGCCTGATCGACAACCTGATCAAGCTGTGGATGGCGCGCCAGCGTCCCACCGCCGACCTCGTCCACATTCTCACACCCGCGCCCGGCTACAGCTATCCCAGCGGCCACGCGGTGTTCTTCACCTGGCTGAGCTTCATGCTCGCCTTCTCGCTGGCGCCGCACGTGCGACCGCGGAGGCGATGGATCCTCTGGTTGGGAGCGACCGTCGTGATCATCCTCGCCTGCCTGGCCCGAGTGTGGGCCGGCGCGCACTGGCCCAGCGACGTCGCCGGTGGATTCCTGCTCGGGCTGGGCTGGTCGGCCTTCGTGGTCTGGCTGCCCGAGCGATGGCTGCCGTCACCAACCTGGAAGTGGTTCAGGGGCATGCGCCGGCGCGCGGCTTAGCCGGGCCGTGAACCGGACGCTGCTCGCGCTGGGCATAGTGACCGCCCTGGCGACGATCGGGCTGTCGACCTACGTCGCCGGACATCCCGTCATCGCCGAGGACATCACCCTCGAGCGCGACATCCAGCTCACCACGTGGGGTCCCCTTGCCTACACGTTTCCGTTTTTCTCCTGGATCGGTGACGCCAAGGGCGTGGTCCTGGAGGTGGTCATCTTGGTCGCCGTGCTCGTCTTCAATCGCGGGGCGTGGGTTGTGGCCCTGGGAGGTGTCGCCTCGGGCGCCTGGTATCAGCTGGGCGTCCACTTGCTCCACCGCCCGCGGCCGACGACCGCGCTGGTGCCGCACGTTTACGAGCACCCCGGCGCGTCGAGCTACCCCAGCGGCCACACGATCATCGTCTCCACCGTCGCCATCGTGCTGATGCTGTGCTTCGGTCACCGATTTCTTCCGCGGTGGGGGGTTGTCGCCGGTTGGATCCTGGTGCTGTTGATCGTCATCGTCAGCGCCGTCGCCCGGATCTACTCGGGTACGCACTGGCCGACCGATGTGCTGGCGGGGATTCTCATCGCGGTCGCCTGGATGAGCCTTCTCTTGTCGGTGCGCTGGGTGTCCGACAGCGTCTTCAAGCGCGACTAAGCTGACGAAATCACCGCGAGCCTGCAATAAAGTTCGCCTGTGCCTGGCGTTAAGCAAAACTCAACGGGCGGCCACGAAGAGCGGCTGGCCGCGATCGTGGAGGCCACGGGCGCGTTCAGTGACGCCGTCCCCGACGTCGACGCGCTCCTGGGCATCATCGCCGAGCACATCGGGCGGGCGACAGGCGACTTCTGCGCGGTCGTCCTGCTCTCGCCGGACGGCCGGCGCATCGAGCCGGTGGCCGCGTACCACTCCAACCCACAGGTCCTGGAGGACGCCAGCCACTTTCTACACGTACCTATGGAGCTGGATTCCGCCGGGCCCTGGAAGACGGTCCTCCAGGAGAAGCGGCAGGTCGTCATTCCCATCGACCCGGACAAGCTGCCGCCGAACCTGGCTCCCCACCAGCGGCGCCACATCGAGAGGTGGAGGATGCGGGAGTCGGTCCTGATCCCGATGGTCGCCCATGACCGCGTCGTGGGAGGGCTGAACCTCAACCGCATGGAAGGCAGCACGCCCTTCAGCCAGGTTGACGTGGACCTCCTCGACAGGTTGGCCGCGCGCGCCGCGAAGGCGATCGCGACCGCGCAGCTGTTGCAGAACCAGCGGCTCCTGGCGAGCGAGCTCGAGGCGATGGTCGCCGAGCGCACCAGGCAGCTCAGCGACGCCAACCATCAGCTCCGGCTCGCCCAGGCCGAGGCGGATCGGGCCAACCGGGCCAAGAGCCGCTTCCTCGCCAACATGAGCCACGAGCTGCGGACCCCGCTCAACGCGATCATCGGCTTCTCGGAACTGCTCACCGACGCCCGGCCGGGCGGGTTCGACGAGGGCACGCGGAAACGCTTTCTCGACCAGATCCACAGCAGCGGCAAGCATCTGCTGCAGCTCATCAACGACATCCTCGACCTGTCCAAGGTCGAGGCCGGGCAGATGGACCTGCACCTGCAGCGCGTGGACGTGCCGAGCGGCGTCCAGGATGTGGTCGGGATCGTGGAGCCGCTCGCCCGCGCCCGGGGCATCTCTCTGACGAGCCAGGTCCAACCGGACCTGAGCCTGGTCGCCGACCCGGCCAAGTTGAAGCAGATGCTGCTCAACCTGCTGTCGAACGCGATCAAGTTCACGCCGTCCGGTGGGCGGGTCACGGTCCGGGCGGACGGGCTCGACCGGTGGGTCGAGATCGCGGTCGCCGACACCGGGATCGGGATCGCGGCGGCCGACCTGGACCGGCTGTTCGGCGAGTTCCAACAGCTGGACCCCGAGGCGGGTCGCCGGCAGGAGGGAACCGGGCTGGGCCTTGCCTTGACGAAGCGCTTTGCCGAGCTGCACGGTGGCACAGTGCGGGTGGAGAGCGAGCGGGGCAAGGGCAGCACCTTCACCCTCCGGCTTCCTTCGGTTGCGTCGGCGCAGGCGGCGACGCCCGCACGCCCGGCGGGCCCGGCGACCGATCCCGACCGGCCCCTGGTGCTGGTCGTCGACGACAACGCGCAGGCCGCCGAGATCCTCGGTCGCCACCTCGAGAACGGCGGGTTCCGTTTCGAGGTCGCCCGCGACGGAGCCGATGCCCTGGGCATGGCGAAAGAGCTGAAGCCGATGGCGGTGACGCTGGACATCCTGATGCCAGGCATCGACGGCTGGGAGGTCCTGACCAGGCTCAAGGACGACCCCGCGACGCGGAACATCCCGGTCGTCGTGATCTCTGTCGTCGACAAGCCGGCACTCGGCCGAGCCCTGGGTGCGATCGACTACTTCGTCAAACCGGTGGACGGGAAGGCGCTTCTCTCGCGCCTTGACCAGTACACCTTCACCTCCAAGGCGAAGCGTTCCGAGGTGCGAGTGCTTGTGGTCGACGACGAACCTGCCAACCTGGACCTCGTCGAAGCCCTGCTCCGGCCTGCAGGCTTCACGGTGTTGCGGGCCGGCGGCGGGCGGGAAGGCATCGAGATCGCCCGCTCGCAGCGTCCGAACCTGATCCTGCTGGACCTGCTGATGCCCGAGGTCAACGGCTTCGAGGTGGTGGAGACGCTGCGGTCGGAGGAGGAGACCCGAACGATCCCGATCATGGTGCTGACCGCCAAGACGCTGACCGAGGCCGACAAACAGGCCCTGAACGGTCACGTGGCCGCGATCTTCCAGCGGAACTCGGTCGCGGGCGCCGAGCTGACCGAGTGGCTCCGCGGCATCGCCTCCAAGATCTCGGTCTCGAGGTCCGGGGCTCTCAACTGACCTGAGCCGTCGATCTGCCGGCGCTCCATTCGTCGAAGTGGATGAGGCCGGAAAGCAGGCCACCAATTCCTGGTTCATGGAGGTCGGGTCATGGGTAGCGAGGTCGTCCACTTCGAAGTCACGGGCAAGGACGGAGAGGCGCTCCAGCGCTTCTACTCGGAGGTTTTCGGCTGGAAGCTCGACACGAACAACCCCGGCGGTTACGCGATGGTGCGCGACGGGCAGAAGATCACGGGCGGGATCGGCGCCGCTCCGGAGGGTTCACCCGGCGGCGTCACCTTCTACATCCACACGGGCGACGCGAAGGCCACGCTCGCCAAGATCGAGAAGCTCGGCGGACGCGTGCTGATGCCTCTCACCGAGGTCGCGCCCGAGACCAACATCGCGCTGTTCGCCGACCCGGAGGGCCACGTAGTCGGCCTGATGTAGTTCGCCCGGCGCCCTACCCGGCGGTGCTGCACTCGCGGCAGAGGCCGCCGAAGACGACGCGGTGGTTGGTCACCTTGAAGCCGGTCAGGCTGTGGACCTGCGCCGCCGCGTCGTCCAGGACGCAAACCGGCACCTCGTCGACGCGGCCGCAGCTCTCGCAACGGATGTGCTCGTGGTGCTCCTCGTGGAGCTCGAAGCGCGCCCTGCCGTCGCCGAGGTCGATGCGGTCGAGCATCCCCTGCCGTTCGAACTGGCTCACGGCCCGGAACACCGACGAGTAGTCGGCGGAGCCCAGCGAGGACCGGACCTCCTGGAGCAGCTCCTCGATCGACCAGGCGTGGCGCTCTTGGGTCTCGAAGAGCCAGCGGACCTCGTCGGCGATTGGGCTCGGTCTCGGCATGCCGACAATATACCGCAAGCGATATGCGCATATGATTTGTGCAAGTAGCATGCACGAAGCCAGAGCCCTCGAGCTAGAGAATGCCGCCGTCAGGCTCGCCGGGCGCGTCGTCTGGAGCGGGGTCGACCTCGAGATCGCAAGAGGCGAGTTCGTCGCCGTCC
Organism: Candidatus Dormiibacterota bacterium; assembly: GCA_036395015.1. Lineage (GTDB taxonomy): Bacteria > Chloroflexota > Dormibacteria > Dormibacterales > Dormibacteraceae > 40CM-4-65-16. The sequence goes on along the minus strand of DASWDZ010000161.1, from coordinate 16,012 downwards.
TGGGCCCCAACGGGGCCGGCAAGTCGACCCTGCTGCGAGCCCTTCTCGGCGTCGTGCCTCTCAGCGAGGGTACCGTCCAGGTGTTCGGCCGGCCGGTCAGGCGCGGTAACGAGGAGATCGGCTACCTCCCGCAGCGGCGACGCTTCGACCCGGACCTGAGGATCCGCGCCGCCGACCTGGTCCGGCTCGGGCTCGACGGAGGTCGGTGGGGTCTGCCGGCGCCGTCCCCCGACAAAGCCCGGCGGGTAGCCGCCACCCTGGAGCTGGTCGGCGCCACGACCTATCAGGACCGGCCCATCGGAGAGCTCTCCGGCGGTGAGCAGCAGCGAATCCTGATCGCCCAGGCGCTGGTCGGGGGAGCCAGGATGCTCGCCCTCGACGAGCCTCTCGAGAGCCTCGACCTCAACAACCAGCAGGCGATCTCCGAGCTGATCCGCGGCATCTGCCGCGCCCAGGCGGTGACGGTGCTGCTGGTCGCGCACGACGTCAACCCCATCCTCCCGTTCATCGACCGCGTCGTCTACGTCGCCGGCGGCCGCGTGCTGGCGGGCAGGCCCGAAGAGGTGATCCGGACCGAGACCCTGACCGAGCTCTACGGCGCGCCAGTCGAGGTGCTCCACACCAGCGACGGCCGCCTCGTCGTGGTCGGCCAGTACGAGCCCGTCACCCACCACCCGGAGGACCACTGAATGCTCGACCTTCTGCAGTTCCACTTCATGCAGAACGCGTATCTCGCGGGCACGCTCGTCGCGATCCTCGCCGGCGCCGCCGGCTACATCGTCGTCCTGCGCGGCCAGAGCTTCGTCGCCCACACGCTCTCGCAGGTCGGGTTTCCCGGGGCCGCGGCGGGGGTCCTTCTCCACGTCTCGCCGGTGTTCGGCCTGATCGCCTTCTGCTCGGTCGCAGCGATTGGCATCGGCGCCATTGGGCGGAATCTCGACGCGGGCCATCGCGCTGAATCGGCTGCGGTCGGGTCGATCCTGGCGTTCTCGCTCGGCCTCGGCCTGCTGTTCGTTCGCCTCTCCGCGGGCAGCGCGCAGGGCGTCTATGCCTTCCTCTTCGGGACCATCCTCGGCGTCACCGACGCCGACGTGCTGTTGACACTCCTGGTCGTGGTCGGAGGCATCGCGGCCCTTGCCCTCGTCGGCCGGCCGCTCGTCTTTGCCTCGGTCGACCCGGACGTCGCCGAAGCCCGCGGCGTCCCGGTGCGGGCTCTGGCCATCGCGTTCTTGCTCATCCTCGCGGTCGCGGTCGCGATCACGGTCCAGATCGTCGGCACCCTTCTGATCTTCGCCCTGCTCGTCGCGCCTTCGGCGACCGCGCTGCGGCTCACGGCGCGTCCCGCGGCCGCGCTCGCGCTGAGCATCGGCCTCGCGCTCGGCGTCACCTGGCTTGGCCTCGCGTTCGCGTACTACACGAACGTGCCCGTGGGCTTCCTCATCACGACTCTCGCCTTCACGGCCTACGTCGCAGTCCGGGTGCTGGCGAGATGAATCCCCTCGAGGTCGAGTTCATGCGCAACGCGTTCATGACAGGCGGCTGCATCGCGCTCGCCGCCGGGCTGGTCGGCTACTTCGTCGTCCTGCGCAACCAGGTCTTCACCGCCGACGCGCTAGGACACGTGGCGTTCACGGGCAGCCTTGGTGGAGTGCTCGTCGGGTTGAACCTGGTCGTGAGCGCGATCGGCAGCTGCATTGCGGTCGGGCTTGCGATCGGAACCCTCGGCGGCCGCGGCCGCGGCCGGGACGTGGCCGTCGGCACCGTCTTCGCGTGGGTGCTGGGCGTGGGCGTCCTGTTTTTGAGCATCTACACGACGACCCGCAGCGCCGCCTCCGGCTCGCTCGGGATAACCGTCCTGTTCGGATCGATCCTCGGCCTCCAACCCTTCCAGGTCGTCGCCGCGTCGCTGTCGGCGATCGCGACCTGCGTGGTGGTGCTGTTCGTCGCGCGCCCGCTCCTGTTCCTCAGCATCGACCCGGAGGTCGCAATCGCGCGCGGCATTCCTGCGCGGGCGCTCACCGCCGTGTTCGCGGTCCTGGTCGCCGTCACCGTCGCGGTCTCCGTGCAGGCCGTGGGCGCGCTTTTGATCTTCGCCCTGATGGTCACGCCGGCGGCGATCGCGCAGAACCTCTCGGCGCGGCCCTGGCTGGCCATGCCGCTCTCCGCAGTGATCGCCGTCGCCGTGGTGTGGGTGGGGCTTGTGCTCGCCTTCTACTTCGGTTACCCGGCGAGCTTCTTCATCACCGCCCTCGCGTTCGCCGCCTACTTGGCGTCACAGCTCGTGCGCCGCCTGCCAATTGGCGCCTGGCTGCTTGCGGCTCTCATCCTCGGCGCCTGTGGTGTGGGTGAGCCGAACCCTGCCGCTTCAGGCAAGGTCGATGTGGTCGCCGCGGAGAGCTTCTGGGGCAGCATCGCGACCCAGGTCGGGGGCGACCGCGCACACGTGACCAGCATCATCAGGAACGCGGACGCCGATCCCCACGACTACGACCCGACGCCGGCCGATGCGCGGATCTTCGCCCAGGCGAGGTACGTGATCGTCAACGGCGTGGGCTACGACACGTGGGCGACGAAGCTGCTGGCTGCCAACCCCACGCCGGGCCGCGTGGTCCTCAACGTCGGCGACCTGGCGGGCAAGAAGGAGGGCGACAATCCCCACCTCTGGTATTCGCCACCGATTGTTGAGAAGGTGATCGAGCAGATCGGAAAGGACCTCGATGCGATCGACTCCGGGCGTCAGCTCTGGGACGTGGGCTTCCGGGAATATCGGATGAGCATCGACACGATCAAGCAGAAGTACGCCGGGACCAAGGTCGGCGCGACCGAGAGCATCTTCGTGTACGTCGCCGAAGCGACCAATCTCGACCTGATCACCCCGCGCGGCTACCTGAATGCGATCAGCGAGGGCAACGACCCGAGCGCGGCCGACAAGTCAGCCATGCTGAATCAGCTCGAGCGCAAGCAGATCAAAGTCCTGCTGTTCAACTCACAGAACTCGACGCCCGAGGTCCAGGGCCTGGTCGCTCGGGCCCGCGCGAATGGGATCGCCATCGTCCAGATGACCGAGACACCGGTGCCCTCTGACGTGACGTTTCAGGGGTGGCAGACGGCACAGCTGCAGGCGCTCCTGCAAGCACTCTCGCGGGCGGCTTGATCCCGCTCACCCTTGACAGCCGAAATTCCACACGTGTAGAATTCTACGCACGATGAATTCTGGAGGTCGGTGATGGCAGACAGGGCAGAGATGAGAGCACGCATGGAGACCTACGTGGCCCCGCTGGTGGCTGGCCTGCTGGCGCTGGTGACCCTGGTCGGGCTGATCGGACCGGCGATCCAGAGCCCGGCGCCACACGACATCCCGGTCGGGATCGTGGGCGCGCCGCAGCTGGCTGAGCAGCTCGCGGCGAACGCGCCGGGGGCTTTCGACTTCACGAACTACGACAGCGAGGCCGCCGCTCGCGCGGCCATCGACTCCCGCGACGTCGACGGCGCCCTGGTGGTAGGGCCGGGCGGACCGAAGCTGATCATCGCGGGTGCGGCCGGAGATGGTGTCAACGGGGTGATCACGGGCGTGTTCACAAACGTGTTCAAGCAGCAGGGCCAGGCCCTGGCCGTGGAGACGGTGCACCCGTTTGCAGCCGGGGATCCGCACGGCCTGATCCTCTTCTTCGTGGTCCTCGCCGTCCTGGTCTCGACGCTGATCGCCCAGGCGCTCGTGGGTTTGCGCAGAGGTTTGCGATTCGTGACACGACTGAGCCTGGTCGTCGCCTTCGCCTTCCTCGCGGCTCCGACCGCGATGGGCCTCGCGACGTGGATCGCCGGAGACTACGGGTCCGGCTTCTGGCTGGCGACCGCCCTGGTCGCCCTGGGCTCGGCGGCGGTGGGCGCGGTCGTGGCCGGGGCGGCGTCACTGCTCGGGAGGCCCGGGATCGCGCTCGCTGCCCTGATCGTGGTCCTGCTCGACCTCGTCTGCTCGGGTGGTCCGATCGGCAGCCAGCTGCTGCCCGACGCCTATCGCTGGCTGGCACCGGGGATGCCCGCCGGCCAGCTGTACAGCGCCGTTCGAGGAGCGCTCTATTTCGACGGCGCCGGCATCGTCGAGCCGTTCGGCGTGCTCAGCCTGTGGCTGCTGGGCGGACTGATCCTGATGGTCCTCGGCCAGCTTGTCTCGCGACGGGTGGCCGTGCGCGAGGAAGTCGTCGCGCCAAATCCGGCCTAGGATGGCGCGGACCGGCAGGAGACCCGGGCAGGGCGGCACCCGCGAGAAGATCCTCGCCGCCGCCCGCTCGCATTTCGGCAAGCATGGCTACGACGGGGCCACCATCCGCGGCATCGCGGGCGCGGCCCGCGTCGACCCGAAGCTCGTCCTCCATTACTTCGAGTCGAAGGAGGGCGTGTTCGAGGCGGCCATGGACTTCCCGTTCGACCCGGGGGAGACGATCCCGGCGCTCCTCGAGCCGGGTCTCGAGGACCTGGGCATCCGGCTGGCGCGCTTCTTCCTCGAGATCTGGGACTCGCCTGCAGGCGCCCGTGCCCACGCGCTGGTTCGCTCGATGGTCACGAGCAAGAGCGCGGCCCATCTGATGCGCGACTTCGTGAGCCGCGAGGTTCTTGCCCGCGTCGCGCAGGCGCTGGAGCTGGACCAACCGCAGGTTAGGGCCAGCCTGGCCGCGAGCCAGCTGATCGGACTTGCCATGCTGCGCTACGTGGTCAAGGTCGAGCCGCTGGCGTCCGCGCCCAAGGCCGACGTCGCGGCCTGGATCGGACCCACCCTGCAGCGCTACTTCACGGATCCCGCCGCCACGCGGGCTTGACCCCGGTCGCGCTCGCGCTTGGCCGGCAGCCCGTTAATTCCGCACGGTATCGCGATCCGGTGCGGAATCCAACGCGTGATTCCGCACGGGACCGTCATCCGGTGCGGAATTCCCTCTAAGATCCTCGCCCAGTGCTCTACGGCTGGCTTCTTTTCCTGCACGTGCTGAGCGTCGGGGCATTTCTATTCGCACACGGCGTCACGGGCGGCGCGTCATTCCTCTTGAGAGGTCCGGTTACTTCATCGACGCGCACGTTGCTTCAGTACTCGCAGAGGGCCGGCGTGGTGGCCGACCCGGCACTGATCCTGATCATCATCACCGGGATCTGGATGACGTTCGCGGGTCAATGGTCGAGCCGGGCGTGGCCGTGGGTGGCGCTTGGCCTGCTGATCGTGATGATGGCCTTCATGGTCTTGGCATCGCGTCCCTATTACCAGGCTCGCGATGCATCGAAAGGCACCGACGAGGACGTTGCCTCGCGCATGGCGTCGACGAACCCTGTTCTCGTGGCGCTGGTGGGTGTGATCGGGCTGGTCCTCCTCTTCGGACTGATGGTTTTCAAACCCTTCTAGAATCGGCTGAGTGCAGACTCCAACACTGGCGCCTGCCCATTCCTTCGGTGAGCTCGAGCAGTACCGCGGCGAGCTGACCGCGTACTGCTACCGGATGCTCGGCTCACCCTTCGACGCCGAGGACGCGGTGCAGGACGCGTTCGTCAGGGCGTGGCGGAACCGCGAGAAATTCGAAGGGCGCTCGGCGATGCGGTCGTGGCTGTACCGGATCGCGACCAACGTGTGCCTCGACATGCTGAAAGGCAAGGAGCGCCGGGCGAGGCCGATGGACCTCGGCCCCTCGTGCGAGCCGATCGAGGCCAACCTGCACGTGCGTCAGGAGGCCACCTGGCTGGAGCCGATCCCGCTGACACTCGTCGCGCCCGACCGCGACCCGGCCGACGTCGCGGTAGCCAACGAGTCGATCCGGCTCGCGTTCGTGGCCGCGCTGCAGCACCTGCCCGCGCGCCAGCGCGCGGTGCTGATCCTGCGCGAAGTCCTGGACTGGCAGGCGACCGAGGTCGCGGAGCTGCTCGACACATCGGTGGCGTCGGTCAACAGCGCGCTGCAGCGGGCGCGGGCGACGCTGGCAAAGACCCAGGCGGACGGCTCGACCAACCCGCAGCCCCTCAGCGCCGCCGACCGCGCGATGCTGGAGCGCTACGTCGCCGCGTTCGAGGCCTACGACCTCAAGGCGCTGACATCGCTGATCCGCGAAGACGCGCAGCAGTCGATGCCGCCCTACGACATGTGGCTGAGCGGCCGCGACGACATCCTGACCTGGTGGTTCGGTCCCGGCATCGGCTGCCAGGACTCGCGCGTGATCCCTGCGATCAGCGCCAACGGCATGCCCACGTTCGGTCAGTACAAGCCGGACCCGGCCGGCGGTCACTCACCCTGGGCGCTGCAGGTGCTGGACCTCAAAGGTGGGCGGATCGGCGAGTTCACCTTTTTCCTCGACACGGCCAGGCTGTTCCCGCTGTTCGGGCTGCCGCTTCACCTCGACGCCTAGACATCGGTCCAGGCCCAGGAAGCAGATCAGCTCGAGGAGCTCCCGGCTCGGGTTGCGGAGCGCGAGCTCGCAGCCGCAGCGCCGGGCCTCCAGGCGGCTGCGCGCGATGCGGTCGATCGCGGCCAGGCCCGAGCTGTGCAGCCGGGCACAGTCCAGGATGACCGTCTCGGTCGCCATCGTGTAGTAAGACGGAATACCGGTCCGAAATTCATCGGTTGACAACCGATGACATTCGCTGGGGGGCTCGGTCTAACTGGACATGAAGAATTCACGCTGGCTCTCACTGATCGTTCTCTGCACCGGATCCCTGACGCCCGCCGGGTGCGTCGAGTGCGAGGCGGCGGCATGATCGCCTCCTTCATCATGGCCTCGCTCGACGGCTACTTCGAAGGCGAGAAACCGTGGGACCTCGATTGGCACCGCACCGACGAAGAGTTCAACGACTTCGCGGCCGAACAGCTGGACCAGTTCGACACGCTGGTTTTCGGCCGCGCAACCTATGAGGGGATGGCCCAGTACTGGCCGAGCGAGGAAGCCATCAAGAGCGACCCGGAGGTGGCGGCGCGGATGAACGATGCGAACAAGATCGTCGTCTCGCGAACGCTGACGAGTCCGGTCCCGGCGTGGAACAACACGCGTCTCGTCAAAGACTCGCGCGAGCTGCGGTCAGACGAGAAAATCCTGGTTTTGGGCAGCGCGGTCCTGACGACGAGCCTCCTCGAGGACGGCTTGCTCGACGAGCTTCGGATCATGGTCAACCCCGTGCTCCTCGGCTCCGGCCGTTCGCTGGCGACCTCGGCGAAGGGACAGATCCCGCTGAGGCTGCTGGCCCGCCGCGAGTTTCGCAACGGCAACGTCCTCCTGACGTACGCTCCGGACCGGTGACGAACACCGCCCGCGATCCCGAGACGATCCACCCGCCGCTAGGCGCCTACAGCCACCAGGTCGAGGTCCCGGCCGGTGCGCGGTTGCTCGTGATGGCGGGGCAGGTGGGGCGGACGGTCGACGGCCGGGTCCCCGAGGATCCGATCGAGCAGGCGGAGGTGGCCCTCGACAACGTTCGCCACAACCTGGAGGCGGCGGGCATGGGAGTTGGGGACGTGGTGAAGCTGACCTGGTACGTCGTCGGCCAGATGGATGCTCAGCGCCGCCGCGAGCTCCTCACGGCCTGGCTGGGCGATCACCGGCCGGCGTCGACGCTCGTCTACGTCGCGGCGCTGGCGGCGCCGGAGTACCGGGTCGAGATTGACGCCTGGGCCTGCCGCTAGCTGTGGAGCGCCTTACTCCCGCTTTCGCGGAGCTCCTGTTCGCGCCTGACCCAGTAGTCGAGCCGGTGCCGAAACCGCTCGACCTGAGAGGCGAGTACCGGCAGGTTTGTCTCCTCGGCCTCGCGCTGGGCCTCGCGGGGCATCGACGGAATCAGTTGGGCGAGCAGGTCGAACAGCTGCTGCTCGAGGTTGACCAGGTGGCCGTAGACGGTGACCCAGTGGCGGGCCTGCGCCAGCGAATCCGACTCAGGATCCTCGCCGCTGAGCGGACGTTCTAGATCAGCGCCTTCCCAGGCCGCCTCTGCGGCCTCCTCTCGTCTGGAGGCCATGTCGGAATCATCGTCCTTCTGCACAAAAAAATCACGTCCGCTTGGGTCTTGCATCATCAGGGTGCCCCGTATTCCCGAACGCGATGCGGTCCCGTACCACCCGGGCCCGGCCGAGCAGCCGGGAGCGCTGAACTGCATCCTCGCCGAACCGATCGCGGATCCTGTCCACGGCGGCTTCGAGCCGATCGCGCCGCGGTGGCACAGATGCGCTGAACAGGTCAAGCTGCCCGCCGGCTGCGTCCACGAGCCCGGACACGCCGACCCCGAGGGTGCCCACGGTGAGCCGCGGATCGCGCGCCGCCAGCAGTTTCAGCGCCGCCTGGTAGATCTCGTCGCCCGTGGCCACGGGCTGCGGCTGCTTGGCCTGCCGCGAGAAATGACCTGGGTCAGGCCGGTAGACCACACCCACGGAGACGATGCTGCCTCGCCGCCCGGCCGCGCGCAGCCGCCGGCCGACCATGTCCGAGAGCCGCATCAGCAGCTCCTCCAGCTCGCGTTGCGACGCGGTCGCGTGCGCCACCACGTGCGAGTGGCTGTAGCTCTTGCGGCGGACGCTCTCGAACCCACCGACCTCGAATCCGCGCAGGCGCATGCCCCAGCCTCTGGCAACCTCCGCGTGCATACCGGCGAGGCGCAGCTTCGGTTGCGTCGCGCGCAGGAAATGCATTGGCGTGGTGATGCCGGCGCGCGCCAGCCGGCGCGCCGTCGCCTCGGCGATGCCCGAGAGGTCGGTGAGACGCAGTCTTTCAAAGACCGCGATGAGATTCGTGTGGTCGATGCGCTGCAAGCCGTCGCGCTTGTCCAGGTTGGAAGCTTGCTTCGCCATCCAGATCGACGTCGAGATCCCGATCGATGCCGTGACGCACTCGCCGATCTCTTCGCGAATCGCCTTCTTGATCGCGAGCGCGACCTCCTCAGCTCCGAGCCTCTTGAGGTTGGGCGTGCCCGCGAGGTTGATCGACGCCTCGTCGATCGACATCCGCAGCACATCGGGGCTGTGCCGCTCCAGGATCTCCATCAGCTTGTCGGACACCGCGCGATACCGAGGCGGGTTGGGGTCGCGGACGATGACCGCTGGGTAGATGGCCTTGGCCTCGAAGACCTTCATCCCGGTTTTGATGCCCAGGTCGCGCGCCTCCCGAGAGGAGGAGACGATCGTCGCCGCGTCGGTGGCGTAGGCGGCGATCGCAAGGACCCGGCCACGTAGCTCGGGGTCGTGCTGCTGCTCGATCGACGCGAAGGCGCAATTGATGTCGACGACCAATGTCGTGGGTTCCGCCGTGTTGAGCCCGAGCTCATTAGCCGCCATCGAGCAAATGTTCGCACCGGCCGAAGGGTGGCGCAAGATCCCCGCGAATGCCGCGACTGCCGGCATTCGCGCCCCATGGGACGGTTTGAAGCCCGCGAGCGCCGGCACTCGCGGCAATTCGTCTAGACGGCGGCCGGCACCTCCACCGACACAAGGAACTTGAAGAACACGTTCTTCCACCGGTCGGCGGCGTCGAACAGAGGTCCGTGCCCGGACCCATCGAACATCTCGATCTCCACCCGGCCGCCCCGCTCCCGGTACTTCTCCAGCACCGCCCGGATCTGGCTGACCATGGGCTGAGGCGGGAAGACCTCCTCGCCCGGCCATCCCGGCACGAAACCGAGCTTGCCCAGCGTGCCCATCTCCCACGCCGACCCGTCCGCGACGACGATGTCCGCCGAGCCGTGGGTCCAGAGGATGGGCGGCTTCGGCTCGATGTCGACGATGGCGGCCCAGTTGCAGTACTTGGGCGAGAGTGCATTGAGGATGCCACGCGTGCCCGGAGCGACGCCCGGCCAGTTGGGTGAGGTGGTCGAGTCGCCGGGGTTGCCGTCGTCGCCGGTCACCGACTTGAGGACCTCCTCCAGCAGCATGTCCTCGCGCTCTGGCGGCTCGCGGTGCGATGCGGACCAATAGGAACTGTTCATCACGTTGCGCGGCGAGAAGGGCGACTCCGTCGAGGTGTCGTGCTCGGCCAGGCGCTTGATGAACTCGGGGTTGCCGGTCCCGCCGCCTGAGCCCGCGTAGTCGTCGAAGCACGGGGTGCCGTCGGGCTTGACCCCACCGAAGCCAAACGGCGACACGGGGTCGATGAACGTCAGCGAGGCGACCGGCCGGTCTTCCGCGTAGTTGGCGATCGCGGCGCCGCCTGTCGACCATCCCACAAGGTGGGGAGGCCGGGTAACGCCCAGGGTTTCCAGCAGCGAGTGCGTGTCGTCCGCCCAGTCCCGCAGGCCGCGCGTGGCGTCCATCGGCTTGTGCTCGGTGTCGCCGAACGCGCGCATGTCGGGCGCGATGAAGCGGTAACCGTCCGGCGCGCCCGGGAAGAGATGCTCGAAGAATCGTCCCGTGGCCAGGTTACCGTGGATCATCACCACGGGCACGCCGTCCGCCGGTCCCGACTCGATGTAGCGCATGCGCAGCCTCTTCGTCTGCGCTGTGTGCGAGCTGACCCCGGGTGGCAGGTTCATGGAGCGCCTCCTTGATTCGCTAACGAGCCGAGGGCAATGTGAGCGTGAATTCGCTTCCGGCGCCGGGGCTCGACTTGACGGTGATGTTCCCACCGTGGCGCACCGCGATCTCCTTGCACAGGAAGAGCCCGAGGCCGGTGCCGGCGATGCTCACATTCTCCTCCGTGGGCAGGCGGCCGAAGCGGGTGAAAAGGATCGGCTTGTGCTCGGGGGCGATCCCGATACCTTCGTCGCGGACGCCGACGAAGACGTCTCCGCCGAGGCGTCCGGTCGTGATGCAGACCTCACCGCCCCCGGGCGAGTACTTCAGGGCGTTGTCCATCAAGTTGGCGACGATGGTCGCGATCCGCGTCCGGTCGCCTTCCACCAGCAAGGGCTCGTGCGCGCTCTTGATGACGAAATGGTGGCCCTGGGACAGCGGCCGGAATATGTCGAGCTGCTCCTGGACGGCCCAGCGGAGGTCGAACTTCTCGCGCGAGAGCTCGAGTCGATTGTGCTCGAGGCGCGCGGTTTCCAGCATCTGTTCGATCAAGAGATCCATCTGCGCCAGCTTGGCCTCGAGGAGGCGCGCGACCGCTGGGACCTGATCGGGCGGCATCGAACCGTCCTCGAGCATCGAGTTGTACCCGCGGATCACTGTCAGCGGGCCACGGAGCTCGTGCGAGGCGAGGTTCAGAAACTCGGTCTTCGCGCGTTCGAGCTCGGCCATGCTGGCCGCGTGATCGCGCAGTCGTTGGGCCTCCGCCTCCCGCTCGGCGTGGCGCCGCGCGTCTTGCTTGCGGCGCTCGGTGAGGTCGCGGGTCACCTTGCCGAACGCGCGCAGTCGCCCGGTCTCGTCGCGCACCGCGGTGATGACGACACTCGCCCAGAACCGGGTGCCGTCCTTGCGGATTCGCCACCCCTCCTCCGCGTAGTGCCCTTCGCGCCTGGCGACCTCGAGCTCCCAGTCGGGCTTGCGGTTGCGGGCGTCCTCGACCGGATAGAAAAGCGAGAAGTGGCGGCCGATGATCTCGTCCGCCTTGTACCCCTTGATCCTTTGCGCGCCTTCGTTCCAGGTCACGACATTGCCTGCGGGGTCGAGCATGAAGATCGCGTAATCGACCACGCTCGAGACGAAAAGCGCGAACTGATCCCCCAGGGCCATCTGCTCCTGGGTGCTTCCCTTCCGCAGCACTTTCTTCGATCTTACCTAGCCCCAGACAGACCGGGCACGCGCTCGCGTATCCATAGTTCGCCCTTCCGAAGCGATCCGGAGCATGATCACAGTTGAATCAATTGGAAGGCGCTTATCGGAGTATCTAGGCTGGAACAGGCGCGTCCCCCGGCAACCTCTTTCGAGATCATCGCCATGGCGGCGTCGGCTGGCGGCGTCAATGCCCTGACCCGCATCCTCGGCCAGCTGCCGGAGAGGCTCGGCGCGGTCGTCGTCATCGTCCAGCACGTCGACCCCCGTCACCGCAGCCTGATGCCGCAGGTCGTCGGGCGGTACTCCAAGCTGCCCGTCGTCCACGCGGACGAGGGCACCGGGCTGGAGGTCGATCACGTGTATCTGGCACCGCCCGACCGCCACCTCCTGATCAAGCGCAAAAGCGCCCTGACGCTGACCGACTCCGAGCTGGTCAACTTCGTAAGGCCTTCCGCCGACCTCCTGTTCGAGTCGGTGGCGGCAGCCTACGGCGATCGGGCAATCGGGGTGGTGCTCACCGGGACCGGCCACGACGGTGCGTTGGGCGTCACCGCGATCAAGCAGCGGGGCGGGACAGTTATCGCCCAGGACGAAGCCTCCTCAGAATTCTTCGGTATGCCGTCCGCCGCGATCAAGACCGGTGCGGTCGACTTCGTCCTCCCGCTGGACGAGATTGCGCCGACGCTGGTGAGCCTGGTGGCCTCCGAAGCCGTGACATGACGCTCGAGGCTGGGAGCGAGTTCGAGAAGCTAATCGAGTACCTGCGCGACGCGCGTGGCTTCGACTTCACCGGATACAAGCGTGGCACCCTCATGCGCCGCGTTAGCCAGAGGTGCACCGAGCTCGGCCTCGACAGCTTCAGCGCCTATCACGACTACCTGCAGGTGCACTCCCAAGAGTTCGCCGTCCTGTTCGACAAGATCCTTATCAACGTCACCGAGTTCTTCCGAGACAGGGAGACCTGGGATTACGTGGCGGAAAAGGTTGTCCCGAGAATCGCGGCCAAAAAGGGGGAAATCCGGATCTGGAGCGCGGGGACGTCGTCGGGCGAGGAGGCATTCTCCGCCGCAATCCTGTTCTGTCAGGTGCTCGGCGAGGCGGCATTCATCGATCGCCTCAAGATCTATGCCACGGATGTCGACGAACAGGCCCTGAGCAAGGCTCGGTCCGGCTATTCCGTAAAGGAGATCGCCTCGCTCGACGATGATCTCAAGGAGCGGTATTTCGAACAGCAGGGCGAACGTTTCGTCTTCCGCACCGCTCTCCGCCGGCCTCTGATATTCGGCCGCCATGACCTCACCCAGGATGCGCCCATCTCCCGCCTCGACCTGCTGATCTGCCGCAACACGCTCATCTATCTAATGGCCGAGACGCAGGCGCGCATCCTGGCCCGCTTCCACTACGCGCTCAACGACGACGGCTTCATGTTCCTCGGCCGGGCCGAGACGGTGCTCACGCATGCAGGGCTTTTCACGCCCGTCGATCTGAAGCTTCGCGTCTTCACGAAGGTCCCGCGCGTTCAGCTTCGGGAACGAATGGAATTGCTGGCGCAGGCGGGGAGCGCCGAAGCCGGCAACCACGTGGCGCGGCAGCAGCGCGTCCGTGAGCTCGCCACCGAGGGAACTCCCAATCCACAGATCGTCGTCGACGCGCAGGGCGTCCTCATCAGCGTCAATCAACGGGCCAGGGTTCTATTTGACGTCCCGCAGTCCGATGTCGGCAGCGTCCTCAAGGACCTCGAGCTTTCCTACAAGCCGGTCGACCTGCGGACGCCGATCGATCGCGTCAGCCGGGAGCGCCAGCCGATCACGAGGCAAGGCGTCGAGGTCAAGGACGCCGACGGAACGCCGGTCGTGTTTGACATGCATGTGGTCCCCCTGATCGACGAGGACGGCTCGCTCGTGGGAACCTCACTGACCTTTTTGGACGTTTCGAGCCAGATGCAGCTACGTTTCGAAGCCGAGCGGATGCGGCAGGAGCTGCAGTCGAGCAGGGAGGAGCTCGAAACGACGAACGAGGAGCTTCAGTCGACGGTCGAGGAGCTGGAGACGACAAATGAAGAGCTTCAGTCGACTAACGAGGAGCTGGAAACCCTCAACGAGGAGCTCGAGTCCACGAACTCCGAGCTGCAGAGCGTCAACACCGACCTGATGCAGCGCAGGACTGAGGTGGAACGGCTGAATTCGCTGCTGCTGGCCATCACCGGCAACATCGAGCTCGGCGCCGCGGTGCTCGACGGGCGAGGGCGCGTCCAGGTCTGGAACGAGCGGGCGGCCGACCTGTGGGGCGTCCGCTCCGACGAGGTCATGGGCCGGTCCTTCTTCGACCTGGATATCGGACTGCCCGCCGACCAGCTGCGAACCCTGATCGAGGCGGGCACCGCCGGCGAGGCCCGTCACGACGAGTTGGTCGTGGTGGCGACGACGCGTAAGGGCCGGCAGATCCGCTGTCGTGTCATGGCCCACACGCTCGGCGACGCCGGCCGCCCGTCCGGGGTGGTGTTGGTGATGGAGGAGGTGAAGCGGGCCTAGGAGACGGAGGCCATCGAGGCCCGGATGGAGCGGCGCCAACCTTCCGCCAGCACTTCGAGCATCTCGACTTCCGTGGCCAGCTGGAACCTGTCTGCATGTGGCAGATCCGGGGCCGTCCGGCGCAACTTGGCGGAGAGCCTGTCCGCGGTTTCGACCAGCCGTCCATACGCGACCGGCCAGTAGTCGGGGATGGCGGGCGATCCCCAGGTCATCATGGAATCCCTGTAACGGTCACTGGCATCGTCGGTTTCTCGGCGAACGTGCTCGACCCTTGCCAGCAGCGACTCCGTCTGCTGATTGTGAAGACGGCGTTGGAGTGTCGCCAGGATCAGGCGTTTCGACTGCAGCATCAGCAGCCGGGCCAGGATCAGGGTTTCGGGAATCGTGGCGCGGGGCGCTTCGGTCATTCCTCGGTGCGTGCGCCCATGGTGGCCGCGATCCCGTAGCCGCGGTTCCTCGCGACGGTGATGACCCGTTCCAGCCCGATCTCTTGCAACCGGTTTCGCAACCGCATGATGTAGGTGCGGACCTGAGCATCGGAAAGCCGGGAATCCTGCCAGGCCAGCGTCGCCAGCTGTTTGCTCGTGAACGGCCGTCGTGGGTGCCGGAGAAGGAAATCAAGGAGGTCGGCCTCGCGCCTGGTAAGGCGCAGAGTTTTGCCGGCGTAGGTCAAGGTGTGATCCTTGCGGTCGATGGCCAAGCCGGCCAGCGCGGCGTGGCGGTCGCGCCACGTCGCCAGCCGCTGCTCGATCCAGGCCAGGTTCGTCTGTAGGTCGCCGGCCTGCGGAGAACCGTTTGCCCGGGAGAGCACCGACCGCAGGACCGACGCCAGCTCCTCGTAGATCGCGATCCAGCCTGCAACCTCGGCAAGGACCGAGGTGGAGAGGTCCTCGCCTGGGAATTCACGCCACGTGCGCAGGGCTTCCGGCCCCACCCTGGCCTCCATGTGTACGAATCTACGCCTGCCGGCCGATTTAGACCCTGAATTTTGCCTTAATTCGCTTATGGTGGGTGCGGCATGGCTGCAGGGAGCAGCAGGACCAGTTCGATTCGCCGGGGGGCAGAGTCCGGGCGAGGGGCCAAGGCCCGGAGGGAGGGCCTGGCCCCTTGGCCTTCTCCGGAGGTCCACGTGCCGTCGATCGACAGCCTCGAAGAGATCAGCCACTGGCTGGGGACTTTCCGCGAGCGCCTGCGTGTCTCCCGAAGCGAGGACCGCGCCGGCGTCGCCGCCGTGGTGCCGCAGTTGGAGGCCCGCTACCAGACGAGGCGGGCTGAGCTGGCCTGAGCGCCGTGGCAAGCCGGCCGCCGCCGTCGAAGCAGAACGGGGGTCCGCCTCGGATAAGGGTCGTGATCGTCGAGAATCATCACCTCGTCTCGGAAAGCCTCGGCCTCCTGCTCGACGGCCAAGGCGACATGGAGGTAGTCGGCCAGGCAGCCTCGGTCCACGAGGCCGCAGCCCTGCCCCGCCACATGGCGCCGGACGTCGTGGTCATGGACTTTCACCTCGGCGATGGCACCGGCCGGGACGCCGCCCTGGCCATGCGAGACGTGTTTCCCGACACGCGTTTTGTTTTTCTGAGCCGCGACGGCAGCGACGATGCTCGGCTTGCCGCGATCGAGGCCGGCGCGAGCGCCTACTTGCTGAAGTCCGGGCCGGCGTCCGAGGTGATTGACGGCGTCCGCAAGGTGGCGCACGGCCAGACCCTGATCTCGCCCACGGTGATCGCGCAGCTGGTCAGCCGTGGCAGAGACCGCGAACACATGCGCGAGAGTCTGAGTCCCCGCGAGCGCGAGGTCTTGCAGCTCATGGCAGATGGGGTGG
>DASWDZ010000160.1:0-7283 GCA_036395015.1 Candidatus Dormiibacterota bacterium | reverse complement strand
CCTCATCTACGACGTGGCGATCAAGCCTGAGCGGGTGGACGTGAAGATGACCCTGACGGCGCTGGGTTGCCCGATGGCGGCCGACGTCATGGCCGACGTCCGCGAACACCTGATGACGCTACCAGGCATCCAGGACGCCGGCGTCGACATCGTCTATGAGCCGGTGTGGACCCCAGAGCGCATGTCGGAAGAGGCGCGCTGGGAGCTGGGGATGGTCTAGCCCGACCTCACCTCGGTCGGATTCCGCACGTTTTGGCCATCCCGTGCGGAATCGGGCTCTCGATTCCGCACGTTTCCGCTATCCCGTGCGGAATTCCTCTCAAGCGGCGTGCGGCCAGACGTCGTACACGCCAGTGATGATCGATGTGCTCTCGACACCGGTCTGCAGGTCGTAGAGGTAGGTCTTACCCGTCGGGATAGTCGACGTGACCGCGCACTGATCTGCAGGGAGGCATAGACGCTCCCCGGCGTACCACACGTAGCGTGAGGTGAGGAAAACCGGCTCGCTGCGGCCAGCCTTCAATTCCTTGACCTTGTTGCTCACCGTGTCGACGACATACACGTGGGCCAGGCCCGTACGGTCTCGTTCTTCGTAGACGATCAGGCCTCCTGCCGGAGAGGCTTTGGGGCGGACCCATTGCACGCCGGCGAGAAACCGAGACGTCGCGCCATCACGCCAGACCTCCACGCCGCCGGTGTCCCTGAAGTAGAAGCTATGACCCGACCAGACCGACATTGTCGGCGCTTGTGTGGTGGGGCTGGTGAGGAGCTTTCCGTCAGATGTCCAGAGCTTGAAGCCAGTGACGGGTCCACTAAGGACCAACATTGAGACGTAGGCGTCGTCAGGCGAAAAAGCCAGCCGGCTGTCCCAGGAGTCCGCGCACTCCTGACCTTCGCACCCGTAGCCGTCAGATGTAGGAAGAGGCTCCCCGAACTTGACATCCCTACCCGCAGTGATCAAGTGCAGGCCATCGCTCGTCACGTAGCCCGCGGTCTTGCCGTCCGAGGTCCACGCGAAGAGGCCCATGCTAATGGCGGCCTTTGCGACAACCGTCTTGGGCGAACCTGACAGCGGCATCCGGTACAGGCTCGTGTCGTCCACGTCCGACACGTCTGTCGCGCTGACGAACCGCGGGATTTGGTTTGGAACTGGCAAAGTGCCAACTGTCTCGGGGTGATTGATGTCGGTGATGTCGCGAACGACAATTGCGTTGCTGCCGCGCAGAGTGACCAGCGCTAGGCAACGATGGGCTGAGTCGCAGACGCCCTTCGGTGTGGGGCTCGACGCGACAGTCGGTGTCGCCAAGGTCTGATTCGCCGTTCCCGAACCAGTGGTTGTGCCGCAAGCCACTGTTAGCAGCGCGGTCGCCGCCAGGGCTCGCAAGACAGCGGTGGTCTTCATGTCGTCTCGCGGCGCTAACGGCAGGCTGAGCCGTTGGTTACGTCAGAACAGCAGTCCCTCAGTGAGCTGGAAGCCGATCAGCAAGACCGCGATCGCAACTGAGCCGCCGACAACCCCTGGCCAGCGCCCGCCCGGAGTCCGAGTCTGGATCAGTGCGACGAGCACCAGAAGTCCGGCGATCACGATCGGCAGTCCGATCGAGAAGGCGGCAAGAATCCCGAGCACCAGGAGACCTGCCGCGGCGGCCGCGCGCAGAGCAACCCGAAAGCGCACCACCTCCGGCCGTGGGACCATGGCGACGGCGATCAACAGCGCCATCGCGGCGAGGTATCCGGCCACGAAGAACGGGACGTACGGAGTCGGATTCGGCGCTTCCTGGTTCTCGATCCGAATCAGGGTCACATAGGCGAAGTCGATCGCCAGCACGGCGGCGAAGGCCATCGCTGATGTCCCCAGGATCGACATCCGTTCCATCTGAGGGCACTCTAGTCCGTCCGCAAACCGGCTCCACCTACACTTAGTTTCGAAGTGGCGGAGTTCAGCCCCGGGCTGGAAGGTGTGGTGGCCGCTGAAACCGCCGTCAGCGAGGTCGACGGCGCCAACGGCCGTCTCATCTATCGCGGCGGATACCTCATCGAGGACATCGCGCCGGTCGCGACCTTCGAAGAGGTGGCATACCTCCTGTGGCATGGCGAGCTGCCTACCGAGAAGGAGCTTGAAGCCCTGATTCAACAGATGGCGGCAGCGCGAAACCTCAACAAGTCCGCCACCGGAGCCCTCATGGCGATGGACCCTTCAATCGACCCCATGGACGTCTTGAGGACGGTCGTCTCCGCCCAGGGCGCGAGCAAAGCGCTCACCAAGCCCTCCCTCGAGGAGGCGGTTGCGATGACGGCGGTCTTTCCCACCATCGTCGGCGCGACCTACCGCCGGCGCCAGGGCAAGGAGCCTCTGCAGCCGCGCGACGACCTCGGCCACGCGGCCAACCTGCTCTGGATGATGGAAGGCAAGGAGCCCGACAAGGAGAAGGTCCACCTGGTCGACTCTTACCTCGTCCTGCTCGCGGACCACGGCCTCAACGCCTCGACCTTCGCGGCGCGCGTGGTCGCCTCGACGGGCAGCGACCTGGCGTCCTGCATCGTCGGTGCGATCGCGGCGTTGAAAGGCCCCGCCCACGGCGGCGCCACTTTCGCGGCGCGCACGATGCTCGACAAGATCGGGTCCGCGGACAACGCCGAGAAGTGGCTCACCGAGGCCCACGAGCGCCACGAGCGCTTCTCTGGCTTCGGCCACCGCGTGTATCGCACATACGACCCGCGGGCCAAGATCCTCCGCGAGATGGCCAGAACGGCGGCGCCCGACCTCCACCAAACGGCTGCCCGCACGGAGGAGGTCGCGCTCAAGATCCTCCACGACGCTCACCCCGAGCGGCCCAACGCCACCAACGTCGACTTCTGGGCGTCGGTCGTGTTGACGGGCGCCGGCATCCCGAAAGAGCTCTTCACCTGCCTGTTCGCGACTTCCCGAGTCGCCGGTTGGACCGCCCACGTCCTGGAGTCGCTGTCCGACCTGCGCATCATCCGGCCTGCCTCACGCTGGATCGGCCCGGAGCCCGGAAAGAAGCCCCTCCAGCTCGCCAAGCGGTGAGCACCAACAACAGCAAGTACGTCCCCGGGCTCGAGGGCATTATCGGCGCCCAAACGGCCATCTCGATGGTCGACGGGGCCAACGGCCGTTTGATCTACCAGGGCTACGTCATCGCCGACCTGGCGCAGGAGATGTCGTTCGAGGAGGTGGCGTTCCTCCTGTGGCACGGCCACCTGCCGGCGCGCCCCGAGCTCGACTCCCTGGCGCTGGAGCTGGCAGGCTCGCGCGCACTCACCGATGCGGCGACCAAGGCGCTCGCGGCGCTGCCGATCGACACCGACCCGATGGACGTCCTCCGCAGCGTGGTCTCGATCCAGGGTGTGGAGCACCGGTTGTCGAAACCGACGGTCCCGCTCGCGATCCACGCCACAGGGTCGTTCCCGACGATCCTGGCCATGTTCCACCGCAGACAGCTCGGCCTCGAGCCGATCAAACCCCGCTCCGACCTCGGGCACGCGGCCAATTACCTCTACATGCTCAACGGCAAGGAGTCGAGCCCGGAGATCGTCCGCGCGCTCAACACCTACCTCGTGCTGCTGGCCGACCACGGCATGAACGCATCGACGTTCACGGCGCGAGTCATCGCTTCGACCGAGTCCGACCTCACGTCCAGCCTGGTCGGGGCGATCGGTGCGCTGAAGGGCCCGGCACACGGCGGCGCGCCATCGGCCGTGATCGAGCAGCTCGAGCAGATCGAGACCGCGGACAACGCCGAGCCGTGGATGCGCGACGCCCGCAAGCGCGGCGTTCGCTTCATGGGCTTCGGCCATCGCGTCTACCGCGTTTACGACCCCCGGGCCGAGATCCTCAAGGAGATGTGCCGGCGGATGAACCCGACGTTCTTCGAGCTGGCCTCGAAGGTCGAAGAGGTCGCGCTGAAGATCCTGCACGAGGAGCATCCAGAGCGGCCGCAGTCGACCAACGTCGAGTTCTACTCGGCCGGGGTCCTGCAAGCGATCGGGCTGCCCAAGGAGTTCTTCACGCCCACCTTCGCTGTCTCGCGGGTCGCCGGCTGGAGCGCTCACGTGCTCGAACAGGCTGCCCACAACCGCATAATCCGGCCGCAATCGGAATACATCGGACCGGAGCCGCGGAAGCCAGTGCCACTCGCCGAGCGGGGCTAGCCCTCTTTCGCGGCGGGCTGGATGCCCGCGTCCTCACCAACCTGGGCCTGGCGGGGATCACCTGGTTCCTGCTCATCGCGATCGCGTTTACCGGCTGGCAGGTGCTCGTCGTGCCCCTCCGCGCTGACATCCTCGACAACGACCTCACGCTGGTCTACATCGGCGTCCGCATCGGCCTCGAGCACGGGTGGAGTCACATTTACTCGCTGCCGCTCCAGCAGGAGCTGTTCGTCCAGCTCCGCCCGCACGCTCCCTTCGGCGACGGCGTCCGCTTCATCTCTCCACCCGTGTACGCGTGGCTGCTGCTGCCGCTCACCCTCTTGGGCCCCTCGGCGGCGGTGCTGGCATGGCTGGCGATCTCGGTCGCCGCGCTGGTCGCGGCCTGGTGGATCGCGGCGCCCGGTTCGTGGCTGCGACGCGGCATTTGGCTGCTCGCCGCCGTCGCCTGGTACCCGCTGCTCTACGGGCTGAGCCTCGCCCAGCCGGCACTCGTCATCGTGCTCGTAGTCGCCGGGGCGTGGTGGCTGGCCCAGTCGAACAGGCCTTACCTGGCGGGAGTCGTGCTTGGCCTTTCTGTGATCAAGCCGCAGCTGGCGCTGCTTCTGCCCGTCGTCCTGCTGTTCGCAGGTCGCTGGCGTATCGCCGTGACCTGGGCCGCGGTCGCCACGGTGCTCGCGATCGCCTCACTCGTCGCGATCGGCGCGCAGGGCCTGACCGACTACCGAGCCTTGCTGACCGAGGCGCAGCAGGTCGCCAACAACCGCTACTTCACCCTTGCCTACCTGCTGGGCCCCGGCGCGCTCAGCTACATCGTGCAAGGAGTCGTTGCTGTGGCCGCCGCAGTGGCCGCGTACGCAAATCGCCACGCGAGCGACGCCCGCATCTTCGCCCTCGGCCTCGTCGCCACCGCCCTGGGCGCCACGTACTGGCACCTCCAGGACTTCACGATCCTGGTTCTCGCC
Source organism: Candidatus Dormiibacterota bacterium (assembly GCA_036395015.1). GTDB lineage: Bacteria > Chloroflexota > Dormibacteria > Dormibacterales > Dormibacteraceae > 40CM-4-65-16. The sequence continues at coordinate 2,148 of DASWDZ010000160.1, read as the reverse complement.
GCGTGGCTCTTCTTGCGCGAGAGATCACCAGCGTGGCAGCGGTGGTGGTTGCTCGTCATCGTGATCGCCGGCGAGTTCGCCTGGCCGCTGACGCCGCTACCGATCCTGATCGGGATGACGGTCTGGTTCGCCATCCTCGCGATGCCTCGCAAAGCCTCGACGGTCGCGGCCTGATCGCGTGACCGCGGCCGACGTGCGCGTGCCATACGTGCGCTGGCTCGTCGTCGCCGCGGCGCTGATGGTGTGCGCTTTCCTTCTGTGGGTCACACGCACCTTCACCTTCTATTTCGACGAGTGGTCGTTCATCCTCACGGCGCCCGACTGGACGCTGACCACCTACTTCGAACCTCACAACGAACACCCTTCGATGCTGCTGCGCCTCGTCTACGCCGCCCTCCTCAACACCGTCGGGCTCCGCAGCTACCTGCCGTACATGGCGTTGCTGTACGTCGCCCACTTTGCCAACGTCCTCCTGCTCTTCGAGCTCGTTCGCCGGCGCTCCGGCCACCTCCCCGGTCTTGCGGCCGCCCTTCTTGTTCTTGTCCTGGGGGCGGGCTGGGAGGACCTGTTCTGGGCCTGGCAGATGGCCTGGCTCGGGTCGGTCGCACTGGGATTGGGGGCCTTGCTGCTAGTGCAGACGCCCGGCGGCCTGCGCCTGGCGGCGGCGGTCGCTCTGCTCGCGACGTCACTGTCGTTCTCGGGCATCGGGGTGCCGTTCGCCACCGCCGCCGCCGTCTACCTCGCCCTGACGCCCGGTCGCCGCCGCGACCTGCTGGCCCTGGTCCCGCTCGGCGTGGGCCTGGGCGCGTGGTACCTGGGCTTTGGACGCTTTGCGCAGCACCCCGAGCCCCAGCCGACAGCGGCCAACCTCCTGCTCGACCCCCTCTATGCCGCGTGGGGGCTCAGCCAGGGCCTCGCCGGCGTGATCGGGCTGGGCGGCTGGGTCGGGGTGGCGCTCCTGGCTGCCGTCGTGGCCGCGCTGGCGTGGCGATGGAGAACCCACCCTCCGGACGCATTCGTGGTCGCCGTCGCGGCCGGCCTGCTTGCCTTCTACCTCGTCGCCGGCCTGACTCGAGCCCAGCTCGGCCTGCAGCAGTCCGGTGCCTCGCGCTACGTCTACGTGGCCGCCGTGCTGTGGCTGATCCTGCTCGCCGACGCCGCTTACGCGCTGCCGTGGCGGGGAACCTGGCGGCCCGCGCTGACCGCGTGCCTCTTCCTGGCCTGCTTCAACAACGCCGTCGTGCTCTACGAGTTCGGCCTGGCCAAGACGGTGCAGATGCAGCGCGCGGTGGCCGACCTGCGGGCGCTCGCCGTCGAGCGCACCGACCCGTGCCTCGATAGAACCGGCAAGGTCGATTTGCTGGTGATGCCGGACGTCTTGCCACCTGCCTACTACCGCGCCGTCGATCGCTACGGCGACCCGGTGGCAGGCGTGCCGGTGCAGGACCGGGCCGATTTCGAAGCCGCCCGCGCCAATCTGCGCAAGGCCGGCTGCTAACCCTCCCTAAGATTTAGCGCAGTGCCCGAACTCGATTTCGACGTCGCGATCCTGGGTGGTGGGATGGGCGGCTATCCCGCCGCCATCCGCGCCTCACAGCTCGGCCTCAAAGTAGCCCTCATCGAGTCGGACAAGCTTGGTGGGACGTGCCTTCACATCGGCTGCATCCCTACCAAGGCCCTCCTCGAGTCGTCCGAGCTGTACCACCGCGTGGCCACGCGGGGCACTGAGTTTGGGCTCAAGGCGGAGGTGGTCGGCTACGACTACCCGCGCATCGCCGACCGCCGGGACGCCATCGTCGGCCAGCTCTACAAGGGCGTCCAGTACCTGATGAAGAAGAACAAGATCGAGGTCGTCTCCGGCAAGGGCAAGCTGCGCGACCGGAACACGATCGACGTCAACGGGAAACAGGTCAAAGCCAAGAGCCTGGTCATCGCCACGGGCTCGGTCGTCAAGACGCTCCCCGGCCTCGAGCTCGACGGCCAGTACATCATCTCGTCCGACCACGCGGTGCTCTCCAAGAGCGCGCCCGAGTCGATCTGCATCATCGGCGCGGGCGCCGTAGGGGTTGAGTTCGCGACGTTCTACAACCAGCTCGGCGTCAAGGTAACTCTGCTGGAGGCGCTCGACCGGCTCGTCCCGCTCGAGGA
>DASWDZ010000159.1:0-2652 GCA_036395015.1 Candidatus Dormiibacterota bacterium | reverse complement strand
TCGATGTGGCTGACCGCGGTCGCGGCGCTCACTCTGTTGCCGGCGGCTGGCATGCGCGGGCGATCCATCGATCTGCTGCCGCTACGTAGCACAGCAAACATGCTCCTCCATGCCGTGGATTGGCAGGTCGCCGCGAGCCAGGTCGGTGGCAACCTCATTCTCTTCATCCCCCTAGGGCTCTTCCTCCCCCTGCTATCCGCATCAGCCCGGCGCTCCGTCCTGCACACGGCTGGCGTCGCCGCGGCAATCGCGTGTGGCATCGAGGCGGCGCAGTGGGTGCTTGCGATTGGCCGCGTGACAGCGATCGATGACGTCATGATCGCCACGTTCGGCGCCGTCGTCGGCTGGGTTCTGAGCAAGCTGTGGCGCTACCTCGGTATCGATCCGGTTGGTGACGTGATGCCCCACTACTCCGCAAACCGCGGCGACGCTCAGGTCCGCTAGCAGCTTCGAGTGCACAATTCCGACAACTTGGTCAGAGCCTGGGCGTCCCAACATGGTCCAGCCAACGTCCCGGTCGACCGTTCGGTGCGATGGTCTCGTCCAAGCGGGAGTCCGAGTTCGATGCCGGCAAAGAAGCGAATTCGGCGGCGATCGTGTCGGCGTGTCCCGGGTGCCGAGCGGGAGGCGGACTGGTCAGGCGGCGCGGGCGTCGTACAGGTCCTGCAGGGTCATGATCTCGGAGCCGTGGTGGATGAGCTCGCGGTTCAGGTGCAGGACCAGGTGGCCGAAGGGGGAGAGGGCGTCGAGGTCGGTTGCCTGGCTGAGGCCGACGGTCATGACCTCGGACTCGTCGAGGGCGGCGATCGCCTCGCGCCAGGAGTCGACCCAGTGCGTCAGCCAGGCGACGGCGTCGCGCGCGTTTCCGTGCAGGGTGATGTCGGTGCGGTACTGCTGATGCCCGCCGAACGTCCACTCCCAGCGCTCGAAGAACAGCTCGGTGAGGTGCGCGACCAGCCAGGCGATCGTGCGCGGCGTGCGGTCGACCGGCTCGAACGGATACTGCGAGACCCACTCGCCGGAGCCGACCAGGCGGAGCCGGTTCCGCTCCCGGTCGGAGCGTCGTACGACGGTCAGCGCCGCCGGGGTCGGGCGCCAGAAGTACTGCTCGTCGGTGAGCGAAGCGAGCCGGCCGCTCAGCACCAGCCAGCTGAACTCGAGCTGACCACGCACCATCGCCATCGCCGATGGACGGTGCAGCAACTCCCAGTCGAAGGGCTCCGACATCAGGTGACTCCCCTCACCGTCGGATCGAACATACGTTCGAATCATCCCTCCGGAAACCCTGCCTCGTCAAGTCCGCATGGTCGCTGAGGCGGGGCGGCATCTACAACCACCCCGCCCGTCATCCCATGTGACTGCGGCGACGATCCTTTCGGCGGCCGCAGGGTTCACGTTGCGTCTATGCCGGCTGGAATCCCTTCTTCTCGGACGGCACGCACAGCAGGTCGTAGGACGTCACGGTGAACATGTCCTGCTCGAACTGGTTGCGTGCACGGAATGTTGTGGCTGTGGTCCGTTGCGGGCCGAAGATCTCGTAGCAGGTGAGGTGCACCTGCCGCTCCACGATGCGCTCCGTCACGCCCGCGTAGGTCTTCTCGACGGGGTTGCAGAAGTACTTGGGTCGCTCTACGCGCACCTCGTCGGTGCCAAACTGGTCGTCCAGGGTCACGCTCTGACTGACCCGTGGCCCCTCGGCCTGGTAGCACCAGTAGTGGTTGAGTCGCTTGGGGAACCCGAGTTCCTCCTTCTCAGTGGGGACTAGCAGCATCCGGGCGCCCACGACCTCGAGGGTCCGTGCACCGAACTGGTCTTCGGTGAAGACGGTCAGATGCTCAGGCAGCCCGGCAGCCGCGCCGTACATGGTGAGGTGCTCTTCTGGCCTCAGGATCGGCAGCCCGTTCTTCGACGTCGGGGCACAGAACTCAAGCGGTTCGTCCACCGTCAGGGTCTGTGGCCCCATGAATTGATCGCGAAGGGTCACCGTCTTCGCGGGTTCAGGGGTCTGCTGGCTGATGACGTAACAGCGGAAGTGCGTTTCCGTCTCGAACTTGACCGGCTGGGCTTGCGTCGTCGGTGCGACAACAGCGGTGAGCAACAGGCCCAGCAGTCCGACAAGGACAACAACGAGACGCGGTTTTCGCGCCATTGCATACTCCTCTCCGACAGGGGATCTCTTGGCGATCACGGGAGGAGGCGGTGGAGCGCGAGCACCAGGCACTGCGCAGTCCGCGTGGCGAGCAACGCGGGCACGAAGGAGATACCGACGGCCCTTGGCCATCACGCCCCTCGAGGCAACCTGAATCAGCTCACTGCTACCTGGTGCCTTCAGGACATTAGTCCTCGGCGAGGGTCCTGCCTATCCCTGGTGCATAGGGAGGGGCAAAGGTCCAGCAGTGCGTCGCAGACGGCGACGAGGCGCTCGCGCAGCGTGCGGGCGCGTTCGGCGAAGGCGCGCTGCGCGGCGGCGTAGGCGGCCTTGCCCTCGGGCGTCTCGATCGGGACCGGCTCGTAGCCAAGGCCGCGCAGGTCGTACGGCGAGGCGCGCATGTCGAGCTCGCGGATGTCCCGCGCCAGCTCGAAGCAGTCCAGCGTCAGGTCGCCCGGCGTGAACGGCGCCAGCTTGGTGGCCCACTTGTACAGATCCATGTT
>DASWDZ010000158.1:0-33056 GCA_036395015.1 Candidatus Dormiibacterota bacterium | reverse complement strand
GCTTTCGTGGCGATGCTTTGAGTTGCATGGAAACGCCTCTGCTGGGGAGGCCCGCCAATGATACGCCAACCTCGTCGACCCCCCGCCCACGGCTCCCCTCCGGCCCTCCGGGCCACCTCCCCACACGGTGGGGAGGAGTTGAATCTCTTAGGGGGTCGGGCTCGGGATCAGGTTCTGGAGGACGCCGGAGGCGTTCAGGCCGGTGAAGACCAGGCCGAGCACCAGGATGATGGCTCCCAGGACGGCCGCAATCCCCCCGGTGACGATCGCCGCCGTGGCCTTGCCCCCGCCACCCAGCGTGCCCTGGCTCGCGTTGACGCGATTGCGGGCGTTGACGCCCATGAAGATGGCGACCACTCCGAGCGGGATCGCCAGCAGCTCGAGGAACCAGCAGCAGCACCCGATGGGCATGAGGCAGACCGAGACGATGCCGAGCACCATCGCCGGCGTGGCGCCCTGCGCCTCGGGCAGCCCGTACGGCTGGCCGTACATCTGCGGGGGCTGGCCGGGCTGAGGCGGCGGGCCGGGTGGAAAACCGCCCGGGGGCTGTCCCATGGGCGGCGGCGGAACGGGTGGCGGCGGCGGGAGGTCTGGAGGCGGCGTCTCGGACATTGCGCGAGATGTTATGCGATTACCGGGTCGCTGTCTCGGGGAACCTCTTGCGGAGCCACTCCACGATTTCTTGCAGTCGGGTCCCGGGCGTGAAGATCTCGGCCACGCCGCGCTTCTTGAGGGCCGCGATGTCGTCGTCTGGGATGATGCCGCCGCCGAAGACGACGATGTCCGTCGCCTTGCGCCTCTTCAACTCGTCGACGACGGCCGGGAAGAGCGTCATGTGCGCGCCCGAATGAATGGAGAGGCCGATGACCTGCGCGTCCTCCTGCAGGGCGGCATCGACCACCATCTCCGGGGTCTGGCGCAGGCCGGTGTAGATGACTTCGTAGCCGGCGTCACGCAGAGCGCGCGCGACCACCTTGACGCCGCGGTCGTGCCCGTCGAGCCCGACCTTGGCGACCACGATGCGCACGGGCTTGGTGGCCGTCGCCAACTAGACGACCGCCGTTTCGGTGTAGGTGCCGAAGACCTCGATCATGGCCTGCATGATCTCGCCTTCGGTCGCGTATGCGCGCACCGCGTCGAGGATGTAAGGCATCAGGTTGTCGTTGCCCGCCGCGGCCTTGCGGAGCTGGTTGAGCGCGTTCGCGCACTCCGCCGCGTCACGCTTACGGCGCACACTTCGTACGCGCTCGGCCTGCTCGCTCTCCAGGCGCGGATCGATGCGCAGGATGTCGATGGCCTCCTCTTCGTCGACGAAGAAGTCGTTGACACCAACCACGATCCTTCGCTTCTGCTCGAGCTCCTGCTGGTAGCGGAATGCCGCGTCGGCGATCTCCTTCTGGAAGAAGCCGACCTCGATCGCGGGGATCACTCCGCCGATCTCGTCGATGCGCTTGAAGTAGGCCTCGGCCTGGCGCTCCATCTCGTCCGTCAGCGCCTCGACGAAGTAGCTGCCTCCGAGTGGGTCGATGGTGTTGGCGGCGCCGGTCTCGTAAGCCAGCAGTTGCTGCGTGCGCAGGGCGATGCGCGCCGCCTTGTCCGTCGGCAGCGCGAGCACTTCGTCCATCGCGTTCGTGTGCAGCGACTGCGTGCCGCCCAGCACCGCGGCCAGCGCCTCGATCGCGGTCCGCGCGATGTTCAGCTCCGGCTGCTGCGCCGTCAGCGACACGCCTGCTGTCTGCGTGTGGAATCGCATCTTCCACGACCGCTCCTGCTGCGCGCCGTAGCGCTCCCGCATCCAGCGCGCCCAGATCCGCCGCGCGGCGCGGAACTTGGCGATCTCCTCGAAGAAGTCGATGTGCGCGTCGAAGAAGAAGGAGAGACGCGAAGCGAAATCGTCGATGTGCATCCCGCGTTCGAGACACGCGTCGACGTAGGCCATGCCGTCGGCCAGCGTGAACGCGAGCTCCTGGACCGCGGTCGAACCGGCCTCTCGGATGTGGTAGCCCGAGATGGAGATCGTGTTCCACTTCGGCACCTCCTTCGCGCAGTACTCGATCGAGTCGACGACCAGGCGCATCGAAGGGGCCGGTGGAAAGATGAACTCCTTCTGCGCGATGAACTCCTTGAGGATGTCGTTCTGCAGAGTGCCGCCGAGACTCGCAGCCGGCACGCCCTGCTTTTCAGCGACGGCGATGTACATGCACAGCAGGATCGCCGCCGGTGAGTTGATGGTCATCGAGGTCGTGATCTCGCCGAGCGGTATGCCCTCGAACAGCGTCTCCATGTCCGCCAGCGAATCGATCGCCACGCCACAATGGCCGACCTCGCCGCGGCTCGTCGGCGCGTCGGAGTCCTGGCCCATCAGGGTCGGCATGTCGAACGCCACCGACAGCCCGGTCTGGCCGTTGGCGAGCAGGTACTTGTACCGCTTGTTGGTCTCTTCGGCGGTCGCGAATCCCGAGAACTGGCGCATCGTCCAGAGGCGGCCGCGGTAACCGCTCGTGTGGATGCCGCGGGTGTACGGGAACTGGCCGGGGAACTCCTCGACGCGTCGCGGCAGGTCCTCGGATGTGTAAAGGGGCTTCAGGGGGATCCCGGAGATGGTCGAGGTCTCGATCCCGTCCTCACGCTCCGGGCTCGACTCGAACTCCTCCTTCCACACCTCTTTGGGGTCGCGAGCGCGAACTTTCATCGAGATTGATTATCCCTTTCGGTCGAGGATCTCCTCCGCGGTTCGGTACGGCGTGCGGTCGTCCAGCAGGCGCCGCGCGAGCTCGGGGTCTTCCTCCAGCGCCTGCCGCGCGCGCCGCCGGGCCAGCTCCGCGGCGACCTCTGCGGTCTCATCCCGAAGCCGTCTTTCGGCCAGCGCCTCGGCCTTGCCGCTCTTCTCCAGGTGGCGGCGGTGGGCGAGGACCGCGTCCCACAGCTGTTCAATGCCTTCCTGGCTGCTGGCGACTGTGGCGAGGATGGGCGGCTTCCACTCGGCCTTCGGTGCCAGGCTCAGCATCGCCCGGAGCTCCGCCATGACCCGGGTGTGGCCCTCGATGTCCGCCTTGTTGACGACGAAGATGTCGGCGATCTCCAGGATGCCGGCCTTGATCATCTGCACGCTGTCGCCCAGGTTTGGCGTCAGGACGACCACAGTGGTGTCGGCGACTGCGGCGACCTCGAGCTCGGACTGGCCGACTCCCACCGTCTCGAGAAGGACCTCGTCGAAACCGAACGCCCCAAACAGCCGGATCGCTTCGCGAGTCGCGAGGGAGAGGCCGCCCAGGTGCCCCCGCGCACCCATGCTGCGGATGAAGACCTTGGGGTCGAGGGCGTGGCGCTGCATGCGGATGCGGTCGCCGAGGATCGCGCCGCCCGTGAACGGCGAGTTCGGGTCTGTGGCCAGGACCGCGACCGAGGAGTCCTTCTTGCGAAGCAGGGAGACCACCGCGTCGACCAGGGTCGATTTGCCCGTGCCCGGGGCACCCGTGAAGCCGGCGACCCCGGGTGTTTTGGCGTCGCGCCACAGCTCTTCTTCGAGGCCGCGCACCGCCGCGTCGCGACGCTCGACCAGAGAGATCGCGCGTGCCAGTGCGCGCACGTCGCCAGCTCGAAACTGGGCTAGTAGTTCGTGGTCTTCACCCAACGCCGCAATCGTCGCAGGCGGGCCGTTGCTCCGTTGTCCACTCTCCACTCAGTGGGGAGGGGAAAGGGGTGGGGTGTTACTCGCCCAAAAAGCGTAGGGCGAAGTCGTGTCCGAGCACCACGACGATGCCATAGGTCTGCTGGCCGCGCGCCGGTTTGGGATTCGTCGGGGTTGCGGTGACCACGGTGCCGCCGAAGAAGCTCTGCAGCCATTTCGTGGTCAGGGGAAACTGGCCGCCGGAATAGTCGAGGATCAGCGTCTTCGACGAGGGCGCGTGAGCGACCGGATCGTTCAGCTGAAGTCCGATCGGATCCAGCATCGTGGTCACCCGATCGTCGAGCCCGACGAAGCCCGTCGACCCGTTGGCGAACTGCACCGGCGCTTTTTCGCCCAGCGTCTTCGGGTCGACAAAGACATTGGCGACGTACTTGCGGATCATCGCGAAGGTCGGATCATCCGCGCAGAGCTGGGAGGCGGCGCCCATTCCACAATTGCCGCCGTCGAGAAGGTTGCCCGGCGCCGAGGCCGAAGGCGCGGTCAGCGCGATCCGGATGATCGAGCTGTCAGGCAAGTTCTTGCCCCAGTCGTAGATCGCCTTCATGTCGGCGAGGCTCATGTCGGTGTTGATGTTCTTCTGCAGAGCGCTGAGCAGCTGGGGCGCCTTGGCGAAACCATTCACGGTGGTGGCCTTTGTCTTGATCGCCTGCATGATGTCCTGCTGACGCTTCGCGCGCCCGAAGTCAGATGCCTGTTGAGGCTGGATGGCGTGACGCGAGCGCGCGACCTCGAGCGCCTGCTCGCCGTTCAGGTGCTGGCATCCCGCTTTGAAGTGAATCGGGTGGTAGCCGTTCTTGTAGTCGGGGTACGAGTAGTCGTCAAGGTTTGAGGTCAGGCAGACGTCGACGCCACCCAGGGCGTTGACCATGTCGCGAAAGGCCTTGAAGTCGATCGCAATGTATCTATCGAAGGTGAGCCCGGTGATCTTCCCCACCTCGTGCTCCGCCGCGTAGCCACCCCCGTTCGCTCCGGTGTACTGCTTGGCGACGCAGCAGATGATGTGCGTGTTGGGCACCTCGTACGCGGCGTTGATCTTGTTGGTCCAGATGCTGTTCGGGTTTTGCTGCAGGTCCATGCGCACGACGAGGTCGCGTGGGATGGAAAGCATCATCACGCGGTTCGTGACCGGGTCGATGCTCACGGCCATGATCGAATCGGTCAGGTACGGCGCATCGTTCTCGTAACCACCGCGGCCGAGCAAAAGCACGTTCACGCGCTGCCCGTGCTTCAGCTTGTAGGCAATCGTCCCCGGCGAAGGCTCGACCACCTGGGCGAGCTCGCCGATCGGGTTGACGTGGCGGCCGGTGGTCGCGGTCATGAAGTCGTCGATGCGCTTGTAGGTCAGCGTCGCGGCCAGGACGATGCCCAGCAGCAAGACGACGATGACCGCCGCAGGGACCGACCTGGTCAGGCGGTAGGAGACGTGGTAGCGGGATCGCCTGGCCCGTTTCGGCCTGGCCCGTGACATGAGCACCGGGATTCTAGCAACGCCGCGTTCCCGCGGAAGGTTACGTCGTCGAGTTGCTCAGGGCCCCCGTCAGTACGATGGCGAAGAACGCGCCAACGCTGGCGAGGAAACCGATGACCCCCAGGATCAACCCGATGATGGCAAGCGCACCTCCGCCCAACGCACCGCCGCTGGTGGCGATCCGCTGGCGCGCGATGAAGCCCATGATCGCCGCCGTCGGGCCGAGGATGACGCCCAGGCACAGGAACGAGCAGACGATCGAGACGATGCCGATGACCAGCGACGCGATCGCAAGCCCATCCGTCCGCTGGGCCGCGTAGCCCGCGCCGGGCGGCACGTAGCCCTGCGGCGCCGGCGGAACGTAGCCAGCTTGCCCACCCGGCGGTGGCGGTGGCGCATACCCTCCACCGGGAGGAGGTGGCGGGGGCGGCGGCGGCGGCGGCGGGGGGGCGCTTCCGCCCGACGGAGGTGGCGAAGGAGGCTCGCTGCCTCCACTTGACGGCGGCGGCGGAGGCGGCGGCAAGTCCGACATCCCTCTTTCCTCTCTCCTTTATGTAGAGCCCAGCTCGTAGCTGCGCACGATCCAGGCCTGCATCGCGAACGCATACGCGGCCGTGAACACGATCCCGACGATGCACGCCACGCTCCCCAGCTGCGCGACCAGGCTGGCGGCGATCAGCATAAGGCCGGCAACCAGAGTGTTGGTGAGCGATGTGCGGGCTCGCCGCACGACCTCGGTCACGCGCAGGCCGGCGGCGATGCCCCCTTTGTCGAAAGCCAGGACGATCGCCGGCGTCAGGAAGGTCATCACAAGGGAGCCGAGCGTGACAACGCTGAACGCGAGCAGGGACAGGGCGAGCCCCAGCGAGACGAGCAATGGATTCGACGCCTCATGCCGACCTTGCTCGGCGAGCAGCAGCACGGCCGGGACGTAGATCAGGGCCGCGACCGCGGTCAGGACCAGGTAGTAGACGAGAAACACGAGGAACAGCCGGAAGCCCGGCCCGAGGTGGTCGAAGTTGGCGGGCGGCAGGCGCTCCTCGCCCGCCCGCAGCCGGTGGAGCGCGGCCAGCATCCAGCCCAGTCCGTCGATCGCTCCCGCGATCGGGATCAGCAGGATGAGACCCATGATCAGGATCTTGGTGACCCACTCCGGGTCGCGGAATGGCCAGACGAACGCGTCGCCGACTCGATCCACTTCCTTCTAAGTCGGCGGCGGTCCGGAGACGGCGACCAGCCAGATCACGAACCAGGTGAGCGTCACGATCGCGCCCACCCCGGTCGCGACGATGCCGATGATCCAGCCCGCATGCGCGGAGCTGCGCCCGCCGACCTTCCCCTCCGAGGCGTCGATCCTGCCGACCGCCGACTTGCCCATGAAGTATGCGAGCGGGCCGAGGATCAGGCCGGGGATGCCCAGGGCCAGCCCGAGCAGCAGGCCGATGATGCCCGCGATCAGCGAGACGAGCGCTCCGCCGTCGCTGCGCGCGGCCGGCTGAGGCGGCGGATACGCACCAGGTCGGTAGTACGGCGACGCGGCGGGTGGTGGCGGCGGTGGAGGTGGCGGAGGAGGAGGCGGCGGGGCCGGTCTCTGCTCTTCCGGCTCGGCGCTCAACGAAGCAGCGCTCGCGCGATGACGACGCGCTGGATCTGGTTGGTTCCTTCGTAGATCTGCGTGATCTTCGCATCCCGCATCATTCGTTCAACCGGGTAATCGGCGATGTAGCCGTAGCCACCGAGAAGCTGCACGCAGTCGGTGGTGACGCGCATGGCCATATCGGAGGCGAAGAGCTTCGCCATCGCCGCGACTTTCGTGAGGTCGGCGGCCTTGGTATCGACCTTGGTCGCCGCGCGGTAGACGAGGTGACGCGCGGCTTCGATCTGGGTCGCGATGTCGGCGAGCATGAACTGGATCCCCTGGAAGCTGGCGATCGGCTGCCCGAACTGCTGCCGGTCCTTGACGTAGTTGAGCGCGTAATCGAACGCGCCCTCGGCGATGCCCAGCGCCTGGGCGCCGATACCAGGCCGCGAACGGTCGAGCACCGCGAGGGCGAGCTTGAAGCCGGCGCCCTCCTCGCCAAGGCGGTTTGCGGCCGGCACCTTCACGTCCTCGAGGACGATCTGCGCCGTCGGCGATCCCCGGATGCCCAGCTTGTGCTCCAGCTTGGCCACCGTCCACGGACTCGTCTCGCGCTCGAGTACGAAGGCTGAGATGCCGCGGTGGTCATTACCCGGCTCGGTCTCCGCAAAGACGACGAGCGTGCCGGCGATACTGCCGTGCGTGATGAACTGCTTGGTGCCGTTCAGGACGTACTCGTTGCCGTACCTCCTGGCGGACGTCTTCATCGCCGCGGCGTCGGAACCGCTGCCGGGCTCGGACAGCGCGTAGGCGGCGACCTTCTCCCCGGAGGCAAGCGGAGGGCACAGGCGCTTCTTCTGCTCTTCGGTCCCGGCGACGAGGATCGGATAGGAGCCGAGGGCCTGCACGGCGAGGATCAGCGACGAGCTGGCGCAAGCCTTGGCGATCTCCTCGATGCCCATACAGATGGTGACGCTGGAGCCCGAAATGCCTCCGTACTCTTCGGGGAACGGGATGCCCAGGATGCCGTTCTCGGCGAAAAGCTTCTCGATGTCCTGCGGGTATTCGCCGGTCTGGTCGATCTCGGACGCGCGGGGCGCGACTCGATCCTGGACGAGCTCGCGGATCGTGTCACGGATTGCGACCTGCTCGGCCGTGAACTCGAAATCCATTTACCTGAGAGCGATTATCCGGTTCTCAGCAACTCGCGCGCGATGACGATCCGCTGGACCTGGTTCGAACCCTCGTAGATCTGCAGTGCCTTGGCGTCGCGCACGTGGCGCTCGAAGGGACTGCCTTTGACCGCACCTTCCTCGCCCGCGATCTGCAACGCGTCCAGCGCGACCTGCATCGCGGTGTCGGTGCAGTGCAGCTTCGACATCGAAGCCTCTCGGGTGAACGGCTTGCCTCGGCTGCACAGCCAGGCGGCGTGATAGGCCAGCAGCCGGGCCGACTCCACCCGCGTCGCCATGTCCGCGAGGGCGAACTCGTCACCCTGCCCGTGGCCGCGCTCGCGCATCAACTCTCGCGCCTCGTCCACCGCGGCCTGAGCGATGCCGAGGGCCTGGCCGGAGATTCCGATGCGGCCCGAGTCGAGGGCGCGCATCGCGACCGTGAATCCCTGCCCCTCGCGGCCAAGCCGGTTGGCCTCGGGGATCTCGACGTCTTGGAGCACCAGCTCACCGGTGGGGGAGCCGTTGAGGCCCATCTTGTCGAACACCTGGCCCACGCGCACGCCATCGGCGTCCGCGGGCACGAGGAAGGCCGTCACGCCACCCGCCTTCTCGTCGGGCCCCGTCCGCGCGAACACGACGTAGAGGGCCGCGCGCCCGATGTTGGTGATGAAGACCTTGGTCCCGTTGAGGACGTAGCCGCCCCCGTTGCGCTTCGCCGTCATCTTGAGCGAGGCCGCGTCGGAGCCGGACGATGGCTCGGTCAGCGCAAAGGCGCCCAGCAGGTCGCCGGAGGCCAGCTGCGGCAGCCACCTGCGCTTCTGCTCCTCGTCGCCGAACAGGAGGATGGGCTCGGTGCCGACGCTGGTGTGCACGTCGACGATGACGGCGGTCGCGGCGCACGCATGGGCGAGCTCCTCGATGCAGATGGCGAACGCGAGTGCGTCGAGCCCGGCACCGCCGTACTCGCGCGGGATCAGCACCCCCATGAGGCCCGCGCCGGTCGCGGCTTTGATGGCTTCGTCGGGGAATCGATGTTCGCGGTCCACCTCGGCCGCGAGAGGTTGGACCACGCTCTGTGCGAGCTCCCGCACGGCGGCGCGAAAGGTCGCGTGCTGGGACGCGAGTTCCAGATCCAACTCAGGCGTTACCTAGAATAGTGGGCTTGACGATGGACGCAGGGCCGCGATATCTCGAGGGCACGACGGTCGGCAGCGGCCGCGACATCATCGGCGTGCGTCGCGACCGGATCGCCGACATCATCAGCACCGGCAAAGAGATCATCTCGCGGGCCAAGTCCGAGAAAATCCTGCCCGAGACCATCACCGGTGCGACCGCCGCGCTGCTGGTCACCATCGCCGGTTACGGCGAACCACTCTCTGAAGGCCAGTGGCGCGAGCTCGCCGGCGTCGTCGGCGGCATCATGCGCGACAACACCTACGCAGACCTCGCGAGGCTGCGCACGCTGATCACGCAGGAGCAGTTCCTGAACGTCGCGCGCAATCAGGGTTACGCGCGCTTCATCCGCCGTCTGGACGACGGCCGATGGGTATGCGAGCTGACCCCGAAACTTGAAGATCTTCCGGACGAGTGACGGCCGCCTAGGCGCCCTTGCCGGGGCCTTCCGCTCGCGGGTGGTCCACATCATGTTCGCAGCCCTCTTCCTGATCGCGATCATCATCCCCGCGGCGGTCGTCGCCGGCGTGGTCTGGACGGCGCCCGGCGACCAGGGCGCCGCGAACCAGCCTGCGAGCATGCTGCCCAGCCCCGCCTTCAACGTCTACGCCAACACGATGTCGAGCAACGTACCCTGCCCGCTCTGCGAGATCCCCGCGCGCGTCTACGTCCCGAACAGCGGCGCCGGCACGGTCGACGTCATCGACCCCAACACCTACAAGGTGATCAGTCATTTCCCCGTCGGCCAGATCCCGCACCACATCGCGCCGGCGTGGGACATGAGCGCGCTGTATGTCGACAACGAGGGGTCGAGCAGCCTTACCGTCATCAACGTCCAGACGGGCAAGCCGGCGGGGACGATCAACACCCCCTTTCCCTACAACCTGTACTTCACACCCGACGGGACGAAGGCGATCGACGTCGTGGAGCGCAACCAGCGGGTCGAGTTCCGCGACTGGCGCCACGGGTGGAAGCTCTTGGGGTCGGTGGCAATTCCCTGGCCCGGCGCCGACCACCTTGACTTCAGCGCCGACGGCAGCTACTTCATGATCTCGACCGAGTACTCTGGCGTCGTCGCCAAGGTCGACGTGAACTCGATGCGCCTTGCCGGCTACGTCGACGTGGGTGGGCTGCCCATCGACGTCAGGCTCTCGCCCGACGGGACCGTGTTCTACGTGACCGACCAGGGCACCATGGGCGTGTCTGTGATCGACCCGGTGGCGATGAAGATCGTGGAGTTCGTTCCCACCGGACGCGGTGCGCACGGCCTGCAGGTGTCGCGCGACGCGAAGTCGCTATACGTGTCCAACCGTCTCGAAGGATCGATCTCGGTGGTCGACTTCGCCACGCGGCGGGTGGTCGGGAAGTGGTGGATTCCGGGGGGCGGCAGCCCGGACATGCTGCAGCTGAACCCGGATGGGACCCGGCTGTGGGCGTCAGGCCGCTACAACGCGACGGTGTACGTGTTCGACACGACGACCGGTGAGGTGGTGGCGACGATCCCGGTGGGCTCCGAGGACCATGGTCTGACGTATTTCCCGAATGTCGGGCTCCACAGCCTGGGGCACAACGGGGTGTACCGCTAGAGGTCCCCTTCGCCTCCCCACCGGCGCCGCAAGCGGCGCCACCTCCCCACACGGTGGGAAGGAGTTGCTCAGGCTCCGAGCAGCCTCGCGATCAGCATCCGCTGGACCTCGGACGTCCCCTCCCCGATCTCGTTGACCTTCACGTCGCGCCAGTAGCGCGCCACGGGGTAATCCTCCATGAACCCATACCCGCCGTGGATCTGCACCGCCTGGTCGGCCGCGCGCTTGGAGGCCTCCGAGGCGTAGAGCTTCGACATCGCGGCCAGCATCCGCACGTCGTCCGACGACTCGGCCCCTTCCCGGCCGTAGGCGACGGCGGCGCGGTAGACGATCGTGCGCGCGATCTCCGTCTCCATGGCCATGTCCGCGAGCTTGAACTGGATGGCCTGGTGCTTGGAGATCGGCTCGCCGAAGGTGCGGCGCTCCTTCGCGTACGCAAGCGATGCGTCCAGGCAGGCCTGCGCCAGCCCCACCGAGAGGGCGGCGATCGCGATCCGGCCACCGGTGAGCGTGTGCAGGAACTGGCGGTACCCGCCGCCTCGCTGGCCGAGCAGGTTCTCGGCCGGCACCTCGCAGTCCTCGAAGCTCAGCGGATGAGTGTCCGACGAGTGCCACCCGAGCTTTCGATAGGACTCGAGGACGTGATAGCCAGGCGTTCCGGTGGGCACCATGATCGCGCTGATCTCGGGCTCAGCGCCGTTGCGTCCCGTGACCGCGGTGATGGTCACGCCTGCGGAGACGTCGGTCCCGCTGTTGGTGATGAACTGCTTGGCTCCGTTGATGACCCACTTGCCGTCGCGCTGCTCGGCGCGGGTCTTGGTCGCCCCCGCGTCGGACCCTGCCTCCGGCTCGGTCAGGCCGAACGACCAGAGCTTGCGGCCGCTCACGAGGTCTGGCAGCCACCGGTCCTTCTGCTCCGCGGTGCCGAACTCGTAGATCGGCGCCGACCCGAGACAGACCGCGGCCTCGAGCGTGATCCCCACACCCGCGTCGCCGCGCGAGATCTCCTCGATCGCAAGGCAAAGAGAGAGGAAGTCGGCACCGGCGCCGCCCACCTCTTCGCCGAACGGGAGGCCGAACAGCCCCAGCTCCCCCATCTGGCGGACGATGTCGTAGCCGAATTCGTGGTTCCGGTCGAGCTCTTCGGCCGCGGGAGCGACGACCTCGCGCGCGAAATCGCGACACGTGTCCCGGATCGCCTTCTGCTCGGGGCTCAGTTCAAAATCCATGGCACCCAATCTTGCATGAGTGACGAACGGTACTCGGAAGGCATGCGGATCGCGGCTACCCTCCAGGAGCTCGACGGACCAAACGTGAACCCGCTGTGCCGCACGCGCGTGTACTCCCATGGACGCAAGGTCGAGCGCTCGCTCGTCCTTCTCCATGGCTTCACCAACTGCCCGCAGCAGTTCGAGGCACTCGGCCTTCAGTTCCACGAGCGCGGCTGGAACGTGCTCATCCCCCGTTATCCGCGGCACGGTTACACCGACCGGCTCAACAGCTCGATCTCCGAGCTGCGGGCGGAACACCTGGTCGCCCTCGCCAATCGCGCCGCCGCGGCCGGCGCCGGCCTG
Organism: Candidatus Dormiibacterota bacterium; assembly: GCA_036395015.1. GTDB lineage: Bacteria > Chloroflexota > Dormibacteria > Dormibacterales > Dormibacteraceae > 40CM-4-65-16. Next base: position 20,810 of record DASWDZ010000158.1, on the reverse strand, counting down.
GGCGAGCGTCTCACCGTGGCCGGCCTGTCGCTCGGCGCGATCCTCACCGGATATCTCGCGCAGACGCGGCAGGGCATCGAGCGCGCCGTGCTGATCGCGCCGATGCTGGGCCTGAAACCGATCCCCGGCCCGGTTCTCACGGCGATGAGCCGCGTCGCCAAGGTGATCCCCAACTTCTACATGTGGTGGGACAACAAGCTCAGGGACCAGCTCGGCCCGCCCTACGGCTATCCGCGGTTCTCCACGCATGCGTACGCCGCGCTGTTCGACTGCGGCCGCATCCTGGTCCAGGCGGCGCGCGCCCGACCGCCCCTGGCACGCTCGATCGCCGTCATCACCAACGCGGGCGAGCCACGGCTCGACAATCGCTTCACGTTCCGGCTGATCGACTCCTGGCGCAAGCACGGCGCATTCGTCGAAACGTTCGAGTTCGCGGCGTCCGACGCCCTTACGCACGATCTCATCGACCCGGGCAACGCCGCCCAGAAGACGCCTTATGTCTATCCGATCGTGACGCGGCTCATCGAGAGAGCGAACTAGAGATCGCGCGACATTTCGTACTCGAGCTCGCCTGGCCGCACCTCCTGGCTCGCCCCCGTACGCACGAAGTCGTGCTGCAGATAGAGATGCTCCGCTCTCGCATTCACCTCGGTGACCCACAGGAACATCTGGCGGTAGCCGTGTCCCCTGGCCCACTCCAGTAGCGTCCTGACGAGCATCTCCCCCACGCCCTGGCGCCGATACCGCGGGTCCACCCACATCGCGGTCATCGCAGCCGACCCGTTCACCTGACCGTCGCCACCACTCACTGTTCCCGCCACGACACCGTCCACCTCGGCCACGAACCGGGTGCGATCCGCGGTGCGGCGCCGCCACGTCGCATCGTCGAAAGTCAACTCGTGCTCGTACGAAGATCCGAACGCGTATGGCGCCTCTTTGAGCGCGTCAAGACGCACGCGCCTGTAGAGCTGCCAGTCCTCGGGACCGAGCTTCCGCAGGCTAATTACCGAGGACGAAGACCTTGAGCGCCCAGCTCATCAGGAGGGCGCTGATTGAACCGACGGCGATGAGCTTCCAGTGCGTCGGGGTCAGGCGCGAGGTCCACGTGCGTCCCGTGAGGATCCCTGCCGCGAGGCCGCCGACGCCGGCAATTGTCCCCGCGAACAACGCCGGGCCAAGCGGGTAGAGCCGGACCGCGTCCGCCAGGTCGCCCTGCCACATGTACGCGAACGAGCGCGTGCCGCCGCAGAACGGGCATGGGTGCCCGGTAATCACGTAGAAGGGGCAGGCCGGGCCGGTCAGGTGGACGGCGGCAAGTGCCCAGTACACACGCGTGTAGACGAGCCACATGGCGAGCACCAGCAGGATCCCGAGGTCGCGCAGCCGGTCATTCGGGAGCGCGCGGGTGACTGACAAGGGGAGTGAGCTCATCTCAGCAGGCCCACGATCTCGTCCGTCGTCTCGGCGACCGCAACTCCTGCCTTGCGAAACGCCTCTTCCTTGCTCTTGGCGGTGCCACGGTTACCGGAAATGATGGCGCCTGCGTGCCCCATCCGCTTGCCCTCCGGCGCGGTGCGGCCGGAGATGAAGGCAACGGCCCTGAGCCGGCTGCCGCGCGCGAGCAGCTCGGCCGCCCGCTCCTCGTCGCTGCCGCCGATCTCACCGATCAGGACGAGGTGGGTCGTCGCTTCGTCTTCCTCGAAGAGCTCCACGACGTCGCGAAACGTCAATCCCAGGACCGGGTCGCCGCCGATGCCTACGATCGTCGACTGGCCCATGCCGGCCGCCGACAGCGCTGACGCGACCTCGTAGGTAAGAGTGCCGCTGCGCGAGACGAGGCCAACCTGGCCAGAGGACGTGATGCGCTGAGGGATGATCCCGATCTTGGCCTGTCCCGGAGTGATCAAGCCGGGGCAGTTGGCGCCGAGCAGCCGCGCCTGCGGGTAGCCGCGCAGGAAATCCTTGACCCGGATCATGTCCTGGATCGGGATCCCCTCCGTGATGCAGACGATCAGCGTGATCCCCGCGGCAGCGGCTTCCATGATCGCGTCGGCCGCGAAAGGCGCGGGGACGAAGATGCCGGACGCCGTGGCGCCGGTGGCTTTCACGGCGTCCGCGACAGTGTTGAACACGGGTAAGCCCAGGTGTGTCGTGCCGCCCTTGCCCGGGCTCGTACCACCGACAACCTTCGTCCCTAGCTCCGTCATCTGCTCGGTGTGAAACGAGCCCTCGCGGCCCGTGATGCCCTGGACGAGGACTTTCGTGGATCCGTCGAGGAGGATGCTCATCGGACTCCAGCAGCCCCATCCCGGCCCTGCGGGCCGGACTTCCCCACGAGTGGGGAAGACTCCGTGGATCCGTCGAGGAGGATGCTCATCGGACTCCAGCAGCCCCATCCCGGCCCTGCGGGCCGGACTTCCCCACGAGTGGGGAAGACTTTGTGGATCCGTCGAGGTGGATGCTCATCGGACCCCAGCAGCCCCATCCCGGCCCTGCGGGCCGGACTTCCCCACAAGTGCGGAAGACTGCGTGAGCTCGACGATCTTCTTCGCCCCCTCCCATCCGCTGACGCCGGGCTCGATCCCGTTCTGCTTCAGGATCTCGCGGCCCTCCTCCTCGCGCGTGCCGCTCATGCGCACGACCAGGGGCAGATTCATCTTCAGGTTGTCGCGCGCAGTGACCACGCCCCTCGCCACCTCGTCGCCACGCGTGATGCCGCCGAAGACGTTGATCAGCACGCCCTTGACCTTTGGATTCATGAGGATGACGGCGAGAGCGTTCTCGACCACCTCGGCCTTGGCGCCGCCGCCGATGTCGCAGAAGTTGGCCGGCCTGCCCCCCGCGCGCTGCACCAGGTCGAGCGTGCCCATGCACAGCCCGGCCCCGTTGCCGATGATCCCGATGTCACCGTCGAGGGAGACATAGGTGAGGCCACGCTTCTTCGCCTCCACTTCGTACGGGTCGCCCTCGATCACCGAGCCGTATCGCTCCTCGAGGTCCTTGTGCCGCCAGGCGGCGTTGTCGTCGATCTCCAGCTTCGCGTCGCCGGCGATGACATCGCCCTTGCTGGTGACCACGAGCGGATTGATCTCAGCGGTCAGCGCGTCGTAGTCCGGGATCGCCCGATTGAGCCTTTTGATCAGCGCGGTCAGCGGCCTCGCGAGCTCGCCCAGCCCTGACTCATAGACGAGCTGCGTCAACTCGAAGTCGAGGGCTCCACGCCAGGGGTTCGGATACAGGCGCGAGATCGATTCCGGTGACTCTTCGGCGACCTGTTCGATGTCCATCCCGCCTTTCGCCGACAGCATCAGGATGTTCGCGCGCGCGTCGCGGTCGACCGTGAAGCCGAGATAGATCTCGCGCGCGATGTCGAGCGCCGCCTCGCAGTAGACCAGCGGGACTTTGAAACCCTTGATGTCCATGCCGATGATCTGCTGCGCCGCGGTACGCGCCTCGTCCGCGCTACTGGCGAGCTTGATCCCGCCTGCCTTGCCGCGACCGCCCACGGGCACTTGCGCCTTGACGGCGACCGGCCCGAGCTTCTCGAACGCGGCCGCGGCCTCGTCGGGTGTGCGCGCGACCACGCCGGGCGGGATCGCGATGCCAAGCGAGGCCAGCACCTCCTTGGCCTGGTACTCCAGGAGCTTCAAGCTACGGCGATCCTTTCACAGCGGGATGTTGCCGTGCCACCGAGCAGAGCGCCTGCGCTCCTTGCGCATAGCGATGCGCAGTGCGTGGATCAGCTCCGAGCGCGTGCGGTCGGGCTCGATCACATCGTCGATGTAGCCGCGCTCGGCGGCGATGTACGGGTTGGCGAAGCGTTCGGTGTACTCGCTCACAAGCTCGGCCCGGTGCGCGGCGGGATCGGACGCCGCGGCGATCTCGCGCCGGAACAACACGTTCACGGCACCTTCCGGCCCCATGACGGCGATCTCCGCCGTCGGCCACGCAACGTTGAAGTCCGCGCGGATGTGCTTCGAGCACATGACGCAGTAGGCGCCACCGTAGGCCTTGCGCGTGATCACCGTGAGCTTGGGCACCGTGGCCTCGCTGAACGCGTAGAGCAGCTTCGCCCCATGCCGGATGATGCCGCCGTACTCCTGGGCCGTCCCCGGCAAGAACCCGGGCACGTCGACGAACGTGACCAACGGGATGTTGAAGGCGTCGCAGAAGCGGACGAAACGTGCACCCTTGTCCGACGCGTTGATGTCGAGGGCTCCGGCCATCACCTTTGGCTGGTTGGCGACCACGCCCACCGACCTGCCGTCGAGGTGCGCGAACCCGACCACCAGGTTCATCGCGTAGAAGGGCTGCACCTCGAAGAAGTCGCCGTGGTCGACGACCATGCGCACCACGTCCTTGATGTCGTACGGCTCCTTCGAGCTGTCGGGAATGATCGTGGCCAGCCCGGGCTCCGAGCGTTCGGGGTCGTCCGCCGGCTCCAGCGCGCGCGGCTGGTCCTCGCAGCTTTGCGGGATGAACTTGAAGAGCTTGCGCACCTGGGCGAAGCACTCCTCCTCGCTCTCGGCAAGGAAATGCGCCACGCCCGACTTCACGTTGTGCACCTCGGCGCCACCGAGCGAGTCGAAGGTCACGTCCTCGCCGGTGGTGACGCGGATGACCTCAGGGCCGGTGATGAACATGTAGCCGACGCCGTGGACCATGAAGGTGAAATCCGTGATCGCCGGCGAGTACACGGCACCGCCGGTGCACGGGCCGAGGATGAGGCTCAGCTGTGGAATGAGCCCGCTCGCCTCGACGTTGCGCCAGAAGATCTCCGCGTAGCCGGCCAGCGAGACCACGCCCTCCTGGATTCGCGCGCCGCCCGAGTCGTTGATGCCGATGATCGGAATCCGGTTGCTCAGCGCCAGGTCCATGACCTTGATGACTTTCTGCGCGAACACCTCGCCCAGCGAGCCTCCAAAGACGCTGGCGTCGTGGCTGAACAGCATCACGTCGCGGCCGTCGATCTTCGCCATCCCGGTCACCACGCCGTCGCCGAGCACACCCCCCGTGTGCCGCGCGAACAGGTCGATCTCCTCGAAGGAGTTGCGGTCGACGAGTCTCGAGATGCGCTCCCTGGCGGTCAGCTTGCCCTTGGCGTGCTGGCGGTTGAACGCCTCCGCGTCGCCGTGGCCGGCCTCGTACTTGCGCTGGCGCAGCTCGTTGAGGGGATCGACCTTGCGCGGGGTCACTTCTGCATGAACATCCAGCGGTGGCCCTCGAGGTCTTCGGCCCGATACCGCTTTCCTTCGTCGCTCTCTTCGAGAGGTGACAGGATCGTCGCGCCCTCGGCTTTCGCGCGGTCGAAGTGTGCGCTCAGGTCCTCGACGTAGACCAGCACGCCATCGACGATGTAGGGCACCTCCGACCACTTTGCGGCCGCCTCGCACTCCTCCCGATGGTGTTTCGGCCCCTGGTAGTGCGGCGAGGGCGTCGCGAGCATGATCAACCCGTCGCCCGCCTCCATCTCGCCATGGCCGAGCCGCCCGTCCTTGTCGACGTGGCGTTCCAATTCGCGAAACCCAAACGTGCGCGCAAGCCAGTCCATGGCCGCCGAGCCGTTCTCGTAGGCGATCATCGGTACGACTGTCGAATTCATCACGCAGCCTCCCCAGGGCGGTATTCGCCGAACACGTCACGCAGCACCGCGCAGCACTCTCCGATCGTCACGTAGTCCGCCAGCGCAGCCTTCAACGGCCGCATCAGGTTGTCAGTCCCACGCGCCGCTCGCCCCAGCTCCGCGAGATGGTGTTCGACGGCCGCCTTCGAGCGGCGGGCGCGGAGCTTCTTGAGCGCCCGCGCCTGCGCCACCTGGTGGCGCGTGCTCACCTTCGTGATCTCCACCGGCCGGGCGTCGGTCTCGGTGTAGCGGTTCACGCCCACCACCGCGCGCTCACCCGACTCGACGCGCTGCTGCATGCGGTAAGCGCTGTCGGCGATGCGCCGCTGCGTCCAGCCCGACTCGATGCAGCTCACCGCGCCGCCCATCTCATCGATCTCGGCCATGATCCCGAGCGCCTCTTCCTCGACGCGGTCGGTCAGGTTCTCGACGTAGTAAGAACCACCGAGCGGATCGGCCACGTATGGGACTGCGGACTCGTAGCCGATGACCTGCTGCGTCCGCAGCGCGATCTCAGCCGCGTCCTCTGAGGGCAGGCCCAGCGCTTCGTCGTAAGCGTTGGTGTGCAGCGATTGCGTGCCGCCGAGGACCGCGCTCATCGCCTCGAGCGTGGTCCGGACGATGTTGTTCAGCGGCTGCTGCGCGGTCAGCGTCACACCCCCCGTCTGGGTGTGAAAGCGAAGCGCCTGCGAGCGGGGATCGGTCGCGTGGAAGCGATCACGCATGATCCGAGCCCACATACGGCGCGCGGCACGGAACTTGGCGACCTCCTCGAAGAAGTCCATGTGGCAGGCGAAGAAGAAGGACACGCGCGGAGCGAAGTCGTCGACGGTCAGCCCGGCGGCCTGCGCGGCTTCGACGTACGCAATCGCATGGGTGAGCGTGAACGCGATCTCCTCGGCCGCGGTCGAACCCGCCTCGCGCATGTGGTAGCCGGAGATCGAGATCGTGTTCCAGTTCGGCAGCTCGCGTGAGCAGTACGCGAAAAGGTCGGTGATCAGGCGCATCGATGGCTTGGGGGGGAAGATGTATGTGCCTCGCGCGGCGTACTCCTTGAGGATGTCGTTCTGCACGGTGCCCGTGATCTTCTCGGGCGGGCATCCCTGCTTCTGGGCGACGAGCTGGTAGAGGAGCAGCAGCATGGAGGCGGTGGCGTTGATCGTCATCGAGGTCGACACCTGCTCCAGCGGGATGTTCGCGAGCAGGATCTCCATGTCCTCGAGCGAATCGATCGCGACGCCGACCTTTCCCACCTCGCCATTGGCCATCGGATCGTCGGAGTCGTAGCCGATCTGCGTCGGCAAGTCGAACGCAATCGAAAGCCCTGTCTGGCCCTGCTTGAGCAGGAACCGGTAGCGCTTGTTGGATTCGGCCGCCGCTCCAAAACCTGCGTACTGGCGCATGGTCCACAGGCGGCGGCGGTACATGTCCTTGTGGATGCCGCGCGTGAAGGGAAAGGTGCCGGGCAGCGGCTCGTCGCTGCTCCTGTCTTCGACCGAATAGACGGGCTTCAGCGGCAGGCCGCTGTCGTTCAGGACCTCGGTCACTGCTCGACGAACTCCGTCAGCACGCCGCCCACGCTGTTCGGATGGACGAACGCAATCCGCGTCCCGTGCAGCCCGATTCGGGGTTCCTGGTCGATGAGCTCGAGGCCCCTGGCACGTGCATCGGCCATCGCCTTTTCGATGTCCGGGACGGCGACCGCGATGTGGTGCAGCCCTGGTCCTCGCCTGGCCACGAACTTGCCCACCGGTGTGTCGTCGCGCAGCGCAGCCAGCAGCTCGATCTCCGTCTCGCCGGCGTTCAGGAAGGCCGCTGCGAGGCCGTCCCTCTCGCTCGAGGCGCGGTGCGTCAACTCGGCTCCGAAGACCGAGGTGAAGAGCTCGATCGCCTCGTCCAGGTCCGCGACCGCGACACCGACGTGGTGGAGCTTGATCACTGGTAGCGGTACCACCCTTCTCCGGTCTTGCGCCCCAGCTTGCCCGCCTTGACCTTGGCCTCGAGCTGGGGCGAGGGTCGATAACGCTCATCGCCGGTCGTCTGGAACATGTGCAGGCGCGCCTTGTAGGTCACGTCGAGGCCGCTGAAGTCGCCGAGGCGGAACGGGCCCATCGGCCAGTTCAATCCCTTTTCGACGGCGGTGTCGATGTCCTCGAAGGACGCGACCTCGGCGTCGAGAAGCCGGTACGCCTCCTGCGTCGCGGCGTGGAGGACGCGGTTGACGATGAAGCCGTCGATCTCCTTGTTGAGGACGACCGATGTGCGGCCGATCTGCCGCGCCAGCTCCGTCGCTCGCCGAACGGTCTCGTCCGAGGTCTGCGGCCCGCGCACGATCTCGACCAGGTCCATGACGAGCACCGGGTAGAAGAAGTGCATGTTGAGGCATCGCTCCGGGCGCTGCGCGGCAGCGGCCAGCTTGCTGATGCCGATCGTCGATGAGTTGCTGGCGATCACGGCGTCGGGCGGCGCGAGCCGGTCAACCTCGCGAAAGATCGACCGCTTCAACTCGAGGTCCTCGAAGACCGCCTCGATGACGAACTCCGAGTGTTGAACGGCGCCGTCCAGGTCGGTGATCAGGATGACCCGCCCGTGGGCCGCGGCGGCGTCGTCCGCCGAGAGCTTGCCCTTGTCAACGCGGCGCGCGAGGTGGCCGCGGTTCGACTCCGCGGCTTTGCGCAGCTGCGCAGGGTCCTTGTCGTGAAGCATCACGACCATGCCGTGCAGCGCCGCCTGCTGCGCGATCTGGGCGCCCATGCTGCCAGCGCCGATCACCGCGAGCTTCATTGAACCGAGAAGATCCGCGTCACTGTGTTCAGGGTGGCCAGGTTGCCGAGCAGGCCGTCGATCCGCAGCTTGCCCTGCAGCAGCTTGGCGGCGACACCACGGCCCACGCCGTCGTAGTAAACGGGCATCCCGAAGAGCCCGATCTTCAGGTTGCTCAGGTTCATCACGGTGTCGGCTTCGGCGCGGATGGTCAGGTCGCGTTTTGACTGGAGACCGTTATGGACGACGAGCGAGCCCTTGCGAAAATCAAGCGTCACGCCTTCGTCAATGTCAGTGACGAAGATGCCAACTCGCGCCGCGAGCGCCTCGAAGTCCTTCTTCTTGGCCGCGCTGTTTTCAACGTTCGCTTCGATCAGGCCGCCCAGCATCGAAGCGAACGCGCTCGGCTCGGCGTCCGCGTAGTCGACGGTTTTGGTGCTTACTTTTCGTCGGGCCATTCGACGGGGACCCGGGTCGTGCACTCGGTCATCTCCTGCGACGCCTTCGTGTAGCGCACGATCGTGGGCAGGTCACCCTTCAGCTTCAGCTTGCCCTGCAGCATCCCCTTCGTCGCGTCGAGCTCTTTGGTTGCGACCTGCTTCCAGCGCGAGTACGGCGCCGTGATCACGAAGTCGCACTTCTGCGCGTCGGCGGCCGATCCGACTGTGATGTCGCGGGCAGAGCCGTCGAAGAGGTCCATGACCACGCCCTTGGCCTCCGGGAAGTTCTTGTCCGGCTCGGCCTCGACGACCAGGCCCACCGTCCACTTCCATCCCTTCGCCGCCTGCTTGTACACGCTCGACCGGTTGACCTCGTCCTTGAACTGGCTGGCCCACTCGTCGGAGAAAGCGTTGACGGTCATTCAGTCCTCCTTTCCTCGAAAGGTTAGTACCCGACGTGATCGCCGACCGCGACCCGTCCAGGTCGCAGGACCTGGCAGTAGACGCCCATCGACGCGTCATGCCGCTCGGCGAGCAGGCGCAGCAGCTCCGGCGCCGCCTCGGTCGTGTCCGGGTCCTTGGTGATCACGACGCACCGCTCGCAGCGCCCCGTGACCTCTAGCTCCGCGTCGCCGGCCCGGATTCGCGCTCCAACCCAGCCGGCCTCCTCCTCGGGCTCGATGCCGTCGACATAAAGGTTGGCGCGAAAGCGGCGGTGGTCGACGTTCATCCCCGCCTCCAGGCCGAGGACCGCGACCGAGGCGAGGTTGACGATCAGGAGATGCGAGTCGTCGAAGTTGCCTCCAGGAAGTTCTCGCAGCTCTAGCGGGCGCGAAGATTCGACCTCGAGCCGCCTGACGAGTTCTTCGTCCAGCATGGCGATGGCGCCGTCCGGCGCGTCCACCTCGACAGCGCCGCCGGCGAGCCTGGCGCGATAGGTGAGCAGCCGGTCGTGGTGCTTGATGGTGAGCAGCTTCCCGGCGCGGTGCGGCGCGCCGTCGACGACTGCCCACCGGCGGTCGCCGTCGAGCCCGCTGGCGGTGACCATGCAGGAGTCCAGCCGCTCACCGGCCATGGACTTCACTGGATATCGCCAGATCTCAACGATCGAGGACATCGGCCGCAAGCGTAACCGGCCACACGTAGGGGAAACCCGGCAGGGTTTCCCCTGCGATCTACGATGCAGCGGGGATGGGCGAAGCGCCGTTCTTTGAGCCGCTCTCGGCGAGGGACGCCTGGTTCCTCTACTCAGAGCGTCCGGAGACACCACTCGACCTGGGCACCGTGTACGTGTTCGAGGGCGGTTCGCGGGTGCCGGGAGGTCGCGGCGCGGAGGGAATCGAGGAGACGGTCGCGGAGCGAATCCACCTCGTTCCGCGCTACCGGCAGCGCATCCAGACCCTTCCGTTCAACCTCGTCCACCCGGTGTGGGTCGACGACCCGAATTTCGACCTCGGCGCGCACATCCGGCGCGAGGTCCTGCCGGCTCCAGGCGACGGCGCCCAGGTCAGAAAGCTGGTGGCGCGCATCCTCTCGCGCCCGCTCGACAAGCGGCGACCGCTCTGGGAGATGACCCTGGTCACCGGGCTCGAGGGCGGCCGCGTAGTGATCGTCAACCGCGCCCACCACGCGATGGTCGACGGCGTCTCCTCGCTGGACATCCTGACTCTCCTGCTCGACGCCGACCCCGAGGGCTACCGGCCCGAGCCGCCTTCACCGTGGAGGCCACGCCCCGCGCCGTCCAACTGGAACATCCTCAAGCCGATGCTCTGGAACGTGCGCTCTCGGCCCAAGCAGGAGCGCAGCCGGCTTCCTGTGTTCTGGGGGACGCGGCGCCTGCCGTGGACAGGGATGTGGAAGCTCGGCGGCACGATGGTGAGCCGGCGGCCTGACGTCTTCTTCAACCGCAAGCTCAGCCCGCAGCGCACCGGACGGGGACTCAAGGTTCCGCTCTCGGCTTTCAAGGCGCTGAAGGAGCGCTACGGGTGCACGGTCAACGACGCTGTCCTCGCGGTCGTGTCAGAGGGTCTGCATCGATGGTTCAAAGCCCGCGGCGAGAGCGTGCCCGCGAAGGTGCGAGTGTTCTGCCCGGTGAGCGTGCGCAGCGACGAGGCACGCGGCCGGCTGGGCAACCAGATCAGCGGCATGGTCTTCGAGCTGCCGACCGGCGACCTCACGATCGCAGAGCGGTTGCAGCGGATCAAGGTGACGACGGGCGACCTGAAGCGAACGCGGCAGGCGATCGCCGCGGACAAGCTCGCCGGGCTCGCTGAGTGGGCGCCACCCACTCTGCTCGTCCTCGCCGGTCGCGTCATGTCGACACCCCAGGCAGGGGCCAACATCAACGTCACCAACATCCCGGGTCCGCAGTTTCCGCTGTACGCCGGAGGGGCTCAGCTGCTGGAGGTCTGGCCTTTCGCTCCGCTGTATCCGACAATGGGCCTCGGCGTCGCGGTGGTCTCCTACAACGGCGACACGTACTTCGGCCTGAGCGCCGACCCGGCCGTGGTGCCCGACGTCGAGGCTTTCACGCGTGACCTGCGCCAGGCGGCCGCCGATTGCGTCGCCCTCGCAGCGACCTGAAGTACATCGGGAGAATGTGATGACCGGCATCGACGTGCTGCGGATGCAGCTCAACGGCTCGTTCAACAACCTCAACGGGCGGCTCTCCGAGCTCCGCGATGAAGAATGGGACCGGCGCGCGGGGCAGGGGACCAGCAAGCTCGGCTTCATCCTGTGGCATTGCGCGCGGATCCTCGACTGGACCGCCAACTCCGCCATCCAGGGGGTGCAGGAGGTCGCCGACCGCGAGCCCTGGGGTGGACGTTTTCCGGAAGGCGCGCTCTACGGCGCGGGGATCTCGGAGGAAGTTGCCGACAGCGTCCCAGAGACTGTCACCCGCGCCGACACGCAGGCCTACCTGGCGGACGTCAAGACGGCCGTTTTCGAGTGGTTCGACCGCCAGACGCCGGAGTCACTGGACGCCCCGGTCTCGCTGAGACAGACGCAGACCAGACGGCCTGGCTACCTGGACCCCGCGGTGTGGGCCGAGATCGAAGACCTCGACCAGCTGCCCGCGTGGGCCTTTCTAGTCCGGCCGGCGGGCGGCCATGTGCGCGGGCACTGCGGCGAGTACGACGCGCTGCGGAGCTTGCTCCGATCCGGAGTTACGCCTGGAGCGTAAAGCGGAGCGTGTTCTGACCGATGGCGATCACGTCGCCGTCAGCCAGCTCCTTCTCGATCACCGGCTGGCCGTTGACCTGGGTGCCGTTGGTGCTGCCCAGGTCGCTGATCCAGAAGGAGCCGTTGCGCACCTCGATCCGGCCGTGGTGGCCTGACGTCGCGGGGTCGCCGACGACGACGTCGTTGTCGGGCGCTCGCCCGATGCTGATCATCTGGTCGGGCAAGGCGACGATGCGTCCGGAGAAAGGACCTGACTCGAAGGTCAGGAGCGCAGCGTAGCCTGAGCCTGAAGCAACCTCTTCCGGCGGCAGCGCCTGAAGCGACACCGTCTCCTTCGAGTCGGGCGCGGTCTGCTGCCAGGCCGGGATCACCGAGGTGGCTTCTTCGAATCCGCCAGGCTGAGCCGGCGCTCCGTTCTCGGGACCGGCCGCGGCCCCGGCAGCCCCCGGCCACGCGACGAGCGTCTCGCCGACAGGCTGAGGTTCGGGCGGCGTCTGGAGGTGACTGGGCTCGGGCACTGGTTCTGGTTCGGAAGCCGCCGCGACCGGGTGCTCCTGCTCCGGAGCGGCGACCGGGGCGGGCTCGCCGAAGGAGACCGGCTCGTCGAACGCGGACAGCACCGGTTCGGTGACCGCCGAGACGAGCTCGGGCTCTGGCTCCGGCTCAGCTTCCTTCTCGGCCTCGGGCGCGGCTGCCGGCTCAGCCTCCGGCGCGGGCTCAGGCTCCGGCGCGGGCTCAGGCTCCGGCGCGGGCTCAGGTCCTGGGGTGGGTTCGGGTTCCGGCGCGGGTTCGGGTTCCGGCGCGGGCTCGGGTTCCGGCGCGGGTTCGGATTCGGGCATGGACATGGATTCGACAGGCTGGGGAACTCGCTCCAGGTCTGGCTCCGGCTCGGGGAGCGGTTCCGACACCAGGACCGCCGGCGCCGTCTGGGTAACATCCTCCACCACAGGCTCGTCACGCGCAGACAGGTCTGGCAGGGCCTCGGGCTCGACGATGGGCGCCTCCCTGGTCGCGAACTCGGAAACGGTCGGCTGGATGACCTCCGGTTCCTCCACTGGCGTGGCGGTCGGGTTTGTGATGGCGATCGTCTTCGCCCACTCGTGTGCGGCCTCCGCGGGGATCTGGAGGACCTGCGTCGCCTCCTCGGGCGCGGGCCGGTCAGCTGCCTGCGTGCCGAGATACTTCTCGTACCAGGCCGCGATCCGGCGCAGCCTCTCGACGCGCCTGTCGGGCCGGCCGTTGCGCGAGAGGTCGTGTGACTCCTCGGGGAAACGCACCAGCTCGACGGTCTTGCCCAACAGACGCATCGCTCCGAACAGCTCCTCCGACTGCGACATCGCGCAGCGAAGGTCCATCTCGCCCGCTGTGAGCAGGAGCGGCGTCCTGATGTTCTGCACGTAGCGGATCGGAGAGCGCCGCCACAGCTCGTCGAGGTTCGGCCATGGCGGAGGACCGAGCTGGAGCGCGCCCCACAACACGATGTCGTGCTGCGGGTACTCGCTGACCAGGTTCGAGATGGAGCGCATGGCAACCGCGGCGGCGAAGCGGTCGGTCTGACCGATGATCCAGTTGGTCATGTAGCCGCCGTAGGAACCGCCGCCGACGCCCACGCGCTTGGCGTCGATGTAGCCCGTGCGCTCGATGATCTGGTCGAGCGAGCTCATGACGTCGATGTAGTCCTTGCCGCCCCAGTCGCGCACGACCGAGCGCCGGAAGCGCTCGCCGTAGCCGTCCGAGCCGCGCGGGTTCATGTAGAAGACGACGAAGCCCATCCCGGCGAGGATCTGCAGCTCGTGGAAGAACGACCAGCCGTACTGCGCGTGCGGCCCGCCGTGGATCTCGAGGACCGCCGGGTGAAGACGGTTGGGGTCGAAGCCCGGCGGCTTGAGCACCCAGCCCTCAAGGCGCCAGCCGTCGGGCGCGGTGAAGTACTCCTGCTCGGGCTGCGCAACGTATCGGTCGTGCAGCCAGGGGTTCATGTCGGTCAGCCGCGCCTCCGCCCCTCCTGCCTGCATGTACAGGTCGCCGGGATTTCCCGGATCGGCTGCGCAGAAGACGAGCGTGCTGCCGGCGACGTCGAAGTCGTAGATCCTGCGACGGCCGCCGGCTTCCTCCCGAATGTTGCCGTCCAGGTCGACCGACTTGATCGTGGTCGCACCGGAACCGCTGGCCGGGAAGTAGATCCGGTCGCCCTCGGCGGACCAGATGACGCGGGTCGCGTGGCCGGAGCGCATGTCGTTGATGACGCTGTCGGTGACCGCCTGGTCGAGCTCGAGGGTCAGGCAGCGCGGACCGCCGCCCGCAAGCGGGACCACCCAGATCCGCTCGAGCAGGCCGACGTCGAGCCCGTTCGGTGCGATGAACGCGATCAGGTCGCCTTGGGGCGACCAGATCGGCGAGCTCAGGTAGAAGCCTCCACCGAGGCGGACGCGGTTGGCGTCGAGGTCGACGAGGTAGAGGTTCAGCTCCCGCTGGAGGTCGGCGCCCGGCTCGGCGTTGCCGGAGACCACGATGCGAGTGCTGTCTGGCGACCAGTCGAAGTCACTGACGTCCCATGGTCCGTTGGTCAGCTGTTTGACGTCGCCCCCCACCGCGTTGGCCACGAAGAGGTGGTGCTGGCGACCGTCGACGTAGCCGCGACCGTCGTGCTTGTAGTCAAGACGGCGCACGATCCTCGCCACCGGGGCTCGGCGGAGCTGCTCGCGGCCCTCGGCCGGCCTCGGGTCGTCGATGACTGCCTCCGGGTCGGCCAGGACGGCGCCCAGGAACGCGACGCGCTTGCCGTCGGGCGACCATCTGGGGAGCCCCACCCCGTCCGCCACCGAGCTCAGTTGCTGAGGCGCGCCGCCTGTCGTAGTGTCGAGCACGAAGAGCTGATCGACTGCACCGACCTTGCTGAGGAACGCGATCCTGCGTCCATCAGGAGACCACTCGGGGGAGTGGTCGCGCTGCGCTCCGCCAGTCGGCGCAACCGGCTCGGGATCGAGCAGCCGCCGGACTACGATCCGGCTCCGGCTCTGCCTCGCGTTGGCGTCCGCCCACGCGATCTGATAGGCAACACGCTCGCCGTCAGGGCTCAGGCGAACGTGGTCGATCCAGCGAAAGCGGTATAGGTCCTCGGGGGTGATGGCGGAGGGCATGCCGACCCGTGGATGCTACCAGCCGCCGACGAATCCTTACATCGTCCGCGTAGCTTTCGGTGGTACAACGTGACGCGATGACGCGAAAGACCGCCGCGCTTAGCGGTTTCGCGTGGGGATGCGTGGGCGGTGTCGCGCTGATCGCCCTCATGTACTACGCCGGCGTCTTTCTCGGACTGCGCCCACTCCCCCAGCTGCTGAACGAACCCCTGCTTGCGCTCATGCCCGGGTTTGTCTTCGGATTCTTGATCGACACCTTGCAGCACGCGGGCAAGGTGGTCGAGGAGCTCGGCCTGATCGTCGTGATGCTCGTCCTGCTTGGCATGCTCGGCGCAGCGTCCGCGGTGGCGAACCTTCGGTGGACGTCGACCTGGGTGCCGTTCGCGTTCGCCGCGCTGGGCTGGGTCGTGGTCGTCGGCGTGCTGCTCCCGATCGCCGGTGTCGGGATGCTCGGACTGAACGACGGTCCCGCCACGCCCCTGATCTGGGCGGCCATCTTTGCGATCTACGCGGTCGTCCTCCAGTACGGCGGGACGGGCCCGGCGTCGGTCGACCTGGGACGGCGTCGGGTGCTGACCGCGGTGCCCGTCGGCATCGCGGCCGTCAGCCTGGGCGCGCTCGCCCTGCGCCTGCTCCCCGAGTGGTACCGGGCGATCTTCAATCCGCCGGAGTCCGGTTTGCGTGGGATCTCACCCGACATCACGCCGGTAGGGAACTTCTACGTCGTCTCCAAGAACTTCGTCGATCCGACGGTCGACGGGGACAGCTGGAGGCTCAAGGTCGGTGGCCTCGCCGACAAGTCGCTGAGCCTGTCGCTCGCCGAACTGCGCGCACTGCCCGCGACAGAGCAGTTTGTGACGCTGTCGTGCATCAGCAACAACGTGGGCGGCGACCTCATCAGCACCGGCTCGTTCAAGGGAGTGCCACTGCGCGACCTGCTGGCGATGGCGTCGCCGCAGCCGGCCGCGAGCTGGGTCGCCTTCAAGGCGCGCGACGGCTACACCGAGAGCCTGCCCCTGCGCGATGTCGTGAATGCGCCCGAGGTGGTGGTCGCGTATGAGCTGAATGGCGCGGCGCTTCCGGTGAACCACGGCTTCCCGGCTCGAGTCCTCATCCCGGGGCGTTATGGAATGAAGCAACCCAAATGGCTCGACAGCATCGAGCTCGCGAACCAGGAGGCGCGGGGATACTGGGAGCAGCAGGGCTGGGACCACAACGCCGTCGTCAAGACGACGTCGCGGTTTGATGTCCCGCTGGACGGCGAGATCATCAAGCGCGCCGCAATTGAACTCGGGGGCGTGGCGTACGCCGGCACTCGCGGTGTCTCCAAAGTCGAGTACACGACCGACGGCGGGTCGAGCTGGAGCACCGCCGACTTCAGCACACCGCGCTCGCCGCTGACGTGGGTGATCTGGCGGGCGACCTGGACGCCGGCCGCGGAAGGCGCCTACCGGCTGATGGTCAGGGCCACTGACGCGATGGGCAACGCGCAGGATTCACGCGGTGCACCGAGCTACCCGAACGGGTCGAGTGGCTACCACACCGTGCACGTGAGCATCTCGGGGTGATCCCGGCTCATTAGGCCGAAGGCACCCAGCCCCCATCCCCCGGCTTCGCCGGGTACTTCCCCGCAAGCGGGGAAGAGTTAGCGGTGGCTACCACACCTTGCACGTGAGCATCTCGGGGTGATCCCGGCTTATTAGGCCGGAGGCAGCCCCATCCCCCGGCTTCGCCGGGTACTTCCCCGCAAGCGGGGAAGAGTTAGCGGTGGCTACCACACCGTGCGCGTGAGCATCTCGGGGTGATCCGGGCTTATTAGGCCGGAGGCACCCAGCCCCCATCCCCCGGGCTTCGCCGGGTACTTCCCCGCAAGCGGGGAAGAGTTAGCGGTGGTTACCACACCGTGCACGTGAGCATCTCGGGGTGATCCCGGCTTATTAGGCGGGACGCACCCAGCCCCCATCCCCCGGCTTCGCCGGGTACTTCCCCGCAAGCGGGGAAGAGTTAGCGAGACTACCCGCGGCTTAGAAGCTCGGAGACGATCTCCTGGTCGTGCACCAGGGAGGCGAAGTGCCCTTCCTTGTGCCAGATCCGCAGGTCCACCTTGCTCAGCTGCGCGACCACACGCCTTGCCGCGGTGAGCGGGGCGTTCATGTCGTCGTCGCCGTGCCACCACGTCACTGACGTCTTCACGTCGGCGGGGTCGAAATCCCACCTGTCGTGCATGGCCATCGACTCGTCGGTCCACCCCTCAGCGCCCTGGCGCAACGTCTCGGCCAGGTTCTCGCGCGACATCCTCTGCCACGCCGGGTCGGCCATGATCCGGCGGTCGGTCTCGGGCGCGTCGCTGAGCACGCCCTGCATGCCCTCCTCGCTGAGCAACCTCTCCCGCACCTCCCGGAGGAACTCGAACAGCGGCTCCCAGCCCTGCTCCGCCAGCGCGTAGCCTCGCGCGTTGACGCCGACGAGGCGCGAGACTTCTCCTTCAATCAGCGGCGTGCCGCCCACGACCACGCTCACCGCGGACACCCTGTCCGGGTGGCACGCGGCGAGCGCGAGCACGTGCGGTCCTCCGCCGCTGGTGCCCATCGCCGGCACGCGATCCAGGCCGTGCGCGTCGAGGAGCTCGGCGTAGTCGTCCGCAATGTCGGCGATGCCGCGGCCGGCCTTGCGTGTCGAGCCTCCGTAGCCAGGCCGATCGGCCATCAGGTAGCGGGCTCCGCTCGATGTGAGTGCGCTTTCGTCGGGGTTGCGCTGCAGGCGGGAGCTGGGCGTGCCCTGGATGCGGAGCAGCGGCTTGCCGTCGGGATCGCCCCACCACCGCCACGCCATCAAGCGGCCGTCGCTGAGCGTGAGGACGCCGTCCTCAAAGGCAATGCCATCCACCGTCCCCAACCCGCGCCGCTTCGCGGCCCGACCTGCTCACGGGGTGGGGAGGTGAAGCTTTTTCAGTCACTTCATCGCCCAGAGAGCTTTCGCGGTGTCCCAGCCCATCCGGAACAGTCCCTGTTTGCGCAGCATGCGCAGGATGTTGCTCTGCTTTTCCCACTTCGACCTACCGTCGACGCGGAAGAACTCGTCCAGTGCGCGGTCGAGCACCTGCGGATATTTCGTCAGCAGTTGAGGGTTGTGCTCGAGCAGCGGAACCGCCTTGTCGTACTTCTTCATGTCGGCCATGATCCAGGAGTGGTCGAGCTTGCCTTTGTACTCGGCCAGCCGGCGCTCCGAGAAGTCGCCGATCTCCTTGGCGTGGATGACGGTCTCGCCTGCCATCCGACCTGAGGCCATGGCCAGGTTCGACCCCTCGCGGTGCACTGGGTTGGAAAGCATCGCCGCGTCGCCGCAGACGAGGTAGCCGGGACCGTAGACCTTCGGGATCCCGCGATAGCCGCCCTCCGGGATGAGGTGCGCCAGGTACTCCACGGTCTCCGCGCCGCGCAGCAGCGGCTTGATCGACGGATGCTGCTTGAAGTGCTCCATGAGGTCGTTCGGCGAACGCAGCGTCTTGTTGAACTCGCTCAGCAGCGCGCCGCCACCGACCGAAAGCGTGTCGCGGTTGGTGTAGATGAACATGAACCCCGACATGCCCATGGTCGAGTCGCCGAAGCACTCGATGGTGCAGCCTTCGCCCGGGTCGCAGTTGAAGCGCTCCTCGATCAGACCGGGGTCGAGCTGCATGATCTCCTTGACCGCCATCGCGACCTCGTTCTCGCGCAGTTTCCGGCGCAGCGGCTGGCCGTTGATGACGGTCTTCTCGAGCAGGCCTGTGCCCAGTCCGATGCCCTCGCAGACGATGGTGACCTCGGCGTACACGTCGTCACCGCGACCCGTGCCCGCGCCGACGACACGGCCGTTCTTGACGATCAGGCGGTCGACGACAGTCTCCGGCACCACCATCGCCCCCGCCTTCTCCGCCTGCTCCGCGAACCACGCATCGAACTTCGCTCTCAACACCGAGTAGGAGTGCGGATGGGCTCGGTTGCGCAGGTTCTTGTAATCGAAACCGATGGCCGCGTCGGCGGTCATCATCCAGCGCCGCTCCTCGATGATCGGGCGCTCGAGCGGTGCCTGCTTCCACTCGTCGCCTACGATCTCCTCGAGGTAGTGGTTGTAGAGGATGCCGCCCATGACGTTCTTGGCGCCGGGCTTGGCGCCACGCTCGAGCAGCGCGACCTGCAGCCCCGCCTTCGCCATCGTGATCGCCGCCGCTGACCCTGCCGGCCCCCCACCGACCACGACCGCGTCGAATTTCTCCTCGTCCGCCATCCCCGGAAATTGAAACTCATTGGGCTGACGGGCGGCGCCGGGTCGGGCAAATCAACCGTCGCGGCCATGCTCCGCGAGCTGGGGGCGGAAGTCCTCGATGCGGACGTCGCGGCTCACAACGTCTATGAACCCGGGAGCCTCGGCTTCGATCTGATCGAGCGCGAATTTGGTCCCGAGTACGTTCGCGACGGAAAGATCGACCGCGCCCGCCTGGGCGAGCTGGTGTTTCACGACGCCGACGCCCGCGCCCGACTGAACGCGATCGTGCATCCGCTGGTGCGCGAGTGGATGACCGCCCAAACCGCGAATGCCCTGATGCACGGCGCAGCGGTGGTGGTGCAGGACGTGCCGCTCCTCTTCGAGAACGGCCTCGAGAATCTCTATTCCGACGTCTTGCTCGTCTACGTTCCCGAGCCGCTGCAGATCCGCCGGCTGGTCGAGGCACGCGGCCTCGCCGAGGACCGGGCACGGGCGATCGTGGCGGCACAGATGCCGATCGAGAAAAAGCGCGGCCGCGCGCGGCATGTCATTGACAACAGCGGGAGCCGGGAGGAGACGCGCCGCCAGGTGGAGGACCTCTGGGCGCAGCTCATTGGCTGACGTCCACCCCGATCTCTCGCAACACCTCTTCGGTGTGCTCACCAAGCCGAGGCCCACGTCCCTGGCGAACACGTTCGAGCGACCGGCGGGCAACGATCTGCGGGTGGGAGGCGACCTCGTCGATGTCGAGCACCGGCTCGCAGCACACGTCCAGCGTCGACAGCACCTTCTCCCATTCGTCCCTGGTCCGCGAGCGAAAGATCGTCTCGACTGTCGACTGGACAGATGGATCCTCCGAGTACTGCAGCTCGACGAGGTCCGGCTTCTCCATCGCGTCGCAAAAGGAGCTCCAGAACTTCGGCTCCAGGGCGCCGACGCTGTAATGACGGCCGTCCTTGCACTCGTAGACCCGGTAGCACGGAAAGCGCCCGGCGAGGCGCTGGTCGCCGCGCGCGACCTTCTCCCCCGCCGCCCGCGCCGCGAACGCCAGCGACAGCCAGCCGACCGCGCCGTCCGTCATCGAGACATCGATCCACCGACCCTCCCCACCGCGCTGCACTCCGACAAGCGCGCCGAGGATCGCCACCGCCGGCTGCAGGCCGCCACCGCCGATGTCGGCAACCTGGACCGAGAGCGGAATCGGCGGCCCGTCGCGCGTCCCGTTCAGGCCCAGGGCGCCGGCGATTGCCATGTAGTTGAGGTCGTGGCCGGCGCGCTGGGCGAACGGGCCATCCTGCCCGTAGCCGGTGATCGAGCACATGATCAGCCGCGGATTGCCTGCGTGCAGCACATCCCAACCGAGCCCAAGCCGTTCCATCACGCCGGGACGGTTGCCCTCCACGAGCACCTCGGCGG
>DASWDZ010000157.1:0-77563 GCA_036395015.1 Candidatus Dormiibacterota bacterium | reverse complement strand
CGCTGCCTGCTGCCACTGGACCGAGCGGACGGCATTCGCGAGGCGCTCGTGGGTCCTGGTCAGGAACCCCAGGGCGACGAGGACCAGCGAAGCGATCCAGATCCCGGCCTTTCGCGCGTGCTCCTCGAGCCGAGCGAGCGCCGCCGAGAGCCGCCTGCTGACCGTCCTCGCCGACACCTGCAGCATCCGGCCGATCTCGATGTTGGTGTGGCCCTGCAGGTAGGCCATGGTCAGGATCTGGCGATCACTCCGGTGAAGCTCAGCCAGCGCGGTGAGCACGCTGTGGCGCTGGAGGGCTGTGACGAGGCCGCGCCAGCCGCTGCGGTCGCCAGGCAACCATCCGTTTTCCGCCGTCAGAAACTGTCTGGCTCGCGGGTTACGGCCCGTGCCGCGGCGCCTGACGACCCGCAACCTGTGCGTGCCCTGGACCAGCCACGAGCGCAGGGAGTCCGACTTCTCTGCCGCCTCGACCCCTTCCTCCGGGCGCTCCGGCCACCCCATGTCTGCGCGCGCCCTCATGGCCCGTAAAGGCTACACCCGCTGTGGAAAAGTGGACCCGCTAAACGGAGCGATTGTTGGGACGCGTGAAGCCCCCGCGACCGGAATCGCGGGGGCTTCATCAGCGAGCGCGGTTGCTACTGGGTCCGGCAGAACTGCGCGAAGCCCGAGTTGGTCGGTCCGGTGGTATCTCCGATGCCACCTTGCTGCGCGGCGTCGGCGATCCAGTTGAACCCCGAGGGGTCCTGGAACTGGAAGTGGTGCGAGAAGGCACCGAACGCGCCGTGGCCGGCCTGGCAGTTGTCGGTGACCGCGGGCGGCGGGTTGTAGCCGTTGTCGTCGGCGCTTACGGTCGCGACCCCGATTCCGGACAAAAGAGCGAGGACGCCGATCACGCCGAAGAGCTTCCTGGTCATTGACACCCCATCTGTGTGTGACTCCCTGGACGCACACGAGGCCGCGGGAGGGCGGCGAATTCGTTGTCGACGAGTATGACGGGTTCTTAAGCGACTGTTAAGCATGGAGCCCACGCCCGGATTCGAACCGGGGACCTTTTCCTTACCAAGGAAATGCTCTGCCGCCTGAGCTACGTGGGCGGGGGCTGCAGTCCGATTCTATCTGCTACAAACTCAAGGCCCGATCCATGGCGACCATAGACCACCTCCTGGAAAACGCAAGGCGCCGGCTGAGGCGTGTCAGCCCACAACAAGCCGCCGCCGAACAGGCGGACGGCGCGTTGCTGGTCGACACGCGCACGGCGGATCAGCGTGCGAACCAGGGCGCCATCCCGGGAGCGCTCGTCATCGACCGCACCGTCTTCGAGTGGCGCCTCGACCCCACCTCGCCCTCGCGCATCCCCGAGGCCACCGACCACAACGTCCGAGTGATCGTGATCTGTGCCCAGGGCTACTCGTCGAGCCTGGCCGCAGCCTCGCTCCAGGACCTCGGCCTGGTCAATGCGACCGACGTGATCGGCGGGTTCGAGGCCTGGAAGGCGGCCGGCCTCCCCATCGCGAAGACCTAGATCCCGGAGGCGATCTTCCCCACGTCGGTCATGATCTCGGCCTTGCCGCGAATCTTGATCGCGGCGGTCAACTCGGTGAACTGGGCGACCAGCACTTCGCCTGCGTCCAGCCGCTCCGAGTGATGCGAGCGTGTGTCCTTGCCGCGGGTCAGGCCCATAATCACGACGCCGTCCTCCAGCGCCTTGACCACGATATAGCGACCGCTAGCCTCTTCGTCCTCGGTCACCGTTCCCCCTTCCGTTGCCGTTGGCCTGCGCCTTCGGCCTGATGGTCTCCAGCCTCGTCGCCGCCTGACCGACGAGCTCGTCGATCTCGGCCGCCAGGGCCGGACCGGCGAGGACATGATAGCGATCGGCATTCACGATCACCTCGCGGCTCCCGACCACGACGTGGAGCACCACCTCGTCGGTGCCGGGATGCCGCGCGAGGACCGATTCGAGGCGATCGGCGAGGCCCGCGTCGCCGCTGGGAATGCGCACGTGGACGAGCTGGCGTCGCGAAACCGGACTGCAGTCAGGGTCGTCCCACAGCCACGCCATATCGGCGACGACCGACGCCGTCTCGACCTCCGCCTCCATCTCGGGCTCGACCGGCGAAGCCGCCGCGCCGCTCGCCCGTGTGCTGCCGGCTCGGGCGTCGACCTTGCCCAGCACGACCACCACTTTGTCGGGCTCGAACAGCAGCCTGGTCTGTTCGAAGACCCGTGGAAACAGGACGACATCGACACTGCCCGTGAGGTCCTCGAGCGTGGCGTACGCCATGATCTGGCCCTTCCGCGTGACCACGCGCCTGACCTCGCGCACGAGTCCGGCCACGCGCACCTCGGTGTCTTGCAGGGCGCTCGTGACCTCAACCGCCTGCGTATCGGAGAGCCTGGCGAGCTCGGCCGAGATGCGACGCAGCGGGTGGTCGCTCAGGTAAAGGCCGAGCAGCTCCTTCTCCAGGCGCAGCTTCTCGTCGCCCGCCATCGGTGCGACGTCGATCGTGAGCCCGTAGTCGTCCGCCTCGACCTCCGGCGAACCGACCATGTCGAGCAGCGAGGTCTGGCCCGACTCGCGGTCGCGGCGCGCGCGCTCGGCGCGGCTCACTGCGTGGTCGAGCGCAGCGATCAGGCGAGCACGCTCGCCCAGCGAGTCACAGGCGCCTGACTGGACCAGTGCCTCGAGGACACGGCGGTTGACGTCCTGGATCGCCGAGGTGCGCTCGCACAGCTCCTCGAGCGATTTGAACGGACCATGGGCGTCGCGTAGGGCCTTGATGTTCTCCACCGCGTGGCGGCCGACGTTCTTGATCGCCGCGAGGCCGAAGAGGATATGACCTCCGGGCCCCTCTCCCCGGCCCTCTCCCCTGCGGGGGGAGGGAGATTGGCCGTCGACCATCGAAAAGTCGACCCCCGACTGGTTGATGTTGGGAGGCAGGACATCGATGCCGCGCAGCCGGCAGTCGACGATCGCCGTCGCCACGCGGTCCGCGCTGCCCTCCATGTGGATGAGGAGCGCCGTCATGTACTCGAGCGGATAGTTCGCCTTCAGGTATGCGGTCTGGTAGGCGATCACGCCGTACGCGGCCGAGTGCGCGCGGTTGAAGCCATACTCGGCGAACTTCGCGATGCCGTCGAACAGCGCCTCCCCGGTTGCCTTCGGGATGCCGCGCTCGACGGTCCCGTCGACGAACTTGGTGCGCAGCCTGGCCATCTTGGCCTTGTCCTTCTTGCCCATCGCGGCGCGAAGGATGTCGGCCTCGCTCATGGTGAACCCGGCCAGCTCGCGCGCCGCCATCATCACCTGCTCCTGGTAGATCATCACGCCGTAGGTCTCGCGCAGGATCGGCTCGAGGCGCTCGTGCATGTACTCGATCGGCTCGCGGCCTTGCTTGCGGGCGATGAAGGCCGGGATGTTGACCATCGGCCCCGGTCGGAATAGAGCGACCGCGGCGGACACGTCCTCGAAGCTCTGTGGCCGCATGTCCGTCAACATCCGGCGCATCCCCGCACCTTCGAGCTGGAACACGCCGTGCGTGTCCGCGTTCGAGAGAAGCTCAAACGTCTTCGCATCGTCGAACGGCAGATGCTCGATGTCGATCTCGACGCCGCGACGCTCCTTGATGAGGCGCAGGCAGGTGGCGATGATGTCGAGGTTTTGCAGACCGAGGAAGTCAATCTTCAGCAAGCCGATGTCGCCGACCGCCTTCATGTCGTACTGGGTGATCACGGCCTCGCGACCGGGTCCGTACTGCAGCGGCGTGTAGCGCACAAGGGGTTCGGGGGCGATCACCACTCCGGCGGCGTGCGTGCTGACGTTCCGCGAAACGCCCTCCAGGGTCTTGGCGACGTCGACCAGGCGCTTCGCCTCCTCGCTTGATTCGTACGCCTCACGAAACTCCGGCACCTCTTTGACCGTGTCCTCGAGCGTCTTCGAGCGGCCCTGCCAGACCGGCACCAGCTTGGCCAGGCGGTCGGTGTCGCGCAGCGGGACCTCGAGGACGCGGCCGACGTCGCGAATCGCGGCCTTGGATGCCATCGTCGTGAAGGTGATGATCTGGGCGACGCGGTCGGCGCCGTACTTCTCCGACACGTAGCGGATCACTCGCTCTCGGCCCTCGACGGAGAAGTCGCAGTCGATGTCCGGCATCGAGACCCGATCGATGTTCAAGAAGCGCTCGAAGATCAGGCCGTGCTGCAACGGATCGAGGTTGGTGATGCCGAGTGCGTACGAGACCAGGCTGCCCGCGGCGCTGCCGCGTCCCGGGCCGACGACGATGCCGTTCTGCCGCGCGAAGTTGTAGAAGTCCCAGACGATCAGGAAGTACGACGCGTAGCCGGTCTGGCTGATCACCGACAGCTCCTGGTCCGCGCGCTCCGTGACCGCCATCGATGCCTTGCCGAAGCGCCATTCCAGGCCTCTGAGCACGAGCTGGCGCAGGTACTGGTCGGGCGTCAGCCCGTCGGGCACGTCGAACGGCGGCAGCAGCGTCGCCCCGAGGTCAAGCTTGAGGTCGCACTGGTCCGCTACTTCCAGCGTGCTGGCCAGCGCCTCGGGCATATCGGCGAATGCCTCGATCATCTCGGCGGGCGTCTTCAGGTAGTTCTCCTGCGTCGAGAACCGCCAGCGGTTCGGGTCGTTGAAGCGCGCGCCGGTCTGCAGGCAGAGGAGGACGTCATGCGCCTCCGAGTCGTGCTTGTGGACGTAGTGGAGGTCATTGGTCGCGCAGAGGCGAAGGCCGAACTCCTGGCCGAACTTCGCGAGCACGCCGTTCACCTCGACCTGTTTGTCGATGCCGTGCCGTTGCACCTCGAGCAGGAAGCCGTCGTGGCCGAAGATGTCGCGATAGGCGGCCACCGCGTCCCGTGCGCCGTCGACGTCGCCGTCGACGATGCGGCTGGCGGCTTCGCCCTGCAGGCACCCCGACAAGGCGATCAGCCCCTTCGAGTGCTCGGCCAGGATCTCCTTGTCGATCCGGGGCTTGTAGTACATGCCCTCCATCTGGCCGACGGTGCACAGCCGCATCAGGTTGAGGTAGCCCTCGCGACTGGCGGCCAGCAGCGTCAGGTGGCTGGGGTCGCGGTCGACCCGGCCTTCCCGCAGCAGGCGCGAGCGGGGTGCCACGTAGACCTCACACCCGACGATCGGCTTGAGCCCGGCGTCCTTGCACGCCTTGTAGAAGTGGATTGCCCCGTACATGACGCCGTGGTCGGTGAGCCCGATCGCGGGCATCCCGAGCTCCGCCGCGCGGGCCACCATCGCGGGGATGCGACTCGCGCCGTCGAGCAGCGAGTACTCGGTGTGGTTGTGCAGGTGGACGAAGGTCTCAGGGGCGTGCGGCATCGTTATGGCTGGGTTGGCGGTACCCCGCGCTCTAGTCTATCGACAGACGTGGCGCGCATGGCACTCCCTTCACTGGCCCAGGGGCCGGCCGAGATGCTCCACTCCGGGATCCGCGAGATCGGCAACGAGGCACTGCGCACCCCCGGCGTCATCGCGCTCCACGTCGGCCAGCCGAACTTCGCCACCCCCCAGCACATCAAGGACGCGGGCAAGCGCGCCATCGACGAAAACAAAACCTTCTACACGCACACCCAGGGGCTCATCTCCCTGCGCGAGAAGCTCGTCGACAAGCTGGCCCGAGTGAACGGGATCAAGACGACGCCCGACGCGATCGCTTGCGCGCCTGGCGGTGTGGGCGCGATCGCAGTGACGTTGGCGGCTGTGGTCGAGCGCGGCGACGAGGTGATGCTGCCCGACCCGGGCTGGCCGAACTACCGCATGATGCTGCCCTGGCTGGGCGCGCGAGGTGTCTTTTATCCGTGCCCGCCGGCGGCGGGTTTCCAGCCCGACCTCGACGGGCTGGAGCGGCTCATCACCTCTCGGACGAAGGTCCTGGTGATGAACAGCCCCAACAATCCGACCGGCGCCGTCTACCCTGAAGCCACGGTCGCCGCGATCATCGAGATCGCGCAGCGTCACAACCTGTGGCTGCTGAGCGACGAGTGCTACGACCAGGTCGTGCTGGACGGCTCGTGGACGAGCCCCGGCAGGATCGCGCCGGACGATCCGCGAATCGTCAGCGTGTTCACGTTCTCCAAGACGTACGCGATGACGGGGTGGCGCCTGGGCTACCTCACCGGCTCGCAGGAGCTGGTCGACACCGCGACGAAGGTCCTCGAGTCGAGCTCCTCGTGCGTGTCGACGATCACCCAGGTCGCGGCGGAGGCCGCGCTGGAGGGACCGCAGGACTGCGTCCCCGAGATGATCGGCGCGTACAGGAGGCGGCGCGACCTCGTCACCGACATCCTCAAGGACGCGGAGCTCTTCATCGCCGAGCCCACCGGAGCCTTCTACACGATGGCCGACATCTCGCCCAGCGGCCTTGCCGCGCGGGAGTTCGCGTTCGCCCTCCTTCGGGAGCGCGCTGTCAGCGTCGCCCCGGGAACAGCCTTCGGCGAGGTGGCGAGCGGCGCAGTGCGGATCAGCCTCGCCAGCTCGGAAGCGGACCTCGAGGAGGGAGTCAGGCGGCTGGCGCAATTCGTACACGGCCGTACCTGATCGAGTGCCTTTCGTTTAAGCTGCCCGGGTTGAACTCGGGCGTAACCGTCACCGCTCACGTTCCGTTTGGCCCGATATGCAGCTTCTGAGGCCGATCCTGACCATGGTCGTCAGATCACTTGGCCCTGGGCGCCTGCGGATCTCCGTGGTCAAGTTCGTCCGCCGCCTGGACCGCGTCTAAGACCGTTCCAGCAGCGCGACTGACTCGATGTGGTAGGTCTGCGGGAACATGTCGATGATCGCCGCACGCCTGACCCGGTAGCCTCCCCGCACCAACCCGATGATGTCGCGCGCGTGCGTGGAGGGCTCACAGCTCACATAGACAAGGCGTTCCGGCCCGAGCCGGATCAGCTCCGCCAGCGCCGCCGGCTCGCACCCCGCCCGTGGCGGGTCCAGGATCACCGCCTGGTGCTGCCCGAGCCGGATCCCGCGCAGCACGTCCTCCACCTTGCCCTTCAGGTACTCGACCCGCGCCGAGTTGATGCGCGCGTTCAGCCGGCCCAACTGCACGGCGTGCGGGTTCTCCTCGATCGCCGTGACCGACGCGGCGTCGCGCGCGACCGCGACCGAGATCGTTCCGATCCCCGCGTAGAGGTCGAGGATCTTTTCTTCGGGCCGGGGCCGCAGCATCTCGAGCGCCACGCGGTAGAGGACCAGCATCTGGCGATAGTTGGTCTGCACGAACGTGTCGCTGCGCACACGAAAGGTCAGATCCCAGAACTCGAGGGTCATCGCGTCGTCCAGCAGCGCGGTGTCCGGCAGCAATGCCGCGACGCGGTGCGCGAGCTCGTCGCGCGGCCAGCGTGGCTCGCGTCCGTGAAACCGCAGCCGCCACAGCAGTCCCTTGCCCGCGGGCTCCACGGTCAGCAGAAGGTTCTGCAGGCCGCGTAGCCCGAGCTCGTTCGCCGCCTTCGCGAACGCGGGCAGCGCCCGCTCGATGCGCGAGTCGTGGATGACGCAGCTGTCGATCGGCAGCACCGAGTGCGAGCGCATGCGGTGAAACCCGAAGCGCCAGCCGGCCGCCTCGGCCACGGCCTCGAACTCGCCGCGGATCCGATAACGCCACGGATCCTCCATCCCGAGCACGGCGGTGTCCCGAGGGAGACGGAGACCGACGCGCGCCCAAGCCTCCTCGACCACCTGGCGCTTGAGCTCCAGCTGGTGTGCGTAGTCGGCGTGCTGCAGCTGGCATCCCCCGCAGGCGCCGAAGTAGGGACAGGGTGCCTTGACACGGTGTGGGGATGCTTCGATGACGCGCGTCGCCGCGGCCACCGCCACGCCGCCCTGGCGTCCGCGCGGCTCGGCCTCGACGACCTCACCGGGCAGCGCGTAGTTCACGAGCCAGACCTTGCCGTCCTCCCGGGCCACGCTCGCGCCGCCGTGGGCGGGCGATGAGGGTCGGAGGATCAGCGGCGCCACAGGGAGACCGGGTCGCGCGCAGGCTTGAAGCCTGCTGACTCGACCATCTGGGCCGCGACCTGGAACCCGGCGGCGACCTTGTCCGGGCTGTGCGCGTCGCTGCCGTACTGCACAGCCTGGCCGCCAACCTCGCGCCACCACCGCACGACCGCCAGGTCCGGGCACAGCCGGTCGCCGCGCGTCGTGTTCACCTCGAGGACGCGCCCGGTCCGCGCGGCGGCCCGAAGAGCCACGCGGATCTCCTCCTCGAAATCCCCCTCCTTGTAGGCGGGGGCGCCTTCAGGCCAGTAGCGCTTGGGGTAGTCGAGGTGTGCCAGCGTCTCGAACGGCTGGCCGCACTCGATCATGGCCATTACCTCGGCGAAGTAAGCGCGCGTCGCCGCGGCCACGTCGAAGTTGTCGCGGTCCTTGAACTGGCTCGCGTCCACCACCTCGCCGCCGGCTCGGATGCAGTGCACCGACCCCAGGACGTTGTCCAGCGGCCCGGCCGCGAGGACGGCCGCGGTCTCCTCCGGGAACCAGTGCGGCTCCCCGAGCTCCACCCCGCTCAGGATGCGGAGCCCGCCGAACTTCGCGCGACAGCGCTCGACGCAGTCGAGGTAGCCGTTGATGTCGACGCAGTACTGGTCCTCGTGGACCTTGACGAAGTCGGCGTGGTCGGTGAAGGCGATGGCCGGCAGGCCGAGCTCGATCGCCCGCTCGCAGCTTCGCTCCATGGAGCCTTGCCGGGCGTCGTAGGACCACTCGGTGTGCACGTGAAGATCGGGAGGCGGGGGCATCAGCACTCCAAGGCTACAATTCCCCGCCGTGGGGTACGTGGTGGAGGGCGTGGCCTACGTTTCCGGCGCTCTTCTGATCGGCGGCGGGCTCTACCTGCTGATGCGCGCCACCTTCCCCGCCTGGTGGCAGAAACGCCTCTTGTGGCCGGTCGTGCGCGTCACCCCGGGCGTGGCACGCCTACAGGGCGTGGCCGCGATCGGGCTGGGCGCGTCGATCATGACCATCGTCTTCACGAGGATCGCGTCCGAGACCGTGGGCGGGATCCTGGTCGTGGCCGCGCTGGCCGCCTACGTGATCGCCCTGGTGCTCTTTCTCTTCAGCGCCTGGCTCTCGCGCCGGCCCGCCCCCTAGCGGTCGAGCTTTGCCTGCACAAATGCAACCACTAGGGCCCGGATCTCTCTAGCCGAGCAGTTTCAGCAGCAGCTCGTTCGCCAATTTCGGGTTGGCCTGCGGGGCGCGCTTGCGTAGGTCCGCCATCAGCGCCTGCATCGCCTGTCTCTTCCCGCCGCGGTAGTCCGCCGCCGCCCTCGGGTTGGCGTCGATCACCGCCTCGGCGAGCAGCCGGAGCTCGGACTCGTCGCTCACCTGCTTATAGCCGTGCTCGGCCACGATCTCCGCGGGTGTGCGTCCGGTCTCCACGGATTCGAACAGCACCTCACGGCCCTGGTCGCGAGTGATCGCACCGTCACTGACGAAGGTGACAAGCTCGGCGAGGTTCTTCGCCGAGGGCAGCTTGCCGCTTGGCGCCACCTCGCCCACGATCCAGTTCGCGACCTGCTTCGCAGGCGCTCCGGCGGACACAGCGCCTTCGAAAAGGTCGGCCAGCTCGCGGTCGGCGCCGATCACGGCGACGTCGCCGGCCGGGAGTGCGTGCTCGGCGACCAGCCTGCCGCGGCGCACGGCGGGCATCTCCGGCAGCGCTGCGCGCAGCTCCTCGATCCATGCGCGGTCGAGCTCGAGCGGGGGGATGTCAGGCTCGGGAAAGTAGCGGTAGTCCTCTGCGAGCTCTTTGCTGCGCTGGGCGAAGGTGCGCTGCTCCGCCTCCGACCACCCGCGTGTCTCCTGGACCACCACGCCGCCTGACTCGAGCAACTCACGCTGGCGCTCGACCTCGTACAGGATCGCGCGATGCAGGGCGCGGAACGAGTTGATGTTCTTGAGCTCGGTCTTCACGCCCAGCTCGTCGGAACCGGCGCGCCGGATCGAGATGTTCGGCTCCGCGCGCATCTGGCCCTTCTCCATATCGGCCTCGGAGGCGCCGATGGTGCGGAGCAGCGTCCGCAGCTCCATCGCGTAGTCGCGCGCGTCGTCGGCGGAGCGAATGTCGGGCTCGCTGACGATCTCCATCAGCGGGACACCTGCGCGGTTCAGGTCGACATACGACTCCCAGGCGCGATGCAGCTTGTCGCCCGCGTGGATGAGCTTGCCCGTGTCCTCCTCGAGATGGACGCGGCGGATGCGGACCTTGCGGTCGCCGATCTCCAACCAGCCGTTGATGCTCATCGGCAGGTCGTACTGGCTGATCTGGTAGCCCTTTGGCAGGTCGGGATACATGTAGTTCTTGCGGTCGAACTTGGTGTGGCGCGGGATCTCGCAGTTCAGCGCCAGGGCGGTCTTGAGGCATGCCTCGACGGCTGCCTTGTTGGGGACCGGCAAGACGCCGGGAAGGCCGAGGCAGATCTCGCAGACGTGCGTGTTCGGCGCCGCGTTGAGCTCGGCGATCCCGCAGCCGCAGAACATCTTGGAGCGCGTTTTCGGCTGGACGTGGACCTCCATGCCGATCACGACCTCCCACTCTCCTCCCCGCGCTGCGGGGAGGTGGCGCGGAGCGCCGGAGGGGACTTCAGACAACCTCCGCCACCTCGGCTTTGATGTCGCTTGCAATCTCGTATGCGCGAGCGACACGAAGGACCACGTTCTCGCCCCACTGCGGACCCAGGATCTGCAGCCCCACCGGCAGACCGTCCGAAGTGCCGCACGGAATGCTGATCCCCGGCAGCCCGGCGAGGTTCCCGCCCAGCGTGAGCACGTCGCAGAGATACATCGACAGTGGGTCCTGGGTCTTGGACCCGATCGGGAACGCCACCGTGGGCGAGGTCGCGCTGACGATGGCGTCGCATCTCTTGAAAGCCTCGTCGAAGTCCCGCTTGATCAGCGTCCTGACCTTCTGTGCCTTGAGGTAGTAGGCGTCGTAGTAGCCGCTTGACAGCGCGTAGGTGCCGAGCATCACGCGGCGCCGGACCTCGCCCCCGAAACCCTTCCGTCGCGTCTCGAGGTAGAGCTCAGTGATGTTCGGCGCGTCGACCTCGGACATCCCGTACCTGACTCCGTCAAAGCGCGCGAGGTTGGACGAACATTCGGCCGGGGCGATGATGTAGTACGCAGCCAGCCCGTAGTCGGTGTGGGGCAGCGAAACCTCGACGATCTCAGCGCCCTGCATTCGAAGCACAGCCAGCGCCGCATCGATCGCCGCCTTCACGCCAGGCTCGATGCCCTTGACGTCGTAGTACTCGCGCGGAACGCCGAGCTTCATTCCCTTGACCCCGCCACCGAAGTTGCTGAGCACCTCCATCGGCGCCCGGTCGGACGATGTGGCGTCGAGCGGATCGAGCCCGCTCATGATCGAGAGCGTGATCGCGGCGTCATCGACGCACCGCGCAAACGGACCGATCTGGTCGAGGCTCGACGCGAACGCGATGAGCCCGTAGCGGCTGACACGACCGTACGTCGGCTTCATGCCGACCACGCCGCAGAGCGCCGCGGGTTGGCGGATCGACCCGCCCGTGTCCGTACCGAGCGCGAGCATCGCCTCCCCGGCTGCGACCGCCGCCGCGCTGCCGCCGGAGCTTCCGCCCGGCACGCGCTCCAGGTCCCACGGGTTGCGTGTCGGGAAGTAGCCCGAGTTCTCAGTCGAGCTGCCCATCGCGAACTCGTCGCAGTTGGTGACGCCGATCATCACCGCGCCCGCATCGAACAGCCGCTGGACCGCGGTGGCCGTGTACGGCGGCTTGAAACCTTTCAAGATCTGCGAGCCCGCGGTCGTCTCGACGCCGCGGACACAAAGGACGTCTTTGACCGCGATTGGAATCCCGAGCAGGGGCCGCGATTCGCCCTGCCTGATCATGCGATCGGCCTCGTCGGCCTGCTTGTCGTAGAGCTCCGGCGTGAAGCGGAGGAACGCCTTGACGTGGCGGTCCAGCCGGTCGATGCGCTGGATGTGGGCGGTGACGAGGTCGGCCGACGAGACCGATCCCGACCGCAGCAGGCGCAGCGCCTCCTTGACGGTCAGCGGGGTGAGATCGTCGGTCACGTCTCTTCCTGGATCGAGGGGACGCGGAACATGCCGTTGACCGCGGCCGGCGCGTTGGCGAGCGCCTCGTCCTTTGTCAGCGATGGACGCGGCTCATCTTCGCGCAGGCGGCTTGCGACCTGGACCACCTGGGCCGTCGGCGGTATGGCCTCCGTGTCGAGCTGCTGCAGGCGGTCGATGTGCTCGAGGATGCCGCTCAGCTGCTCCGCGTAGTAGGCCTCGTCGCCGGGCTCGAGGCCGAGCCGCGCGAGCATGGCGACATGGCGGACTTCGTCCTTCGAAAGAGGCATGACGAGGTTTAGCTTAGGTTCGGCGCCCGAAGAGCATCCAGGTCGCGGTCGCGCTGCAGCCCAACCCGACCGCAAGTGAGCCGCCGCCGATCACGATCAGCGCCACGCGAACTCGGTCGACGGCGGAGGGCTCGCCCAGGAAGCCGAGCACGAACCAGCCCCAATAGAAAGACATGGCGCCGACCACCAGCAGCGTCCAAAACCAGGTCCTCACTTCGGCAGCAGGGCCTTGAACTGCTCCTCGTCCAGGATGTTCAGCTTCAACTTCTGTGCTTTCTCCAGCTTCGAGCCGGCGCCTGGCCCGGTGACAACGTAGTCGGTCTTCGAGCTCACGCTCCCGGCGGCCTTGCCTCCCAGCTTGCGCACGATAGCCTCGGCGTCCGGCCGGCTCATCGTTTCCAACGTCCCGGTGAAGACAAAGGTTTTGCCCGTGAGGGGACCATCGGCCACGACCTCCACGGCCTGGGGCTCGACCCCCACGTCAAGTAGCTTGCTCGCGAGCTCGGCGCCCGGGCCCTGGAAGTACATGTGGACCTCGCGCGCCATGTTCGGGCCGACGCCTTCCACTCGCTGCAGAACCTCCTCGGTGGCGTCACGCAGCCGCTCGATGGTGCCGAAGTCGTTGGCCAGCAGCATCGCCGTCGCCTCGCCGACCTGCGGGATGCCGAGCGCGTACAGGAGCCGCCACAGCTCGGGGCGCCTTGACGCCGCGATCCGATCGACGAGGTTCTGCGCCGACTTGTCAGCGAATCCTTCGAGCTCCTTGATCTGGTCCTTGCTGAGCCGGAACAGGTCGCTAGGGTCTTCGACGATGCCTCGGTCGATGACCTGGGAGACGGTCGCGTAGCCGAACCCCTCGATGTCCATGACCGCGGCGAAATGCCGCAGGCGCTCGAGCCGCTGGGCGCCACAGAAGGGGTTGATGCAGCGGTGAGCGATGTAGGGCTCCTCCCGCACGACCTCTCCCCCACACACCGGACACTTCTCGGGCATTTTCCAACCAGGCTTTGGTTTCTTGACGCTGACGATCTCGGGGATCACGTCTCCGGCGCGATGGATGACGACGCGGGCGCCCACGTAGACACCCTTCTCGTTGACCTGCGCCTCGTTGTGCATCGTCACGTTGCGGATGGTCACCCCACCGACGACCACCGGCTTCACGTGCGCCACCGGTGTCAGAACTCCAGTCCGGCCGACGTAGCACGCGATCTCCTCGACCTCGGTCTCGGCCTGTTCCGGCGCGTACTTGAACGCGATCGCCCAGCGCGGCGATCTGGCGACGAAACCGAGCTCCAGCTGCTGCGGGAAGCCATCGACCTTGACCACCATGCCGTCGATCTCGTACTCGAGCTCATGCCGACGACGCTGCCACTCGGCGTGGTACTCGATCACCTCGTCGATGCCTTCGAGGCGGCGCCGATTCCTGTTGACTCGAAATCCCATCGAATCCAGGGCGCCGAGAACATCCCACTGCGACCTGCACGGCCCGGCGGGATCAAGCGTGTACATGAACACCTGCAGGTCGCGGCTCGCGGTGACGTTGGGGTCGATCTGGCGGACGCTGCCCGCCGCAGTGTTGCGCGGATTCACAAAGCGTGGTTTGCCGGAAGCCTCCATCTCCCGGTTGAGCTTCTCGAAGCCTGCGATCGGGAAATAGACCTCGCCCCGGACCTCGAACACATCAGGCAGGCCCTTCGCAGGAGTGACCGCGAGCGGCACGCTGCGGATGGTGCGCACGTTGGCGGTGACGTCCTCGCCGGTCGAGCCGTCGCCGCGCGTGGCCGCTCGCTGGAGACGGCCCTTGGCATAGCTCAGGCTGATCGCCAGTCCGTCGATCTTGAGCTCGGCGCAGTAGACGACCTTGTCGCCCACCGCCGACCGTACCCGCTTGTCGAAGGCACGGATCTCGGCCTCGTCGAAGGCGTTCTGCAGGCTCAGCATCGGCGAGCGATGCCGGACCTTGGCGAACTGGTCTGAGGCCTCGCCGCTCACCCGCTGCGTCGGCGAGTCGGCGGTCAGCAGGTCGGGCCGCTCCTCCTCAATCCGTCTGAGCTCGAGAAAGAGCGCGTCGTACTCGGCGTCGGAGATCTCCGGCTGGTCGAGCACGTAGTAGGCGTGCTCATGGCGGCGGATCATCTCCCGCAGCTCATCGACGCGAACGGCGGGGTCGACAGACTTTCTCGTCCTCTGCCTGGTCATTTGGTCAACGGTGCGAGCATGCCGCTCAGGATCTTGAGCCCGACTTTGTCGAACTTGATGAGGAGCTCCTCGTCGGTGCGGGTCAGCGTGCTCTTCACGACCGTTCCCGCTCCGAAGGCGGGATGCGAGACGCGATCGCCGCTGGAGAACCGCTGCACGGGTGGAGGCGCCGGCGCGGCTTCGACCTGGCGCTCCAGGTAGCGCTCCTTGTAGCCCTGCCGCGGCGGAGCCACCGGGGCGCTCCCTTGCGGCGCCGCGAGCAGCGACTGCGGGATGTCGGTCAGAAAGCGGCTCGGGAACGCGGGCTGGGATCGCCCGTACACGTGGCGGCGAAATGCGCAGCTCAGATAGAGACGGTCCTTCGCGCGCGTCATTCCTACGTAGGCGAGACGCCTCTCCTCCGCCATCTCGGTCGCGGCGCCGACCAGCGAAGGGTTCTCCTCGCGCTCCTCGAGCGCACGCTGGTGGGGAAGCAGGCCCTCTTCCATGCCGACCATGAAGACGACCGGGAATTCGAGTCCCTTGACCATGTGCAGGGTGATCAAGGTCACGCCCTCGCCGTTCTCGTCGTAGGCGTCGACGTCCGAGACGAGGGCGACCTCGGCGAGGAAATCCTCGAGTCCCTGCGCGGGGTCGCGGTCGTCAAAGCTCTCCGCCAGGCCACGCAGCTCGTTCAGGTTCTCCAGCCGCGCCTCACCCTGCGGCGTGCCGTCCAGGTAGTGGGCGCGCAGGCCCATGACCTCGATGACGTGATCGATGAGCTCGCTCGGGCGCAGGACGCCCATGGTCGAGCGCACCGACTCGATCTGGGACCGAAACCCCTGCAATGGTCCGATCGCGGTCTTCGGCACGCCAGGCACGCGCGAAGGATCGGCGACGATGGCCAGGATGTCCGCTTCCGTCTCGCGTGCGTACAAGTTGATCGCCTCGATGGTGACGTTGCCGATCTTGCGTGAAGGCACGGAGACGATGCGCGCGAAGCTCAACGCGTCCTGCGGGTTGAAGCAGAACCGCAGGTAGGCGACCAGGTCTTTGACCTCGCGGCGCTCCCAGAAGCGGATGCCGCCGACGAGCCGGTACGGGATCCGCCTCCGGGCGAGCACGTCCTCGAACGCGCGCGACTGCGCGTTGGTGCGATAGAGGATCGCGAAGTCCGAGTAGCCGCGAGCCTGAACCTTGCGCAGGCGCTCCATCTCGTCGGCGACGAACTCCGCCTCCTCGACCTCGTTGTAGGCCTGCGTGGCGATCACCTTGTCGCCGCCGGCGCGCTCGGTCCACAGCCGCTTGGGGGCTCGCTCCGGGTTGCTCCGGATGACGCTGTAGGCGGCGTCGAGGATGGCCTGGCTGGAGCGGTAGTTCTGCTCGAGCTGCACGACGTGGGCGTCCGGGTAGTCGTGCCGGAAGTCGAGGATGTTGCGAATGTCAGCGCCGCGAAAGCGATAGATCGACTGGTCGTCGTCGCCAACCACCGCGACGTTGCGGTGCTCCGCGGCGAGCAGGTTGACCAGCACGTACTGGGCGCGATTGGTGTCCTGGTACTCATCGACCAGCACGTGGCGGAAGCGGTCGCGCCACCTGGCCAGGGCTTCGCCGTCGGTGCTGTAGAGCTCGACCAGCTTCATGATCAAGTCGTCGAAGTCGAGGCCTCCAGAGCGCCGCAGCACTTCCTGGTAGGTCTCGTATACGCGGCGCAGGATCTCATCCGCGTAGCTGCGGTTGGGGATGTCTTCCGGTCTTTTCAGCTCGTTCTTGGCCTGCGAGATCCCGTTGCTGAGCGCCGCCAGCGGGTAGCGCTTGGGATCCAGGCGCAGCTCGTCCAGCACCCGCTTCAAGGCCGCCCGGGTGTCGTCCTCGTCGAAGATGACAAAGCTCGACGTGATCCCGATGCGCTGCGCTTCGCGGCGCAGGATCCGCACAGCGGTCGAGTGGAACGTCCCCACCCACATCTTCTGCGCGCCTTCGCCGACCAGTGCCTCGACCCGGCTGCGCATCTCGCGGGCCGCCTTGTTGGTGAAGGTGACGGCGAGCAGGCGGTCAGGCCAGACGCGACGCGATGCGATCAGGTAGGCGATGCGCGCGGTCAGGACTCGGGTCTTGCCGCTGCCCGCGCCGGCGAAGATGAGGAGGGGCCCGTCGCCGTGCGTGACCGCCTCCTGTTGGGGTGGGTTCAGGCGCGCGAGCAGGGCGTCGATCTGGGCCTGGGAGGAGTCCGTGACCACGGGATATCGAGTCTACTTGCCGACTCCGACACCTCTCCCTGACGCTCCCCCCTTCAGGGGGAGGGAAATGCATTCCGGGCCGTTATGCTCCACATGCCTTTGAGCCGCCAAGTTGACGCCGGCACGCGTGATCACCTGCTCTACCAACTCGCACGCGACCTGAGCTCCTCGCTCGACCTGGACGTCGTCCTGCGCAAGGTCATGGACCGCGTCATCACCCTGATGAAGGCCGCGCGGGGCTTCATCGTCCTGGTCGATCCCGACACCAACGTCATGTCCGTCCCGATCTCGGCCGGCGAGGCCGACGAGGAGAAGGCGCGGCAGTTCCTCGGCTCCAAGACCGTCATCGAGCGGGTCGTCCGCAGCGGGGAGGCGGTGGTCTCGACCGACGCCAGCCTGGACGACCGCTTCAAGGGCCAGCAGTCGGTGATCATGCAGAACCTGCGCTCGATCATCGCCGTGCCGCTGGTCGTCAAGGGCAAGGTCATCGGCGCTGTCTACGTCGACAGCCCGTTTCGGGCGGCGATCTTCGAGGAGCAGGACAAAGAGCTTCTGCAGGCGATCTCCGACTTCGCCGCGATCGCCATCGACAACGCCCGCCAGTACGAGCGGTCCGAGTTCCTGCGCCAGGTCTTCGAGGCCCACGTCAACAAGCAGGTGACCGACTACGTCCTCACGCGCTCCGGGCGGACGCTGACGTTCATCCCCGGCGAGAGGCGCGAGGTGACCATGCTCAACTCCGATATCGCCGGCTTCTCGACCCTCACCCAGAGCATGGACGCGGAGGAGCTGGTCCAGTTCCTGAACGATTACTTCCAGCGCATGATCCGGGTCGTCCTCGAGCAAGGCGGCAACATCGACAAGTTCCAGGGCGACGGGATGCTTGTCGTGTTCGGCGCGCCCAACCCCATGCACGACCACGCCGAGAGGGCTCTCAACGCCGCGCTGGCGATGGTCCGCGAGATCGACCGCTTCAACCAGGAGCTGGTCGACTCGGGCCGGGCGGCGATCGCGGTAGGGATGGGCCTTGACACCGGCGAGGTGGTGGCCGGCCACGTGGGCTCGGGCGACCGCATGGAGTTCACCTTGATCGGGGTGCCGGTCAACAACAGCGCCTACCTTTCCAAGGTGCGGCCGGCCCGAGTGCTGATGTCGGAGACGACCCGGTCGCGCGTGCCGGAGGGCTTCCAGGTCACACACCACGAGCCCATGATGCTCAAGGGCGCGAGGGGCCCGCAGGCGATCTACGAGCTGGAGATCTCAGTCACCGCCGACTAGGTGCAACTCCTCCCCATCCATGGGGAGGTGGCGCCGCCGGCGCCGGTGGGGCACGGGCCCCATCCCCCGGCCTTCGGCCGGGTACTTCCCCGCTAAGCGGGGAAGAGTCTCTGGACTACCCCTGGCACACCCAGCGCTGCGGGCCGTAGTGCGAGTACAGCCACGCCGCGGCAAAGGAGTTCGCCCGCGGGTCGAACGGGGACTGCTTTGCGTAAGGCGTGCCCGACCACGTGCTGGGCAGGAATTGGAAGAGGCCTGACGCACCGCTGTCCGAGTTCACGGAGTTCGGGTGGTAGCGCGACTCGCACCACGCGACGTTCATGGCCCACTGCACGGCACCAGGCCCGAGCGGGCTGAACGCGTCCGTGATGTCCTTGGCGATCTCCGGCGGCGGCGGAGGATGATTGCTGCGGGCGGCGATGGCCGCCGCTTGAGCCTGCGCGGCGGCGAGCGCCTGCTGCTTCGCCTGGTACTGGGCCAGGCCCTCCTTCAGCTCCTGCGACCACGACTGGACCTGCGCCGCCTGCGCGGCCTGGACGCGATCGTTCCTGGCCTGCTGCACCACCGAGTTGCGATCGAAAGCGCTCAGCTGGGTCACCGCGACCGCGACCGAGCGCTGCGTCGGCGGGTCCAGGCGCGGCAGGACGACGCTCACCAGGATCACGACCCACACGAGTACCGCCCGAAACAGCGGCAGCAAGCGCCCTTCGCTCCTTCCTTTGATCTCGCCCTACCCCTGGGGCGGTCAGGCCTGAGCTCGGAGCGACGACGTGGAGAAGGCGCGCTCAGGACTTGGAAAGCAGCCACCTTACCACATGGTCGGCAACTTTCCGTAGCCGTACGCCGCAGTACCGAGACCCCCAAGGCGGCTCAGAAAAGGTGGGTGAGCTGCCTCCGCAGGAGCTTGCGCCCGGACGGCTCGACGTACGAGGGCAGCAGCTCCTGCATCTTCCGAAAGGCGAGCTCGGTCAGCGCGGTCGGTTCGGCGCCGGCGCTCGGGATCGCCTCGCCGATCACGACCTTGATCGGCTTGCGGAACCACAGGTCCTTCGTCCCCGAGAGCGCCACCGGGATCACCGGCACGCCCGCCTTGATCGCGAAGTGAGCGAACCCCTTGTGGAACGGCATCAGCTCGCCCTCCTTCGGCCCGTAGTTGGCCTCGGGAAAGATGGCCACCGCGCCGCCCAGCTCGAGGCAGCGTTCGACGTGCCGGAACAGCGCCCTGTCGCCGTGCCGCTCGCGCACGACAGGGACGTAGCCGCCGGTGGTGCGCACCAGCCACCACTGGAACTTCCGGGTGACGAGGATGGTCGGATCGGCCAGGAAGTGAAGCCGCGGCTCGACTGGAAACAGAAGGAGGAGCGTGAACTCGTCCAGCCAGCCCAGGTGGTTGGCGATGACGATGTAGTTGCCGGAGCGCGGGATGTTCTCGCGGCCGGTGACGTCAAAGCGGAAGCAAAGCCGCAGCAGCGGGATTCCGATCAGCCGGACGAGGCGGTAGGGAAGGTTGGCACGTGGACTGACGGGAAGAAGGTCAGCCGCGGGAAGCGCGGTGTTGGCAGTCGACAATCTCCGGCGAGTCTAGAACGGGAACGCCTAAAGCTCCGGGAATCGGCCGTGGCTGCCGAGCGCCTCCTCGACCGTGTACATGGCCCCGCGAAGGACCGTCGCGTCGGCGGCCGAGACCCTGCCGGTGTTGACGTACGCCTGAAGCTCGTTGAGGAAGGCGTACAGCTGGTTGACGCAAGCCCTGAAGGCCCCCCGGTCTGCGGCGGCCGATGCGGCGTTGAGCTTGGCGATAAGGCTGGTCTTCTGTCCGGCGGTGAGCCCCGTCAGCTTGCCGACATAACCCGAAATCGCGGCCATCGCCTGCTGCGGTGTCTGCACTGTGACGCTCACGGTCGCCGAACCAACGCCTCCGTCATCATCCGTCACGATCAGGCGGACGGTGAACGTGCCCGCCGAGGTATAGGCATGCGAGGCGGCGAGATCGGCGAACCCGCCGGCGCCGTAGCGCGCCGTGGAAGTGGACCCGTCGCCGAATTCCCACAGGACCGAATGACTGTCGAGCACGCCAGGGTCGCTGAAGGTGCCGGTGAAAGCGATCGTCTCCTGCACGGTCGCGACCAGGGTCGCCGTCGTTGACACGCTGGTGATCTTGACCGTCGGGTCGACGTTGGTGGCCAGCACCGTGACTGAATCCGTGCCCGCCATGCCGCCGTCGTCGGTCGCCGTGAAGGTCACGACGTAAGTGCCCTGATTGTCAGGCGTCAACGTGAATGACGTCCCCTCGCCGCTCGTGAACGCGTTTCCGTCCTTGGTGGCGGTCCACGCATACGTGAGCCCGGCCGCGTCGCCGGCGTAAGCCGTCGTCGCCGCGCCCACGAATTGCTCGGATGTGCCTTCGGGGATGATTGGCGGGTCGGAGACGATGGTCGCCAGCGGGGCGACGGCCTTGACCGTGAACGTGAAGCTCGTGGTCGCATTGTGACCCTGACCGTCCCGCGCCGTGATGGTCACCGTCTGCGCCGGTGCCTCGTCCATTGCAGACGCGCTCCATGCCCAGGTGCCTCGACTGGTGCCGGACTTGCTCAACGTGCCAGTGGAGGCCGAAAGGGTGACCAGGTCTCCATCAGGATCCGAGTAAGTCCCTGTGTTGGTGGGCGCGGTGCCCTCGTTGACGACGACCGCGGCCGAGTCGGCGGCCACCGTGGGAGCCTGGTTGACGCCGCCCAGCACCCACGTCTCGAAGGCGAAGTCCTCGCCCCATTGCGAGCCGGTCAGCCATGACGATCCCGCATACGCTCGCCCGCCGGTGTAGGCGTCGATGGTCGAGCTGTTGTACCAGGTGAAGATCCCCGCCAGCGTCTGGACGACGATCGCGTACTTCGTGCCTTGAGTCATCCCGACCGTCGGGTTGACGGCCACGTCGTGGAGCCCCCTGCAGCAGGCCCACGAGACGGTGAGGTCTGTGGACCAGAGAGCCGTGCCGCTCGGTGTGCCGCCGGCGGTGACGGTCTGGATGCTGACCCTCAGGCGGGTCAAAGAGGATGTGTCAGCGCCGAGCGAGATCCGGTCGAGCTGGCCAGGAACCCCGGCCGTGAAGGTCTGGGCCAGCATCGGGATCTGCCTCTGCAGGCTGAACATGTAGAGCTGGGACTGGTCCAGCGTGTCCGAAGCCTGCGCCGGGAGCGCAGCGCCAAGCGCCAGCAAAGCGGCAAACGCCGCCGCCAGCGAGCCCCGACCGACACCTCTCCCAAACGAACTGTTCACTTGAGCCGATTGACGTGGCTGAACGCAGTTTCCTGCGCGAATTTCGGAGGTGCTTGGAGATCCCTGGACAGCTCGCGCTGATTGGAGGCGGAACCGCCGAGCCGCGGTTGACATACTTCGGCGGATGGCTCTGGGCCTGATACAGCTGGCGGTGGTCGACCTGACGCGACGGCGCGCGATGCCAGGCGTCCTGCTGGTTGCGCTGGTCACCGCGATCGCGCTCGCGGTCGCCCTGCCTTTGATGCAGTCAGTGGCAGCCGAGCAGGGCCTCCGGTCGGCGCTCCAGTCCCTGGGCTCCGGCGCCAACCTCGAGATCGGGATCGACCACGTCGACAGCACCGAGGCGTTCGACACCTTCCAGGCCGACGCCAGCCGCCGCGTCCGGTCGGAACTGGGCTTGATCATGATCCCCGCGGTTCGTTTCGCCAGGTCGAACCGGCTCCAGGGCGTGCTGCTCAACGGACATGAGCTGGTCCGCGAGGTCGGCGACCCACTTCCCGCGGCCGTCTACTACGAGGACCTCGAGAAGCACGTGATCGTGACCAGCGGCCAGTGGCCGGCCGACGCCAGGACCGACGGCGCCTGGGGAGCGACCGTCTCTGAGCTCGGCGCGAGCCTGCTCGGCTTGAAGGCCGGTGACGTGTACTGCATGAGCTCGGTCGGAGTGACGCGCGGCATGCCATTCGGTCTCCCCGCGTGGTGCGCACGCATCGCCGCCGTCTTCAAGCCGCGCGATCCCGCCGAACCCTACTGGGCGGGCCAGGAGCTGGGAACGGACCTGGCGCTCGGACGCTTGAGCCTGTTCCAGGTGGCCGAGGGATACCCATACGTGGAGGTGCACGCCAACCAGCTCCAC
The DNA here is from genome assembly GCA_036395015.1 of Candidatus Dormiibacterota bacterium. Taxonomy (GTDB): domain Bacteria; phylum Chloroflexota; class Dormibacteria; order Dormibacterales; family Dormibacteraceae; genus 40CM-4-65-16. The sequence continues at coordinate 55,374 of DASWDZ010000157.1, read as the reverse complement.
GTCACCGACACCCACCGGGTGCACGCGGCGGATGCCGATGCGATCCAGGCGCATCTCCAACACCTGCGCGGGGTCTACGGCGTCATCTCCAACGCGACTTTCATCACCGGACTCGGGGATGCGATTCGAACTTTTCTCGAGAGGCTCAAGGCTCAGCAGGCGCTCGCCCTGAGCGTCGAGATCGCGCTTCTCGCCGTCGTCCTTTTCGCGATCGGCCTCGCGGCCGGCCATTACCTCGACTCGCGCAAGCAGCTCACCGGGCTGTGGCGGGCTCGAGGCGGGTCGCGATTGCGGGCGTGGAGCCTGCTGATGATCCAGCTCAGCGTCCTGCTGCTCGTCGCCGTACCGCTCGGGGCGGTTGCCGGAGTCTGGGCCGTGAGCCTCGTCAGCAGCCGGTTGTTCGGCGCCGGCGATGTGCTTCAGAGCGGAGTCCTCGCAAGCGCCGCCCCAAGCGTTGCCGCCGTGCTGATCGCGACGCTCGCTGTGCTCGCGCTGCTCGCCGGCGAGGCCACGCGCCGGACCGTGGCCGACGTCAGGCGGACCCAGTCAGGGCCGGCGTCCGGGGCATGGTGGCAATCGCGGCGCCTGGACCTAGTGCTCGCGGTCGTGGGTCTCTTGCTGATCGCGGAGTACAGGCTGCAGGCCGGTCACATCACCGTCGAGACGGGCCAGGACCCGCTCGCCCTGATCCTGCCGGCGGTCGCACTCGCCATGGTCGCGGCCGGCGCTCTCCGCCTGCTGCCGCTGCTCGCCCGCATGGTCGCGCATGACTCAGGGGTGGGCGCACGCCTCGCCCGCTGGCACCTCGAACGCGAACCGCTCCAGCACGCCCCGGTGGCCCTCCTCCTTTCTTTTGCTCTCGCGCTGAGCCTTTTCACGAGCGCGTATCTCACGACCGACCAGCAGAACGCTGTCGACCGGGCCCGCTACGCGGCGGGCGCCGACGTGCGCATGTCCTTCGGATTCGGCACCGGCCCCTCGGTCGTCGACGGCGCGGTCGCCTCCGCTCCGGGCGTCGTCGCCTCCTCGCTCGTCTTCCGGAGCGAAGGACGACCGGGGCGGTCGGACGTCTCGGCGACTGTGCTCGGCCTCGATGGCTACACGTTCCGCGACGCGGCATGGTGGCGGTCCGACTTCGCGGCGCGGCCGGCCGCGGAGCTCATGCGGGAGCTGGTGCGCGGCGACCCTGACGGCGTCCCGCTGCCGGGCCGGCCCACGGCTCTCTCCCTATGGGTCTACAGCTCTGGGCTCGATGCGTCAATCAGCGCAGGGCTGAAAGACGCGGCCGGGCGCGTCGTCCGCACGAGCTTTGGCGGCATGGGGTTCCAGGGCTGGTCTCAGCTCCAGGCGCCCTTGACCGGGTTGGCTCCAGAGGACTTCCCGCTCCGGCTGCGGACGCTGCTCGTCACCTCGACCGGCCCGCACAGCTTTGGCGAGATCGCTCTGAGCGATCTTCAGGCCGGGACCGAAACCGTCGAGGACTTCAGCGTTGCCAATGGATGGTGGCGCGAGGTCAACGGCGAGTTCGGCGGGGTCGGCTCGCTCCAGCTGAGCACGCATGAGCGCGACGGCAAGCGGCGCCTGGGGATGCCCGTGAACATCGCCAACCGGACGCTGGCGCTGCACCCCGCGCCCTCCACCGCCGGGCTTCCCGGCCTGATGTCGACGCGCACGGCCCAGCAGCTTGGCGTGAGCGTGGGCCAGACGTTTCCGCTGCACATCGACACCAACGACGTGACGGTGCGTCTCGTCGGAACCCTCGACTACTTCCCCACTGTGTATCCCGGACAGGACGACTTCCTCCTGCTTCCGTCGGAGTCGCTGACCGAGCGCTTGCGACTCCAGAACTCGTACGTCTATCCGAACGAGGCCTGGCTGCGTGTGTCGGGATCGCCCGCGGCGGCCGGCGCGGCGGTGCAAGAGGCGACGCATGGGGTCGCGCATGTCGTCGACCGCGAGACGCTGGAGACCACTGCGTTGCGGAGCCCTCTGCGCCTGAGCCTGGACGCGGCGCTGGTCATCGGCTTTGTTGCGGCGCTGACGATGGTCGTGATCACGTTCGGGCTCCACTTCCTCGCGATCGCCCGCGCCCGCGTCAGCGAGTCGGCCATCATGCAGGCCAACGGGCTGCCCTGGCGAGTCGTCGACCAGGCGCTGCTGGTCGAGCAGGTGGTGGTGCTGTGCCACAGCGTCGCCGCCGGCACGGCGATCGGCTTGCTTCTGGCCTGGGCGATACTGCCGGTGGTCCAGACGAGCGTGCTGCCCGCGGACGTGATCCCGCCGACGATCGTCACATTCGATGTCGCGACTCTTCTCGCGGCCACGCTCGCCCTGTTCGCGGCCGCGGGCCTCGTCGGCCGGCTCGCCATGCGGACGGCCAGCCGCTTCCGGCTGCACGACGAGCTGAGGTCGCTCGCGTGAACGTCCCGATCGTCGACTGCGAGGGGCTCGTCTACATCTATAAGACGCGCGAGCTCGAGGTCGTCGCGCTGCAGGGCCTGGACCTGCGCGTCGAGGCCGGCGAGATGGTCGCCGTGGCCGGGCGCAGCGGGAGCGGCAAGACCACCCTGATGAACATCCTGGCGGGGATCGATTCGCCGACCGCCGGCAAGGCTGTGGTCGGCGGCCACGACCTGACGCGCATGAGCGAACGCGAGCGCGACCGCTACCGCCACGACACGGTCGGCTATCTGCTGCAGAGGTCGAACGCGAACCTCGTGCCCGGGCTGACGGCGTTCGAGAACGTGCGGCTGGCGACGCTGACCGGCTCGGCGGACGGCGCCGACCGGGCTCGACATCTGCTCGAACGACTCGGTCTGGCCGACGCCATGAATGCGCTACCAAAGGACCTGGCTGGTGGCGAGAAGATCCGCCTCGCGCTGGCCGTTGCCCTGGCGAACGTTCCTCGGTTGCTGCTCGCCGACGAGCCGACCGCTGAACTCGACACGGCGACCGCGGATTCCGTCCTGGTCGACCTTGCTTCATTGCTGGACGACCTTGACAGCACCGCGGTGTTCGTGACCCACGACCCGGAGCTGGAGCGATTCGCCGGCCGGGTGATCCAGATCCGTGATGGCAAGACCTCGACCGAGACCAGGTGGACGGGATCGCGCGAGTCCATGGTGGCCGACGAGCTCGTGATCATGGACCGGGCGGGGCGGATCCAGCTCCCGCGCGCTTACGTCGAGAAGCTGGCGCTGAAGGAAAGGGTGCGCCTTCGACTGGAGGACGACCACATCTCCATCCTTCCGCCCGAGACGAAGGACGGACACCATGAGTGAAGTCGCGGCCGTGGCGCAGGTCTCCAAGCACTTCAACACCGGGCGCCGCATTGATGCGCTCACGCGCGTCGACCTGCGCGTCGAAAGCGGCGAGCTCGTCGTCTTGCTCGGCCGCTCGGGCGCGGGGAAGAGCACGTTGCTCAGCCTGATAGGAGGGCTCGACCGAGCGGACGAAGGGACCATTCGCGTCGCCGGGCAGGACGTTCGGTCGCTCTCCGGGCCGTCGCTGGATCGGTTCCGCCAGCAGACGATCGGGTGGGCGTTTCAGACCGCCGGCCTGTTGCCGCTATTGACCGCGCTGGAAAACGTTTGGCTGCCGCTGACACTGCTCGGACAGCACGAGAAGGACGCCATCGAAGAAGCGGGCGATGTGTTGCGCGCAGTCGGGCTGGAGGAGCGAGCGGGACATCGGGCCTATGAGCTATCGGGTGGCGAGCAGCATCGCGTGGCGCTTGCTCGCGCGCTCGCCAAGTCGCCCAGGTTGCTGCTGGCCGACGAGCCGACCGCGCAGCTGGATTCGGAGACCGCGCGCGAGATCACGGTGCTGATCCGAAAAGCCACGCACTCGGGCACCGCGGTCCTGTTCGCGACTCACGATCGTGCCGTGACCGAGTTTGCCGACCGTGTGGTGATGATCGAGGACGGGCGGGTCCGCCAATCGTCCTGATCGCCCGAGGCGGCGTTGGCCGAGGCGAATTTGGCACTTGCCGTTCTTCATCTTCTGCCATATCCTCGTCTGAACCTTTGGGGTTGGAGGGGTTGCCAAGTGAAGACTCGACGAATCGTTTCGATGGCAGCGTTCGTCTCGGGGCTCTGCGTCGTCTCCGCCGCAACGGTGCTCGCCAACGTGGCGCTCGTAAAGATCAGCACCGACCCCTACACCAATCCGACGAGCTTTCACGCCACCGAGGTGGAACCGGACACCTTCGCGTTCGGCTCGACGATCGTCGCGGCGTTCCAGGTCGGCCGGTTCAGAAGCGGCGGCGCGACCAACATCGGTTTTGCGACCTCCCACGACGGCGGCGCGACCTGGATAGGCAGTGGTTTTCTGCCGGGACTCACGTTTGAGGCTGGTGCGGCGAGCCCCTACCAAAGGGTCAGCGATCCCTCCGTCGCATATGACGCCGCACACGGCGTCTGGCTGATCTCATCGCTGCCCCTGCTGCCGTCGATCGCCTCCCCGACCATCCTCGTCAGCCGGTCGACCGACGGCGGCCTCACCTGGGGCAATCCCGTCAGCATCCCGCCACCGCCTGTCAATGCTTTCGACCTCGACAAGAACTGGACCGTGTGTGACACCACGCCCAGCAGCCCGTTCTACGGCCACTGCTACACGGAGTTCGACAACTTCGCCAAGGGCGACACGGAATACATGAGCACGTCGACCGACGGCGGGCTGACGTGGAGCGTTCCCGCGACCACACCAAGTCCGACCTCGGGCATCGGCGGCCAACCGGTGGTGCAGCCGAATGGAAACGTGATCGTCCCCTTCGAGGGCTGGTACCCGCTTGGCATCTACGCGTTCATGTCAACCGACGGCGGTCAGACGTGGAGCGACCCCGTGCGCGTCGACCGCATCCAGTCCCACAAGGTCTCGGGCAACCTGCGCACGTCGCCACTGCCCTCGGCCGAGATCGACGGCGCGGGGCGTGTGTACGTAGCGTGGCAGGACTGCGCCTTCCAGCCGCGGTGTGGTTCGAACGACATCGTCTTCAGCACCTCAACCGATGGCGTGCACTGGTCGCCCAAGGCGCGGATCCCGATCGACCCGCTCGGGATTGGCGATCACTTCATCCCTGGGCTCGCCGTCGACCGGTCGACGTCAGGCGCCGGCGCCCACCTGGGCCTGAGCTACTACTACTACCCCGAGGCGAACTGCTCCAAGCCGAACAAACAGGCCTGCCAGCTGTTCAGCGGCTTCATCTCGTCGGGTGACGGCGGCGCCACGTGGGGAGGCAAGACTCAGACCTCCGGACCGATGGACCTGATCTGGCTTCCGCTCACAAGCCAGGGCTATATGGTGGGCGACTACATCTCAACCTCGTTCAGCGGCGGCCGCGCCGTCCCGGTGATCGAGGTGGCGCTGCCACCTGCCGGTGGCGTCTTCGATGTGGCCACGTACGCGGTCGCCGGCGGGTTCGCCGTGATCGCTGCCGGCTCAGGCACACCCGCGACGCAATCCGGTGCCTCCTCCACGAGCGCAAGCGGAGGGTCGTCGAAGGTCAGATGACCCTGACTTGAATCAACTTCTGTGGTGCCGGCGCGGAGATTCGAACTCCGGACCCTCGGTTTAAAAGACCGCTGCTCTAACCAGGCTGAGCTACGCCGGCGCGACTACAACTTAGGCCGTATGGCGCCTGAGGCGCAGCGTGAACACGCTGCCCTCGCCAGGCTCCGACCGCTCCAGGATCAGCTCACCCCCGCAACGTTCAGCCAGGCCGCGGCTGATATACAGCCCAAGGCCGGTGCCGGACGGATACCCGAACTCGGCGTCGTCGACACGGTAGAACTGCTCGAATATCCGCTCCCTAGCGACCTCGGGGATACCGATCCCTGAGTCGCTGACCTTCACCTGCGCCGATTCGGCATCAACCACCTCGATCCGGACTTGCGCGGGTGGATGGCTGTAGGTCAGCGCGTTGTTCAGCAGGTTGTCGAGGATGATGCCGACGTCACGCGCGCTGCCCTCCACCAACATCTTTCCCTCCGGCACCTCGGAGCGGATGTCGGCCCCGATCAGCCTGGCGCGGTCGCGCGCTCGACCGATCGCGTCGCGGACCGCTGCGGCGATGTCGGTGGCTTGGTCTCTCGCCCGAAAGGCAGGCGACATGCCCGCCTCCAACCTGGACGCGATCAGGAGCTGGTCCACGCGGTCCGCCAGCTCGCCAATCGTCTTCCTGACCGCATCCATCGGCCCGCGCTGCTTGCTCGTCATCGGACCCAGCGTCTCGTCGGCGAGCATCTCGACGTATCCGCGGATCACCGAGATCGGAGTGCCCAGCTCGTGCGCCGCCAGGTTGATGAAGTTGCTTTTGGCCTGACTTGAAGATTCCGCATCAGCCAGGAGGCGCGCGTTGCGAATCAGCAGCGCGGCGATCGCGCCCATCTCCTCCAGCTGGTCGACCTCCGCCTGGCTGAACGGTGTGCCGGTGCGCCGGCCGACGATGAGCACGCTGTCGACCTCTCCCCCGCGGACGAGCGGCATCACCAGACCGCGCTGGATCCCCGCGTGACGGACCACCCTGTCGGGGTCGATCCCGACAACCCGGTAACCCCCGACCAGGACGGGCCGCTTCCGGGCGAGGGCTTCGGCCACGACTCTCCGGCTCCCCGCCGTCACCGAATCGACGGGCAGGACTTTGCCAATCTGCGCGGGACGGCCCTCGCGATCGACGCTGCGCTCGACCACGAAACCGCCGGGCACGAGCCGCAGCATCGTGACCCGATCCGCGGACAGCGCGTGCATGACCTCGGAGAGCAGACGATCCACCACCGGCATCGGATCTGTCTCCCTGGCCATCGCCTCGGCGACGTCGAGACCGATCCGCCGTCGTTGCGCAGCCGACGCGACCCCCGCGGTCGCTGTCCGCTCGGCCGAGACCGACCGCGAGTAGATGGACAGCTGGCCGGCAAGCAATGCCGCGAACGGCAGCAGCGCAAGCGCGTGGTCCGCGTACCACATCGGGGTGTACCGTGCGACGAGGAGCAGCAACGAGATCGAGTTCAGGACGCTGAAAGTCAGGGCGGCGAGGACCCCGCCGGCGATCCGCTCGTCACCGTGGAGGCCGACCACATACGCCAGCAGCCCGATCACCGCCGGCGTCAGCCCCGCGAGTCCGAACAGCGCATCCAGCGGATAGAACTCGCCCGTCGGGGAGATCATTGGAAACAGCGGCCCGAGGCCCACGGCTATCCCGATGACCAGTGATCCGAAGAGCGCCCCGCCCGCGATGGCCGCGAAGATGTAGGGCTTGGGCCGCGGCAGCGGGCCGCCGCGGCGAATCAGGGCGATCGACAACAGGGTGGGCGTGATCAGGTTGATGAGCAGGAAAAGCATCACGGTCGCCTGGTTGAAGCGTTCGCCCTGCAGTTGCGGAATGTCGCCGGGGAACAGCGCGAAGTGACCCAGCCACATCACGCCCGTCGCACACGCGATGAACACGAGTGGAATCGAGCGCCAGCTCTCGCGGAGCGCCGCGTCCAGCGAGCCGAGGAGGGCGACGACCACCATGCACACGAAGGCGACGCCGTCGCATACAGGCACGAACCAGGGCAGCGTCGGCGCGGAAGGCGTGAGGGCGCCCCACAGCAGGATGGGCAAGCCGATGCCGACCGCGGCCGCCGAGCCGAGCCAGACCGAGAAGCGCGAACGGGCCCCGGGTATGCGATCCAAGCGCGAAACCCCCACCTATTAGACCGAAAAACCCGGCGTTTCCAAACCCGACGCGCCGCCCCCGACCGGTTGTAGCCTTCCCCGGGTGCGGACGGGTGCCTGCCTGCTCGCGGTCGCGGTGGCCATCGCCGCTTGCAATCCCACAGGCAACCCCTCCCCGACCCCCACGCCCCTCGCCTCCGACCAGACATTCAGCTTCCCGATCGCCCAGGACGTCGCCGACTTCGACCCCGCGCTCATCTCGAGCCCGGCCGACGTCGACATCCTGCGCAACGTCTTCTCCGGGCTCTACAGGTTCGACGACCAGCTACGCGAGGTGCCCGACATCGCGGCCGGCCAGCCCAACGTGTCGGCCGACGGGCTGGAGTACACCTTTGGCCTGCGCACCGACGCGCGCTTCTCCAACGGCGATCCCATCACGGCGTCCGACTTCCAGTACAGCTGGAACCGCGCCGCGGCCAGGCAGGGCGACTACGCGGGTCTCTTCTCACTCATCTCCGGTTATCCACAGGTCGCCGCGGGCAGAACGAAAACGATGTCAGGCATCACGGTCGTCGATGCCACCACTCTCAAAGTCCGCCTGGCCAAGCCCGCGAACTACTTCCTGACCGAGGTGGGGCTGTGGCCGTTCTGGGTCGTCGACCAGAAGGTCATCTCCTCGGCTGGCGAGGACGCCTGGTTCAACAAACCGGAAACGCTGATCGGAAGCGGCCCCTTCCGGATAACCGCGCGAACGCCCGGCCGGTCGATGGACTTCGAGCCCGTCCTCGGCTGGTACGGCGGCAAGCCCGGCGCCCTCTCCCGAGTCCACATCGAGGTCGTCGCCGACACCGTGGCGCAGGTCAGCCAGTACGAGGCCGGCGTCTTCAGCTTGATCGGGTACGCCCGCCAGGGACTCCCGCCGGCTGCCGCCACGAAATACACCACTGACAAGACCCTCAGGCACCAGCTGTCGCTGGTCCCACTTGGGGTCACCTTCTGGCTGGGCTTCAACCTCAAGACCGGCCCGTTCGCGGGCATCGACGCCGGCAAGGCCGGCCGGCGGGCGCTCAGCCAGGCGATCGACCGCCAGGAACTGGTCGACGCCGTCTGCAATCTGAAGACGGCATGCGCCGAGGCGACTGGTGGCGTCGTGAGTAAAGGGTTGAAGGGTTACCTGGGAGACGGCGCGGATCACAACGTGAAGTTCGACGCGGCCGCGGCTAAGGCCGAGTACCAGGCGTGGGACCCGACCGGCGCCAAGGTCAAAGGACTCACCTACACGTACGACAGCAACGTCTTCAACAAGGCGGTGTGCACCAACCTGACGGCGCAGTGGAAGAAGAACCTCGGCCTCGACGTCCGGTGCGTCGAGATGGACCGCAAGACCTTCTTCGACAAGCGCAACGGGAGCTGCGCCTATCCCATGTTTCGCCAGAGCTGGGCGGCGGACTACGACCATCCGCAGAACTGGTTCGACCACCTGTTCGTCACAGGCGGCGCTTCGTCGGGATCCTGCTACTCCAACTCGCAGGTCGACCAGGCCATCGCCAAGGCCGACGCAACTCCGCCGGGCTCCCTGGACTCCGGTTACAACGTCGCCGGCTACATGCTCGTCAACGACTCGGTCTTCGGCGGATTGCTTTACGGGGTGCAGCAGTACCTCGTGCACCCGTACGTGAAAGGGGCGGGCGGCAACGCGCTCTACGACAACGACTGGACGTCGGTGCGCGTGTTAGCGCACTAAGCGACCGGAGCTGTCGTCCCGAGGATCTCCGGCGCCATGGTCGACGCGAACGGGCCTTCCGGGTTGTCGATCAGCCACACGTGAAGCATCAGGGGCGTCGTCTTGTTGGTGCTGCCTCGCGGGCACGATCCGCTCTTCTCGTTGCCGTCGAACACGTCGGAGTGGACGAACGCCACGGCCATGCCGGACGTGTCGTCGAAGCAGATGTTGGAGTGCTGGTGCCACACCGTGAGTGGGCCGCCGATCTGGGGGCCGTCCATGGCCCGGTTCGGCATGATGAACATGGCCCCGATCAACACGGTCCCCTGCTTGCCGTTGTAGTAGATCAGCGACTGCACGTGCTGCGGGTCGAGGACGTCGGCGGGGACCATGTAGCTCGGGTTGACGTAGTGCACGATCTCGAGGTCTGGCGGCTCCATGGGCACGTACCCAGCCGCAACGGCCGCCTTGAGCTGCGCGTACCTGGCGACCGCTTTGCGGGTGTCCACCATCAGCTTCGTGGCCGCCTCCAGCTCCGCCGCGGTGGGCGGACGTGTCGCGCCCGTGGTCGTACCGTGGTCATGAGAGGCCGTCGCCGGCAGCGTGGACGAAGACAACTCCCGGGAGGCGGCCCATCCCGCGATGTCGCCCGAGACGACGATCATGACAAGAGCCCCCGCCAGCAGGCCGCGACGCACCCAGATCCCGTAGGGAAGCGCCGTGTAGGCGGCACCGACGACCCCCACGACCACCAGCGCGATCCCGATCCCGAGCAGGACGTGGCCGGGGTTGCTGAGCGTGAACAGGCCCTCTCGGTGGGCCAGGGTCGGGTCCTTGGCGTGGAGGTAGGAGTCGATGGCCAGGCCGGCAAGGAGGGCAATCACGCCCAGCAGGCCGGCCGACAGAAAGGCCGCCGTCCGCCTCATCCTGCCCTCAATTCAACCACTCCGGAGAAGCCGAATTGTCATCGGAACTTGACTTCGGTGAACTAAAAGCCAACACTGAACACGGAGTAGCGGGGCCGCCCCCAGCTTTCGAGGGGTGGCATCGGTCCGTCGCCGGCGCACTCTCGCCCCGGGAACCACCGGGAAGAGGGCGATGGACGTCGAGGAGGCCATCCTTTCAGTGCGCCCTCCTCGAGCCGTGTTTCGTAGGAGGTGGTATGACGAGAGTCTCTTTGTTCCGTTCCCTCGCCGTCGCGCTGGGAGCAGTTTCGGCCATCGCGGCCTGTGGGGGTGGCGGGGGCGCACCGTCCGAAAACCTCGCCTCTGACCAGACGATCAGCTTCCCCATGGTCGACGACGTCGGCAACCTCGACCCGGCGACGATGTCGGCGGCGGTCGACATCGACATCTTCCGCAACACGTATTCGGGCCTGTACAAGTTCGACAACAACCTGAACGAAGTCCCTGACATCGCGCAGGACAAGCCGCAGATCTCTTCGGACGGTCTGACGTACACGTTCAAGATCAAGAGCGGCGTCAAGTTCTCAAACGGTGACCCGGTGACGGTTGAAGACTTCCTCTTCAGCTGGAACAGGGCCGCCGCGATGCAGGGCGACTACGCATCCGTCTTCCAGCCGGTCGTCGGGTACGACGACGTGTCCAAAGGCAAGGCGACCGAGATGTCGGGTCTGAAGAAGATCGACGACAGCACCTTCTCGGCAACGCTGACCGCACCTGCGCAGTACTGGTACACCGAAGTGGCACTCTGGACGGCCTGGGTCGTCGACAAGAAGGTCGTCCTCGCCGCCGGCAAGGCGACCGAGTCCAACTGGGCCAGCAATCCATCCACCGCAATCGGGTCGGGAGCGTTCAAGATGACGGCCCGCACCCCGAAGCAGTCAATCGACTTCGCCCCGGTGGCGAACTGGTATGGCGGCTCGACGGGCGCCATCACCAAGGTGCACATCGAGATCGTCGCCGACCAGAAGGCGCAGCTCACCAAGTACGAGTCAGGCGGCTACAGCCTGATCGGCAACGCCAACCAGAGCCTGACACCTGAGGACGTGATCCGTTACAACTCCGACCCGGTGCTCAAGAAGCAGCTGACTCTGCAGCCCGCTGCGCGCACGAGCTGGATCGGATTCAACATGTGCGAGGGCCCGGGCAAGCCTGTCAAGACCTGCACGGCCGCCAGCCCGTTCGGGGGCGAGGCCGGCAAGCCCGGCCGGCAAGCGTTCAGCCTGGCCATCGACCGCGACCAGCTGATCGACATCGCTTGCTCCAAGGGCACCGCCTGCATCAAGGCGACCGGCGGGGTGATCACCAAGGGCCTGAAGGGCTACCTGGGAGACAACACCGACCCCTGGGTGGTCTTCGACGCCGCCAAGGCCAAGCAGCTCTACCAGCAGTGGGACCCGAACGGGACCAAGGTGAAGGGGCTGATTTACACCTACAACGCGACGGCGCAGAACAAGGCCGTGTGCGACAACCTGGCTTCCCAGTGGAAGCAGAATCTGGGCGTCACGGTCCAGTGCGCATCGACCGACCGCGCTTCGTTCTTCAATGCCCGCACCAAGTGCGCCTATCCGATCTTCCGGCACAGCTGGGGCGCGGACTACGACAACCCCCAGGACTGGTTTGACTTCCTCTTCGTCACCGACGCCGGATCCTCGGGATCCTGCTACTCGAACCCGCAGCTCGACGCGCTGACCAAGGACGCGAACACCAAGGATCTGAGCCAGTCGCTTGACTCATACAAGCAGGCGAACAAGATCCTGGTCGACAACACCGTCACCGGCAACCTCTTCTACGGCATCCAGCAGTACGTGGTTCACCCGTACGTCAAGGGCGCCGGCGGCAACCCGCTTTACGACAACTACTGGACCGGGCTGAAGATCCTTCAGCACTAAATCGATAGCGATCGACCACAATTAGGGGGTCCGCCAGGACGGCGGACCCCCTTCGTCAATCACGTAACAGGGAAGTGATAAGCGGTTGAGAGGGACCCTCCTCTACATCGGGCAGCGCTTGGTCCTGATCGCGATCACGACCATCCTGGTCTCCTCGATCGTATTCCTCCTGCTCCACCAGATCCCGGGCAACGCGTTCCTGAACGAGACCCGCCAGACCGAGGCGTCGCTGGCGGCGCAGCTACACCACTACGGCCTCGACAAACCCCTGCCCCAGCAGTACGTGGACTGGGTCACCGGCGTGCTCCACGGCAACCTCGGCGAGTCGCTGGTCAACCGCGGCGTGCAGATCACGCCGCTGCTCATCCGCGAGACCTCGGTCAGCGCGACGGTTGGTTTCTTCGCGCTCCTGATCACCGTCGGCCTCGGCCTCCTCCTCGGCGTGATCGCCGCATTGAGACAGAACACCTGGGTCGATTATGTCGCGTCGAGCACCGCGGTCGTCGGCTACAGCATTCCAAGCTTTGTGATCGCAATCTTCGGCCTGCTCATCTTCGGCCACTACTTCTACGTCTGGACCCAGGGCACGGTCTTCTACAACCCTGGTTGGGGCGACTGGACGCAGATACCCGTGCCTGCTGTCGCGCTCGGCCTTCCTTACGCAAGCTACGTCGCTCGCCTCACCCGCGCCAGCATGCTCGAGACCATCCGCACCGACTACGTCCGAACCGCATGGGCGAAAGGCTTGAAAGCGCGCGTGGTCGTCTTGCGGCATGCTCTGCGCAACGCTTTGATCCCGGTGGTCACGATCCTCGGCCCGCTGATGACCGGCATCATCACGGGCTCGGTCGTGATCGAGAACATCTTCGGCATCCCCGGTCTGGGCAAGGAGTTCGTGACGAGCATCCTGGCCCGCGACTACAACATCGTGATCGGGGTGTTCACCTTCTACGCGGCCCTGGTCGGCCTCGCCAACCTCACGGTGGACGTGATCTATCCGGCGCTTGACCCGAGGATCAGATACTGATGGCACAGGCAGCGCCGGTCGCCCAACCCGACGTCGAGCTGACCTATGAGGTGCCGGAGCAGGCCACCCTGCTCACGGATGCGTGGCGCAGGATCCGCCGCAACCGCCTGGCCCTGGTGGGCGGGGCGGTCATCCTGCTTCTCTTCATCGTCGCCCTGATCTCGATCGTGTGGACGCCCTATCCGACCTGGCTGCAGGCCACCGGGCCGACCTACCAGCCTCCGAGCCTGAAGCACCCGCTGGGACTGGACCAGGCGGGACGGGACATCCTGAGCCGGATCATGGGCGGCGCGCTGATCACCGTCGAGGTGGGGATCGGCAGCGCGATCATCGTCAGCCTCATCGGCATCCCTCTCGGCCTGCTCGCGGGCTTCTACCGCGGGAAGGTCGACACCGTGATCTCGTTCTTCATCAACATCTGGTACGGCATCCCGGACCTGCTGGTGGCGCTGATCCTCGTATTCGTGCTCTCCGACGCCCTCCACCTCATCCCGCGCGGCGTCTTCGTTATCGTCGTCGCGTTCTCGCTCACGCGCTGGATGGACGTCGCGCGCCTGGTGCGCGGGCAGTCTCTGGCGTTGCGCGAGCGCGAGTTCGTCGAGGCGGCGCGCATGGCGGGGGCGCGTGACCTCGGACTCCTGGTGCGACACATCTTCCCGAACGCGCTCGGACCGATCATCGTCCAGGCGACATTTGCGATCCCGGCCGCCGTGCTGTTCGAGGCCTTCCTGAGCTTCCTCGGCCTTGGCCTTCCCCCGCCCACCCCGTCCTGGGGCGCCATGGCGGCCGACGGCTACCACGGCATGGACTTCGCGCCTCACATCGTGCTGGCGCCAACCATCGCCCTCTCGATCACGCTGATGGCGTTCAACTGGGTAGGCGACGGTCTGCGGGACGCATTCGATCCCCGCATGAGGCGCTAGGCACTGGCGTCGCTCCTTCGCGTGCAGGATCTCCGGGTTCAGTTCGACGTGCCCGGAGGCACGGTGACCGCTGTCGACGGAGTGAACTTCGAGATCGACCGCGGAGAGATCGTCGGGATCGTCGGCGAGTCGGGGTCGGGCAAGACGATGACCGCGCTCTCCCTTCTCCGATTGATCCCCGAACCCGGGAAGATCACGAGCGGGCGGATCCTCTACGGCGAGAAGGACATCGCCCAGATGACGGACGAAGAGATCCGGGAGTTCCGCGGCAACGAGGTCGCGATGATCTTCCAGGACCCCATGACCTCGCTGAACCCGGTGCTGAGGGTGGGATTCCAGATCGAGGAGGCGATGGCCGCCCACAGCCGTTTCACCAGCCAGCAGTCGCACGACCGCGTGGTCCCCATGCTGCAGCGGGTGCGCATCCCGGCGGCGAAGGACCGCGTGCGCGACTACCCGCACCAGTTCTCCGGCGGCATGCGCCAGCGCGCCATGATCGCGATGGGCGTCTCGAATGAGCCGTCACTGCTCATCGCGGACGAGCCCACCACCGCGCTTGATGTAACCGTGCAGGCGTCGATCATCGAGCTGCTGCGCGACCTCAGCCGCGAGCTGCGGGCGGCGGTGATCCTGATCACGCACAACATGGCGCTGGTCGCGAGCCTGTGCAACCGGGTCATCGTGATGTATGCCGGGCGCATCGTCGAAGAGGGCCCGACTCGCGCGATCTTTAAGAATCCGCAACATCCGTACACGTGGTCCCTTCTGCGCTCGATGCCGCGCGTCGACGAGGTGGAAAAGGAAAGGCTCATCTCGATCAAAGGCCTTCCGCCCGACCTCAGCCGGATGCCGCCGGGCTGCAAGTTCCACCCGCGCTGCAAGTTTCGGGTCGACCGCTGCTTCAACGAAGAGCCGCCGCTCGATGAGGTGGATCCAGGGCAGCGCGCCAGGTGCTGGGTGCTGATGAAGAACGTGCAGAACCCAGAAGCCGAAGCCCTTAAGTGAGCGCGCAGCCGGCCGTCACGCCGACGACCGACCCGACGCTCAAGTCGCCCCTGATCCGAGTCGAGAACCTCGTCAAGCACTTCCCCGTTGGCGGCGGCCTGTTCGGGCGCGCGATCGTGCACGCGGTCGACGGCGTGGACCTCGCCATCCAGCCCGGCGAGACGCTCGGCCTCGTCGGCGAGTCCGGCTGCGGCAAGTCCACGCTGGGCCGCGTGATCGTCCGGCTCCTGCCGGCGACGTCCGGCAGCGTCTACTTCAGGGACGTCGACCTGACCAAGCTTCGCGGCGAGAAGCTGCGACGAACCCGCCAAGAGATCCAGATGATCTTCCAGGACCCGTACGCGTCGTTGAACCCCCGGATGACCGTCGGCGACATCGTCTCCGAGCCGCTGCGCAACTTTCGCGTCTCCCGCGGCCGAAAGGCCGACCAGAGGGTGCAGGAAATGATGCGGGTCGTCGGTCTCAATCCCAACTTCGTCAACCGCTACCCGCACGAGTTCTCGGGAGGCCAGCGCCAGCGCATCGGCATCGCTCGCTCGCTCGTGCTCGATCCCACGTTCATCGTCGCCGATGAGCCCGTCTCAGCCCTCGATGTTTCCATCCAGGCTCAGATCGTGAACCTGATGGAAGATCTACAGGCGAAGTTCAACCTGACATTCCTCTTCATCGCCCACGACCTCTCTGTCGTGCGTCACATCAGCGACCGGATCGCGGTCATGTACCTCGGCAAGATCGTCGAGATCGGGCGCAGCGATGCCATCCGCGACAAGCCGCTTCACCCATACACCAAGGTCCTGCAGAGCTCGGTGCCGGTGCCCGACCCGGACATCGAGGCCACGCGCAAGCCGATCTTGCTCAAGGGCGACATCCCGTCGCCGGTCAACCCACCGCCGGCGTGCCGCTTCCATACGCGCTGCCCGATCGCGCAAAAGATCTGCTCCGAGGTCGACCCGCCGCTGGAGATGAAGGAGGACGGGCGCTTCGCCGCCTGTCACTTCCCGGGCAAGCTCTAAAACCGGAAGGCCGCGCGACTGCGTAGGATTCTTCCCCGTGACTGGGGGTACCGCCAGGGGTAGGCGGCGGCAGGAAGGCGCCGAGAAGGTCACGGGCGCGACTCGGTTCACGGCCGACGTCGAGCTCGTTGGGCTCCTGCACGTCCAGCTCGTCGTCTCCCACGCCGCGAGCGCACGGATCCGTGGCGTCGACACCGACGGCGCGCGGTCCGCGCCCGGCGTCGTCGATGTCATCACCGGCCGCGACCTGCCGGAGCAGGACGGCGCCGGGCCCGACCTGCCCCTCGCCCTTGACCGGGTCTATTACGTGGGCCAGCCGGTGGCCGCGATAGTCGCCGAGAGCGAGGCGCAGGCGGCCGACGCCGCGGTCCTGGTCGCCGTCGACTACGAGGACACCCCGCCGGTGGTCGACCCGTCTTCCGCGACGGGCGAGGACGCGCCGCTGGTCCTGGATCAGAACGAGCAGGCGGACGAGGACGACGCGTCGATCCACGGGGCCTCGACGGCATCCGCCGAGGATGCACCGGCGCGGCCGCGCAACGCCAGCAGCGTCGTCCACATGAAGCGCGGCGATGTCGAGGCTGCACTGAAGGAGTCCGAGGTGGTCGTGAGCGAGAGCTACGACATCGCGGGCGCCCATCACTCGTTCATGGAGCCGCACGTGTCGGTGGTCCGCCCGGAGCCGGACGGCGGCTTGACCATCTGGTCGCCGACCCAGGGACCGTTTGTCGTGCGCGACAGCGTGGCCGAGCTGGCTGGCCTTCCGCCCCACCGGGTCCGCGTCATCCCGATGCCGGTCGGTGGCGGCTTCGGCGGCAAGATCGAGCTCCTGGAGCCGCTGCTGGCGCTGATCGCCCTGCGGCTGCGCCGGCCGGTGCGGCTGACGCTGGCGAGGTCGCATGAGTTCGTCGTCGGCCACCCTGCCCCGGCGGCCCACTTCGACATCGAGCTCGGCGCCCGGCGCGACGGCACCCTGCTCGGCCTCCGCACCCGTTTCCGCTACGACAATGGCGCCACCGCCGGCTGGCACGCCGGACTCAGCGCAAGCTTCCTCGGCGGGACCTACCGGATTCCCAACTTCGACCTGCAGGGACTCGAAGTCACCACGAACAAGACCCCGGTCGACGCCTACCGCGCGCCTGGCGCCACGCAGACTTACTTCGCCCTCGAGAGCGCGCTGGACGAGCTTGCCATCCGGCTCGAGATGGACCCGATCGAGCTCCGGCTGCGCAACGTGTCGCGACAAGGAGACCCAGCGCCCGACGGTCACAGCACGTGGCCGACGGTGGCGTCAGTCGAGGTGCTCGAGGAGGCGAAGCGTCATCCCCTGTACACGGCGCCGACTCAAGAAGGCGAGGGCGTCGGCGTCGCGCTCGGCTCGTGGGGCGGTGCCCGCACGCCGTCGGCGGCCGGCTGCCGCGTGGAGACGGACGGCACCCTGGCGGTCACCGTCGGTTCGCCTGACATCAGCGGCACGGCGACCGGCCTGGCGCTGATCGCCGCCGAGGCCTTCGGGGTCAGCGCCGACAGGGTGCGGGTCGAGGTGGCTGACACCTCCACGGCGCCGTTCGGCGCATCGTCAAGCGGGAGCCAGGTGACGTACAGCCTGGGAGGCGCGGTGTACGAAGCCGCCAAGGAAGCTCGGCGTCAGCTGCTCGACATTGCGACCGAGGAGCTGGAGGCCGCGCCCGAGGACCTTGACATCGTCGACGGCCGGATCGCGGTCAAGGGTGCGCCGAGCCGCTCGGTCGAGATCACGAAGCTCGTCGGAATGAGCCGGGAGTTCATGGGCAGGCACAAGCCGATAGAGGCCACCGGCCGCTCGGCGGTGCAGGAGGCGTCGCCTCAGTTCACCGTCCACATCGCGCGCGTCCGCGCCGACGTGGAGACCGGCGCCTACCAGTTGACCGGATACGCGGCGATCCAGGACGTCGGCCGTGCGATCAATCCGCCGGAGATCGAAGGCCAGATCCACGGCGGATCGGTCCAGGCGCTCGGCCGCGCGCTCGGTGAGGAGCTCGCCTACGACTCGGACGGGCAGCTGCGCAGCGCGTCGTTCCTCGACTACGAGATCCCAGCCGCCGACCAGATTCCGCAGATCGATGTCCGACTTGTCGAGGTGCCGTCGCCCGTTGGACCGCTCGGCGCCAAGGGCGTCGGCGAGCCGCCCGCGATCCCCGGCACCGCCGCTCTCGCGAACGCCGTCTCTCGCGCGACCGGGGTTCGCATCCGCAAGGCGCCGATCGATCGCTGGGAGCTCGCGAGGACCGCCGAACACGGACGGTAGCCTCCGCGCCTATGTCGCGCGGATCCTGCCCGGCCGGCCGACGATACTGGTCAGCAACCGCGGCCCGCACGATCCGCGCGAGGATGGAACGTTTCGCCGCGGCGCCGGCGGAGTGGTCACCGGGCTCCTGACTCTCGCCGAGGCAACCGGTGCGAACTGGGTCGCATGCGCGCGTACCGATGCCGAGCGCAGCCTGGCCGAGCGGTCGCCTTCCGGCCTCACGGTCCCGCTCCGCCAGGCCACCGGGCGTCTTTTCTACGCGACGCCCACACGCGAGCAGTACGAGATGTACTACGCCGTGATCTCCAACCCGGTGCTGTGGTTCATCCAGCACTACCTCTGGGACCTCGGCTCCGAGCCGGTAATCGACGCCCGTGTGCACCGCGCGTGGGCCGACGGCTACGTGCGGGTCAATGAGCAGATGGCGGCGAAGGTGCTCGAGCTGGCGCGCGGTTCATCGGACCAGCCGCTGGTGCTGGTGCACGACTATCAGCTGTACCTGGTGCCGCGCATCCTGCGACGGGCTATGCCCGAGGCGCTGATCCAGCACTTCATCCACGTCCCATGGCCAACCGCCCAGTACTGGAAGGTGCTGCCCAAGCACATGCGTGATCCCATCCTGGAAGGTCTGCTGGGGTGCGACGTGGTGGGGTTCCAAACAAGTCTCGACGTCCGCAACTTCCTCCTCACGTGCGAAGAGATCCTCGGCTTGCAGGTCGACGAGCGAGAACGCGCGGTGGTGTCCGGTGGCAGGGTCATCTACGCGCGGAACTACCCGATCTCGATCGATGTCGGCTCCACGATGCGGCTCGCGGCGTCGCGCGGCGTGAAGCGCCAGGAGCACGAGATCGCGAGGTGGCGTCCGCCGTTGTTGATCGCACGCATCGACCGCACCGACCTCTCGAAGAACATCGTCCGCGGCTTCATCGCGTACGAGAAGATGCTGCGCTACCACCCCGAGCTGCGCGGGCAGGTCCAGTTCTGGGCGTTCCTCCAGCCGTCCCGCCAGGACGTCGCGGTTTACGTGCGCTACCTGCGCCAGATCCGTCAGACGGCGGCGCGGATCAACAGCGACCTCGGGACCGCCGAATGGCTTCCGATCCGGCTGGAGATCGCCGAGAGCGAGCGCAAAGCCATCGCCGCCATGAAGAACTTCGACGTGTTGCTCGTCAACCCCGTGTACGACGGATTGAACCTGGTCGCGAAGGAAGGCGCGCTCCTCAATCACAACGACGGCGTGATCGTGCTTTCGGAGAACGCCGGCGCCCACGAAGAGCTGCGCGGCAGCGTGCTCTCGGTCAACCCGTTCGACGTCGAAGCGACCGCGGCGGCGCTGCACGCCGGGTTGACGATGCCGCGTGAAGAGCGGCACCGGATGAACGAGCGTGCGCGCGAGGTCGTGCGCGCAAATGACATCGCGCGGTGGATCAGCAACCAGGTGCAGGACCTCCGGGATCTTGCACCACGGGCGGCGGTCAGCTCGCCTCTTTAGCCCACTCCACGATTTCCTCGATGACGGCGGTCGCACCCACCGGCCCGGGAACCACCAGGTCGCACTGCTCGAACAGGTTCGCCGGCGCCTCAGGCGACCACACGCCAACGCTCCAGTGCGGCACGTCGAGCGTGCGCACGTACTCGAACATCGAGCGGTCGTTCTCGTCGTCGCCGAAACACACGACCCCGCCTGGATCCTCGCCTGGCAGCAGCGCCGCGAGCGCGCTGCCCTTCCCCGCCTTTGGAGCGTGGACCTCGATCACCTTGCGGCCCGGTGTGGCCGACAGGCGTGCCCCATCCAGCAGCGGCTGCAGGAGCGCGAGCATCTGCTCGCCGGTCACGTCGGTGTTGCGGAAGTGGATGGCCGTGCTCGCGGGCTTCACCTCCAGCCAGGAGCCAGGAATCCGCTGCAGCAACTTGCCCGTGTCGGCGTTGAACCGGTCGAGCGCCTCCTTCTGCGCGTGGCGAGGCAGTGCCAGGCCGCTGTCGCCGATGAGCCGCACACCGGAGATCGGAACCAGCGTCTCCAGCTGAGCGAGCGGGCGGCTGCTGAGCACGATGACGTCCGCGAGAAGCATCACCAGCTCGTTGAGCGCGGCCAGCGACTCTGGCCTGGCGCTGGCGCCGGCCGGGTCCTGGACGATCTCGGCGAGAGTCCCGTCGAAGTCGGTAACCAGGATTACTTCGGCGGGCTGTATTCGGGCGACAGGCGACAGTTGCCAGGCGTGCGTGATCTGATCGGTTTCTTGAATCATCCGTCGTTATAGCAACGCGGCCGGTGCCGTTCGATCACCGATTTGAGTTCAGGCCGAGTTCGCAAAGCGCCAAAAGTGTGACCCCGATCGTCAGCGAGCCGCGAGTCGCAAAACAACTCCGCCGCGGCCGGGTCACCGTAACGCAACATCAGCGAAGCCTGCAGGGCGACCGCCATCTTCTCGACGACGAGCCGCGCTCGTGATTCGAGCTCGGATGGATTCGCGATCTCCTTCTCGACGTCACCGAGCGCGCGCTCCAAACGTGCGTCTCGTGCTGCCTTCACCTCTACAAGGTACGACGTCAGCGAATCCGGCTCCCGCTGCATGGCGCGCAACACATCGAGCGCGTTGACGTTGCCCGAGCCTTCCCAGATCGAATTGAGCGGTGCCTCCCGGTACAGCCGCGGAAGGATCGACTCCTCGACGTAGCCGTTTCCGCCGTGGCACTCGAGCGCCTCCGCGACGACCGCGATCGCACGCTTGCACGTCCAGAATTTGGCGATCGCGACGCCGATCCGCCGGAAGTGCGCCTCGGCCGGATCACCGGCACGGTCGAACGCGCCGGCCAGACGCATCATCAGGATGGTCGTCGCCTCCGACTCGAGAGCGAGATCCGCGAGCACGTTGACCATCAGCGGCTGCTCGCTCAACAGCTTGCCGAACGCCCTGCGGTGCGCGGTGTGGTGCGTGGCCTGCGCGACCGCCTGGCGCATGAGCGACGCCGAACCGATGACGCAGTCCAGCCGGGTGTGGTTGACCATCTCGATGATGGTCGGGACTCCCCTCCCCTCTTCACCGACCAGCACCGCCCACGCCCCTTGGAAGGCGACCTCCGCCGACGCGTTGGAGCGGTTGCCCAGCTTGTCCTTCAGCCTCTCGATGTGAAAGGCGTTGCGGGTCCCGTCGGGAAGCACGCGAGGAAGCAGGAAGCAGGAGAGCCCTTTCGGCGCCTGGGCCAGGACGAGAAACGCGTCGCACATCGGCGCCGAGCAGAACCACTTGTGACCGGTGAGGATGTGTTCGCCATCGGAGCCTGTCGGCTCCGCGCGCGTCGTGTTGGCGCGCACGTCGGAACCGCCCTGGCGCTCGGTCATCGCCATCCCGAAGAGGACGCCCTTCTTGGACGCTGGCGGGCGAAGGCCAGGGTCGTAGTCGAGCGTGGTGATCAGCGGCTCCCACCGACTCGCGAGGTCCGGCTGCTTGCGCAGCGTCGGGACCGCGGCGTAGGTCATGGAGACCGGACATCCGTGCCCGCCCTCGACCTGCGACCAGACGTAGAAAGCCGCAGCCCGGGCCGCGTGACCGCCCTCACGTGGCTCGCGCCAGGGCAGCGCGTGCAGGGCGTGACCGATCGCAATCCTCATCAGCTTGTGCCACGCGGGATGGAACTCAACCTCGTCGATCCGCTCGCCAAAGCGATCGTGCGTCTGCAGCTTTGGCGGGTTGGCGTTGGCCTGGAATCCCCAGTCGATCGCACGCTCCGTGCCGGCGATCTGTCCCAGCTCCTGGACCAGGTCGTGCGCCCACGCGGCGCCCTCTCGCTCGAGCGACTCGCGCAGCGGCGCATCAGCGTCGAACAGGTTGTAGTCGACCAGCGGCGGCGGCTGGTTCGAGATGCTACTCATTGAGCTCGGCGATCAGACGAAGTTGCTCCTTGCGCACTTCCTGGTCGGGCATAACCGGCCAGAGGATCAGCGTGTCGACGCCGGCGTCCCTGAAGTCGCGCAGCTTTGCTTTCACCCGGTCTTTCGGGCCGACGATCGACACCAGGTCGATCAGCTCGTCGGGCAGCGCGAACATCGCCTCCGTCTTCTGGCCCGCCAGGTAGAGCTCCTGGACCCTGGCCGCGGCGGCCTCAAAGCCATAGGAGGAAACCAGCCGGTTGTAGAAGTTCTGCTCACGAGAGCCCATGCCGCCGACGTACAGGGCGATGATGGGGCGCATCGCGTTGCGAGCGCTCTCGATGTCGTCGTTGATCATCACGTTGACCGACGGGCAGATCCGAAATCCGTCGAGCGAACGTCCCGCGCGTGCGGCGCCCTGCTCGAGCGGGCCGCGCAGCGATTGGGTGTGTTCCGGCGAGAAGAAGACCGGCAGCCATCCGTCGGCGATCTCCCCGGCGAGGGCGACGTTCTTGGGTCCCAGCACCGCCAGGAAGATCGGGATCTGCTCCTGGACCGGCCGGATGGTCAGCTTGAGCGCCTTGCCTGGCCCGTCGGGCAGCGGCAGCTCGAGCGTCTCGCCGTGGTACTCGACCTTCTGACGCGCCAGCGCCAGGCGCAGCACGGCCACGTACTCGCGCGTCCGCTGCAGCTGCCTGGCGAAACGCACGCCGTGGAATCCTTCCGAGACCTGCGGCCCCGATGTACCGAGGCCCAGGAGCATGCGTCCGCCCGACAGGTTGTCGATCGTCGCCGCGGTCATCGCGGTCATCGCCGCGCTGCGCCCGGGGATCTGGAAGATGCCCGAGCCGAGCTTGATCTTGCTGGTCCCCGCGGCGAGCCATGCCAGCACGGTGGCGGCGTCAGACCCATAGGCCTCGGCGGTCCAGACCGAATCGTAGCCCAGCGATTCCGCGGTCTGGGCGATGTCGAGCTGGTCGGCGGCCGTCAGGCCGAGGCCCCAGTAACCGACGCTGACGCCGAGCTTCACGGATCGAGCTTAGTTGCTAAGCGCTTCCGGTCAGGGTCTTGTACAGCAAGAAGACGTTCAGGCCGATGATCAGCGTCGCCACT
Organism: Candidatus Dormiibacterota bacterium; assembly: GCA_036395015.1. Taxonomy (GTDB): domain Bacteria; phylum Chloroflexota; class Dormibacteria; order Dormibacterales; family Dormibacteraceae; genus 40CM-4-65-16. The sequence continues at coordinate 31,902 of DASWDZ010000157.1, read as the reverse complement.
CCATACGAGGCGTAGTTCGTGTATCGGCTGTTGGCGAGAGTGCCCATCAGCTTCTTGTCTCGGGTGAACAGGACCAGCGGGACCAACGCAAACGGAATGCCGAACGAAAGGAAGACCTGGCTCAGGACCAAAGCACGCGAGGGGTCGAAGTTGATGCCGATGACGATCAGCGCCGGCACCATGGTGATCGCGCGGCGCAGGAAGATCGAGATGCGCCGGCGGATGAAGCCCTGCATCACGACCTGGCCGGCCAGCGTACCGACAGAGGATGACGAGATGCCAGAAGCCAGCAGCGCGATCCCGAAGATGACGCCGCTGTTGGCGCCCAGGTACTGCTCGAGGCCATCGAAAACCTGGTTCAGGTCGCTGCCGACGCCGAGCAGGCCGCGCGAATTGAAGACCGCCGCCGCAGTCGTCAGCATGGCCATGTTGATGAGACCCGCGATCCCCATCGCGATGACAACGTCGACCATTTCAAAGTGGAAGATCTTCCGCTTGGCCTCCGGATTGGCGCCTACGACTCGTTTTTGCGTGAGCGCCGAGTGGAGATAGATGACGTGAGGCATCACGGTGGCGCCCAGGATGCCGGCGGCCAGCAGGACCGACTCGGTGCCCGCAAAGTGTGGGACAAGAGCACCGCCTGCGACTGAACCCCACAACGGATCCGCTCGAAATACCTCGAGACCGAACGCGATCACGATCACACCCACGAGGCCTGCGATCGTCGCCTCGAGGCGGCGGAAGCCAAACGCCTGCAGGGCGAGAATTGCGAACGCGGCGACCCCTGTGAGGAGGGCGGCCGGGAAGAGCGGGATCCCGAAGAGCAGGTTCAGGCCCAGGGCCGCGCCCACGAACTCGGCGAGGTCGGTCGCCATGGCGATCAGCTCCGCCTGGATCCACAGGAAGATGACGACCGGGCGCGGGAAGCGGTCCCGGCAAACCTCCGGCAAGTTGCGTCCTGTCGCGATGCCCAGCTTGGCGCTCATCGACTGGATGAGCATCGCCATCAGGTTGGCCGAGAGGACGACCCAGAGCAGCATGTAACCGAACTGCGAGCCGCCCGCCATGTTGGTGGCGAAGTTGCCGGGGTCGACATAGGCGACCGCGGCGATGAAGGCCGGACCCAGGAACGGCATCACCGCGCGCACGCCGCGGCGCTGACCACTGAGCGATCGTTCGGCCGCCCGCAGGACGCGCAGCTCGCCCGGCAGCGCATTCTCGGCGCCCAAGACCATCGGCTGCGCGATGACTGCCTTGACGAGCTCCGCCACTAGTTGGCGTACTCGCTGACGAAGATGGCGCGGGCCAGGCCCAGGGGCACCGTCGTGCGGCGGCCCTTGATCTTGACCTCGACCGGGCCCTCGAACTCGCTGGCCGCCAGCACAGCCATTCGGGTGCCGGGCAGCAGGCTGCGGCGCTCGAGCTCGCGCAGCTTCGCCGCGTCGTCGTCGGAGACCCCTTGTACGACCAGCCTCTCACCCGCCCGAGCCTCGCTCAGCGCGCGGTGGCTGACCGGGCGCACCTTGCCGCCCAGGGTCGGGATGGCGTGGCCGTGGGGATCGAGCTCGGGGCGGCCCAGGAGCTCAAAGATGCGCTGCTCCATGCGTTCCGAGATGACGTGCTCGAGGCGCTCCGCCTCGTCGTGGACTTCGTCCCAGCTGTAGCCCAGCACGCGGACGAGGAACATCTCGAGGAGGCGGTGGTGGCGGACGAGCCCGAGGGCGACCTTGCGGCCTTCCCGCGTCAGCTGCTGGCCGCGGTAGCGGTCGTGCTCGACCAGGCCCTGCGCGGAAAGGCGCGCCACCATCTCACTCACGCTGGGTGACGAGATGCCGAGGCGCTGGGCGAGCTCGCCGGTGGGCACCGGGCGCTCTCCTCCGCCTAGCAGGTACAGGGACTTGAGGTAGTCCTCCTGGGCCCGGGTGAACCTAACCTCTGCTGGCGGCGTGCCTATCACAAAAGATAGGATAGCCTAACTTTCGGCGGGAAAGCTACATGTCAGTTGAAGTCTTGGTGCGCCGTCAGGCGCAGGCGCCGGTCGCGGAGCTCGCCGGGTTGTAGGTGACGCTGACGTTGGGGCGGACGGTGATGTTCGAGGCCGAGGTGAAGACTGAGACATAGTCGGCGCAGCCCTCGGCCAGGTGGAAGTCGTAGTTGACGCTGGTCACGCCGAGCCAGCTCCGCACGGTGCCCGAGTGGTGCATGCAGTAGTTGGTCGACCCCCGGCCTGCGTCGACGCACGCGGTGGCGGCGGCCCACTGCTCCAGGGTCAGGATGCTGACCGACATCGGCCCCGTCGAGGTTGCCTCGAGGTGGTAGGTGAACGTGTCGGGGATGCCGCCGGCCAGGTACCAGCTGGCGCCCTTGAGCTGCTGGGGCACATTCCAGATCGTCAGGTGCGGGTGCTCGAGCTCGGCCTTCGTCTTGGCCAGCTCGCCAAGGGTCGCCGTGAGGTTCGCCTGGGTCGTGTTGAGCTGGTCCTGGAGGATCTGGTTCCGGCCTGTCATCGACTCGTTCTGGCTGGTCAGGTTGCGGATGGTCGCCTGATTGTTCGAGTCGTCGACGTAGAGGAGTCCGATGCCCAAGGCGGAGACCAACAGCGTCGCCGCCAGCGCGATCGTCCACCAGCGCCGCTCCCGCGACTGGATCAGCGGGCCGAACGAAACCCGGGGAGCGGGCCTGGCTGCCGGCGGGGCGGAGTACTGTTCGGAGGCCTCGACGGCGTCGTCCTCGGTCCGTTGGGTTATCTGCTCCATATCCGGTGGCGTGATGATCGCACCCCCGGAAGGCTCGTTGGTCAAATCTGGCCCGGCCGTGGCCACGCGCTGTAGACCTGGCTGATCCTGGACGCCGTCTCGGTCTGTTGGGCGACGTCGAAGGTGAACGTCTTGCCGTTCGGCTGCCACGCGGGTCCGATGCCACAGTTCGTCGAGCAGACGGCCTCTTCGACGTAGAAGAACTCCGTCGTGTTCACCCAGACCGGTGACGAGCGGACGTTGGGCAGCTGACCGCCGGCGCCCCCACCGTGCCCGTACAGCCAGACGTGCGGCGTGCCCGCGATGTCGCGGACGGTGAACGCTATGTTGTCTTCCCCCGCGTCCGCGCGCGGCCTGATCCAGGCCACCTGCGAGATGGCCTGGGAGACTCCGCGGGCCGAGTCCCAGACCTGGACGGTGCTCGAGTTGGGCATCCGGTAGTAGAGCCTGCTGCCAGTGCTGCCCCAGGTCGCCATCGTCCCCTTGGAGAGACTGAAGGCCAGGCTGCCGTCGATGGTGCGCCGGACCTGGAGCTGGTCGCCGGCGGTGGTGAAGGTCTGGACCAGCGCGAAGTAGGCTCCGTCCGGGGAAAAAGCCAGGTAGGAGTCGTCCTGGTTGGGGTCGGAGCCGCGGCCCGGAACCGGGCCCAGGGTTGCCACCACCCGGTCACCGCCGCCGCTCAGCAGGTGCAGCGTCACGCCACTCGAGTCGGAGACGACGTACGCGAGAAAGCCCCGGTCCGGGCTCCACGCGTGCAGGCCGTCCATCGCGCCTCCACCGGACCAGGTCGCGGCCACGGTGCTGACGCCGTTGAAGAGGTCGAGGACCGCGATCACGCTGGTCCCGGTGGTGGTCGGGCTGCCCTGGGTCGCGTACCAGGAGATCATCCGCTGCGTCACCAGCTGGGGCTGGAACGAACCGCCGCTGATGCCGCATAGCGTCCGCGGGCTCTTGGCGCTGGCGACGTCGGCCAGGACCGGGGTCGTGGCGCCCTGGAGCTTCAACAGCGCCTCCTGTGGCGCCGGTTGGCCGGCGCATGTGGCGTGAATGGCCGCCCAGGCCGGGACGGCGACCGGGGTCGGCTCCTCGATGGGCGAGGGGCTTGGGCTTGGGCTTGGCTCCGGGCTGGGGCTAGGGAACGGAGACGGCGTCGGGGACGGGGTCGTGTGCGTCTGGGGCGCCAGCGGGCCGTTCGGCGTGCAGGCGGCGACGGCGGCCAGGGTCACGAGGAGAACTACCCCTTTCCTCACGCCAGCATGGAACGAACGAACGTATGGCCGGGTTACGCGCGGCCGGGGATCCCGCAAGTCGCCCAGAATACCGCTTGCTCCTGTGGGGCTGGGTTAAGGATCGACGACGATGAACCGGTCCTTCGTAGTGGTTGTGTACCTCGCGGCCGGGCTGTGCCCTGGCTCCGATCATCTGCGACCTGGCTCGGAGCGAGTCGAAGACCTTCGTGTTTCCTGGGATCGCGAACACCGCCGGCAGCTTTCACTTCGAGCTCACGCTACGCGAGCTCGTGCACCCGTTCGATTACGTGAACGACCGCGCCGACGGCGCCGACACTCACGGGTGGGACGAGACGGTCACCTAAACGCGGTTGGCGTGCTTCTCTATGGCGCGCTCGATGAGCTCCATGTTGGCCCGCGTCCAATCGATGGTCCGGCGCAGTCCTTCTTCGAGACGCGTGGTGGCCTCGAAGTGGATCTGGGCGCGTGACTTCCTGGTGCTGCCGACCCGACGCCCAGCGCGGTCCCACGGCCGCGATGGGGCGGTCGTGATCTCGGAGCGACTCCCCGCAAGCCGCTTGATCAGCTCGGCGAGCTCCTTGATGGTCGTCTCCACGCCGCTCGCCAGGTTGTAGACGTCGCCCGGCTTGCCGCGCAACGCACAGGCGACCAGGCCTTCGACGATGTCTTCGACGTAGATGAAGTCCCGGCTCGTGACTCCTCCGTTGTCCAGCTGCAGCGGGAGGTCGTGTAAGGCGCGATAGACGAAGCTCGGCGCCACGTTCCGCCACACGGTAGCGGGCGTGCCTCGCCAGCGGCCCGCGCCGAGGATCTCACCCGGGCCGTAGACGTTCTGGAAGCGGGCGCGGACCGTCGGGACGTGGTGTTGCTTGTGGTAGTAGACGGCGTAGAACTCGCCCACGATCTTGGAGATCTGGTACGGGCTGTCGAGGTCGAAGGGCGCGTCGCCGTCCTCCTCCACAGGTTTCGCGTCGTCAAAGGTATGCGGAGCGAGGACGCAGCCCGAGGCGGCGTAGACAAACTTGCGCAACCGCTTGAAATCGCGCACACGCTCCAGCAGCCGGAGCGTGGTGATCAGGTTGTTGTCGTGGTCCTCGAGCGGGTTGGCGATCGAGCTCTGGTTGCCGTGGTACGTGGCGAGGTGCCAGATGTAGTCGAAGTCGTCGGTGAGCATTTCCAGGACCGCCGCGTCGGCGATCGATCCCTCGATGAAGCGAACGTGGCCGTGGACCGGGATGTTCTCGCGCTCCGCGGAAAGCAGGTTGTCGATGACGGTGACGTGAGCGACCTGCTCGGTCAGGAGCCGGCGAACGAGATTGGAGCCGACAAACCCGGCTCCTCCGACGACCAGGACGCGACCCTCGATGCCTATGCCTTCTCCCCCACCGCCTTGAGGTGGGTGTACGTCTGCTCGATGCCGTGCGTCTTGTAGTAGTCGATCGTCGCGGCCACCCCGACATCGAGCGGCGTGGTGATCTGCCAGTCGAAGTCCTCCTCGGTCTTCGAGGGATCGAGGAGGATCGTGGCCACGTCGTCCGGGTTGCGTGGCCTCACCTCGACTTCTTTATCGAGCTTGATGCCGAGCGCCTTGACAGTGGCGTCGAAGAGCTCCTTGATCGAGAAGTCGCGACCCGAGGACACGTGGTACGAACCGCGGTGTCCGCGGCCTTCGACCGCCAGGCTGATCACGTCGACGAGGTCGTCGACGTAAATGAAGTCACGCCGTGTATCCATCACGAACACGGACTTGTTGTTGGTCAGCCGATGGTAGAAGGTCGGCAGTGGGCCGCTGAGGTTGCGAGGCCCGTACGCGTTGGCCAGCCGGAACGATATGTAGTCGAGCGAGCTGAGGAAGATGTACTCCTCGCCCGCGGTCTTGCTAATGGCGTAGCTCGAACCGCCGGGGTTGAGTGGATGGTTGAGCGTGATCGGCTGCTCGACCGGGTGCAGGCCGTAGCCGAGCGCCGTCTGGAGGTAGATCAGGCGATCCACTCGCAGGCGCTCCGACGCGCGCACCACATTCACGGTGCCGACGACGTTGGTCATCGCGTCGCCGTACCAGTTGTCGGGGTCCTTGTAGGACGCCGCCGCGTGGACCACGACTTCCGGCCGGTGCTCATCGAAGGCCTGGTTCACCAGCTCGGGGTCGGCGATGGTGCCTTCGATCAGGACGAGGGTGCGATTGCTCGTCAGGTTGTCGCGCCGCGCGGTCTCGAAGTTGTCGATTACGGTCACCTGGTCGCCGCGCGCGAGCAGGCGGTCGGCGAGGTTGGAGCCGACGAAGCCGGCCCCACCTGTGATCAGAACCCTCAAATCGGCACTCCTTCGGTGGGTTTGGTGAGTTTCCGCCGGTAGTCGGCCGCTCGATCATGGAAGGATCGCTGCCAGAGCTCGAGGCTGAGCAGACCCCACACCTTGCGGCCGAACTTCCGCTCCGTGTCGATCTCTTTGAGCACGACCGCGTTGTCGAGCAGCTCGCGGGAGCGCGCCGCCTGGGACGAGAAGACGTCGCGGACGAAATCGCGAACGGGTCCCGGCGCGCCGAGCCATTCGTGGAACGGCACGGGGAAGCCCATCTTGTCCTGCCGGTTGAAGATGCGCTCGGGGAGCTTTGACTTCATCGCCGTGCGCAGCACGTGTTTCATGTTGCCGTTCTCGAACTTGATGTCGGCCGGGATCGTGGCTGCGAGCTCGACGATTCGGTGATCTAGGAACGGCACGCGCGACTCGAGCCCATGCGCCATGCTCACGCGGTCCTCGACCTGGAGCAGCGCCGGCAGCAGCGTCTTGAAGTCGAAGTGAGTCATCGAGTCGAAGTACGACTCATGACCCACGTTGGCGCCATGGAAGATGCCGCGGAAGGTCTCGTAGGGGTCGTACTGTCCGAGGGCTGACCAGTTGATCTCATCCCCCAGCGACGGCGCGCGGTTGATCAGCCTGAAGTAGCGTCGGTCGAGCTCGTCGAAGAGGCCTTCGCGCCAGAACTCCTGGAGCATCGGCTTGTAGTTCTTGAGCGCCACCAGGTTGGGGATGATCGACTCATACGTGACGACGAAGCGGCCGCTGCTCATGGTGCCTTCGATCGCGCCCTTGATGCACTGCTCGAAGTACGCGACCAGGTACCGCGTGTAGCCGCCGAAGATCTCGTCGCCGCCCTGGCCGCCGAGCACGACCTTGCGGTGCTTGGCCGCCAGCGCAGAGACGAGATACTGCGGGAACGAGCCGGGTCCGGCCACGGGGTAGTCGAGGTGATAGATGACCTTCTGGATCGAGTCCACGAAGTCACCAGCGGTGATATCGATGTCGAGAACCTGGAATCCCTTCCACTCCGCCAGCTCGCGCGCGTAACCGCTCTCGTCGTAGGCCGGCTCGTCGCCGAAGCGACCGGTGAAGGACAGGAACCCGGGACCCTCGCGCTCCACGGCCAGCGACGCGACGATGCTCGAGTCCAGGCCGCCGCTGAGATAAGCGCCCACCGGCACATCCGACCGGAGGTGGAGGCCGACCGACTCCTGCAACAGCTCGTGGATCGCCATCTCGAAGTAGGAGGCAGTGTGGTAGTAGTCGGGCTCGTAGTAGACCTCCCAGTAGCGGCTCACGTTCACCTTGCCGTTGCGAACCGTGAGCATGTGACCGGGCAGCAGCTCCTTGATGCCCTTGAACAGCGTCTTCCCGCCCAGGCAGAATTGGAAGTAGAGGTAGTCCTTCAGGCCTTCGAGGTCAGTTTCGACCGACGTCACGAAGGGGAGCAGCGCCTTGATCTCGCTCGCGAAGTAGAGGACGCCGTCGACAACTGTGTAGTAGAAGGGCTTGATGCCGAAGCGGTCGCGGGCGCAAAACAGCGTGTCCCTCTTCTCGTCCCACAGAGAGAAGGCGAACATTCCCCGGAACCGGTTCAGACAGTCCGTCCCCCACTCCCGATACGCGCGCAAGGCGACTTCGGTGTCCGAGGTGGTGCGGAAACCACTGTCGCCGAGCTCCGCACGGAGCTCGAGGTAGTTATAGATCTCGCCGTTGTACGAGATCCAGCTGCCTTCGCCATCGCCGAGGGGCTGGTCTCCGGTCGTCAGATCGATAATCGAAAGCCGGCGGTGCGCGAAACCGACGTGCTTGGAGGCGTGTTTCCAAGTCGCGTGGCCGTCAGGGCCACGGTGCGCCTGAAGCTCGTTCATGACCTCTAGGCGGCGACCCAGCTCCGCGATCGGCCGCCGTGAGAGGTCGATCGCTCCTGCGATGCCGCACACGGTCCGGGCTAGCCTACCGAATTGGTCACGGGATCGGCCTCCATCACCGCCATGACGGGCGCCAGCGCACGATCGAGAACGGATGGATTTTCGCGGCCGATCTGGCTTAGCACAGTGAAGTTCTCCAGCCCTTTGTTTCCGATCCCGACCTCCATCACCGGCCCATCCAGCTGGATCTTGCCCCCGAGCGCGCGGTGATCCCATTCGATGATGCTGAGGTCTCCCGAGCGCACCGCCTCCCGTGCGGCAGCGGGCAGGGACTGCAGCGGGCGCGTTTGGTGGTCGGTCGGGACGCTGACGAAGCACAGCGCCTTCCGCGCGACGTCGAACTCGGGGTTCAGCGCGAAGTCCTGCTCGCGGACCAGGCTGCCCGACGCAGCCCTGCGCAGGAGCGACAGCTCGAGGATCTCGCGCAGCAACCTGTCGAGCGGCGTCCCTAGTCGCCTGCCGAGCCGGAACAACGCCCGGAGATCGCGATCGGCAAGCAGCAGGCGCAGGGTGACAAAACCCTTTTCGATCTGGGAGTCGTACTCGATCGCGAAAGCCATCGAGCGATCGCGCCGCCGGATGCGGCTCCACAGACGATGGCCCGCCTGGAAAACCCGCACTCTGACGCCCGGCACGCGAATGGAGCGTTCGAGCCTGGCCACGCGCCACCGTGGTGCGGTGAATTCGCCACGTTTGACCTGTGCCTCTTCGTCGACGACGCCGTCGAACTCTTTGATGAACGTGGCGAAGCTCCAGCGGCCTGACGCGACGAGGTCTTCGTGGGCGCGCTGCGTGAGTGTGGTCATCAGGTCTTCGTCGCGAAGCTGGGCGACCACGTCGTCCATGTTCGAGAAGTCCTTCTCGAGCTGAATGTAATGGCGGCCCGGAGACACCACGCCCGAGTAGGCGCCAGGAAACATCACCAGCGCCGTGCCGAGCGCCGCCGCCTCGAAAACGCGCGGCGAGATGACGTTGACGACGACATTGCCCTCGTAAGGCTGCAGAACCGCCTCATCCACCTCTTCAAAAGGCGCCCGCGGATGTGAGCGCAGGTAGGCGTGGACCGCCCGCTCCGCGCCTCCCTCGAAATCCGCGATGCTGGCACCGCTCTCCGTGCCCAGGGTCGCCTTTGACGACGAAAGGAACTCGATCCAGCCCGCGCCGTAGATCCGGTCCTGCTCGTGGGACGAGATGTCGCACCGCAGGCCGTAGGCCGGCGCGCGTTCGAGGAAAAGCCGCCCGATGGTGGATTTTTCTCGGGACAGGCGGCCCAGCCAGTAGGGGAGGTCGCGTGCGCGATAACCGACGTCCAGGCGGCGGTCCTTGCGCGGGACCAGGGGCCGGCCCACCAGGTTCTCCGGGACGTATCCGGTGAGGGTTTGCACCCGCCTCACGCCAGGGAGGCGCTGGTCGTACAGCTTGCCGGCGGCGGGCTCCGGGGCGACGGTGAAGAGGACCTTGATGCCGACGTCACGGGCGGCCGCGGTGGCCCTGTTCACCCAGCGGTAGTCGTCCTGGATGAACTCGATCTTGAGGCCGCGGAATCTCCGCAGCTTGTCCATGAATGACGGCGACATGTACAGGGGTTCGCTGAGGACCACCGAGTAATGCGCGACGACCACGTCGAACTCGTCCAGGTCGAGAGCGAAGCTGTGACGCATCGCTTTCGGGTTGAAGGTCCTGACCGAGTGGCGCGAGAAGCGCCTGAAGGCATCGATGTGATCGAGCACGGTGTTGGCATGATCGCGCCGGTCGTCGCAGAGCAAGAGAATCCTGGTTTCGCGCTTCATTGGCGACCTGTCAGGAGGGCATGTTGATCGTGTAGACCCCGCCGATTCCGGCGTATTTGCCGCGCCATACAGGCATTCCCTTGTCGTCCGATGTCAACTCGGCGATGAACGAGCGGTGCTCCTCGGCGAGCCGCGGCTCGCTCAAGGCGCCTTCTCGGTACTTGGGGAGCCACTGCATCTCCGGGACGCTAACGTAGCCGCCCCGGAAAGTGCCTTCCAGGCCGGCGCCTTCGATCATGTCGAGGACGCGCTGGGGCGCCCAGGCATCCGAGACCGGGCACTCCGGGCCGTCGGTGCTCTTGGTGAAGGCCTGGTCCACCGTGTATCCGGGAAACGCCTTGTCCACGATCAGCCGCTTGTACGCGATCCACAGGTGGTACATCACGCTGTCGCGGTTGTACAGCATCAGCCGGCCCTGGGCGCCAGGCTTCATGATCCGGGCGAACTCCTTGACGATCTCGTTCGGGTGTGTCGTGTGATGAAGGACACCGCCGCACTGCACCCAGTCGATCGAGGCGTCGTCGAGTGGGATACGACCTGATGCGTCCGTGATCCGGATGAGCTCGACTCGGCCGAGGTCGACTTCGTGTAGCGCGAGTCTGTGCCGGAGTTGATTCAGCGCCTTGCCCGAGACGTCCATGCCGATCACCTTTTTGGCGTTCGACCAGAGCAAGAACCCGGTCACGTCGTCGCCGGGTCCGCAGCCGTAATCGAGGAGCACCTCGCCCGCGTGGTCGCCGTAGAGGTCCATGAGCTCGGGGAACATCGGGTACATCGCGTTTCGCTTGCGCAGATACCTCTCTGACTCCCGAGCCGACACGAACCTGGTGCGGTGCAGTGTGTGCCAGTTCCAGTACTCGTCGACCACGGTGCTGCCGGTGTCGTCCTTGACAACGATGTCCGGTGCTTTGCCCTTCGGCGGTCTGGCCTTGATCAGGAGGTCGTGCGCCAGGAGCGTGGCGCGAGAGCGAAGACGTAGAGGTATCCGACCGGCAAGCTCGTGCGCCAGGAGCGTGGCGCGAGAGCGAAGACGTAGAGGCATTCCGACCGGCAAGCTTAGACGATCGATCCCGGTTCTTGGGTTCGGTTCTCTCTACGGCACGCTCACGTAGGCCTGCGTCCCGTCCCGAGACTCGACCAGCAGCGAGCTGAACCCGATCGGCGGTGAATACCGCTGGATCAGGCCGAACGTGTCGCCGTCGGAAACGTGGTAGTCGGGACCGGGCGGATACAAGGCAAGGCTAGGTGTGACGCCGGAATGGTGGCTGATCGAAACGAGCTTGCCCCCGCTCCACTGCACGAAGTCGAACCCCCACGGCGGGATGTACGACCTGGTCGAGATCGAAGGCGTGGCCGCGGTCCGAGTGGCGATGAGCAACACCCGGCCAAAGCGGTCAGTGACCGAGCCCCACACGTACCAGCCGGGGATCTCGATGATCCTGTCGGGACGGGCAGGATCGGGCAGCAGCTGAGTGCGCCACTGCCCGTTCTTATACAGGTTGAAGACGCTCCACAGGGATCCGCCGGTAAGGCGAATCGAGGAAGGAAACGGAAACTCGAGCCTTTCTTGCCAGCGGCCGACCGTCCCGTACCAGCCATAGAAACGCCCGGCGTGGCGAACGATCGACTGACCGCGCACCAGAAAGTACTCGTAGTGATGAAAAAGACCGCAGTTGTCGTCAGACAGCTTGCCGGTGAGCATCGTGTCGTGTGTCTTGGCGACGCTGCAGCCGCCGATGAGCGTGACCATCTTTCCGTTCGCGACGTCGTGACTTTCGACAAGGCCGTAGTCACGACCGCCGCCCCCTTCGGGATAGCCCCACACGTAGTCACCGGTCGGCGTGAAGTCCGACCTGTAGATGACCGCCCGGTTGCTGGTCAGGACAAGCAGCGGCGCGGCTCCGTTGGCGCCCAGGAAGATTGCGTTGGGGACATGGCTGTACCGGTGGTAGCAGTGGGGGGCGTCCGGGACGTTCTTGCACGGCCTCGAATTGGCCGCGTTGTAATCTCGGTCGAACCTGGGTGATGACGGGTAGGTCAGGGTCTCCTGAAGGCGTCTCCACCCGATTCTCGAGTCGAACGTGAGCACCCACCCGTCCGTCGCGTAGTAGGGAAACAGGACGACCTCGCCTCCCGCCCCTCCCGGCAAGAAATCGCCGATGTACGCGCTACCGACGCCCCACTGGTGTGTCGCGTAGCCGTAGTTCGTCCAGCAGATGTCGTCGAGGGGTGCAATCGGCCTCCACGCCGAGCCGGTTGCACCGTCGACGAAGACGAGCTGGGTCTGGCTCATCGTGTGGCCTGCACAGCGCTTGGCCGTCGGCTGAACCTCCTGGAACACATAGTCCGGGACATCGTCGCCCGTAAAGTCCCCGCGGCCAACCAGGTCTGGAGGGAGCGTCGAGCGGACGGCAACGATCCACACGGCGGCGCTGTCCTGCCGGGTCAGCTGGACCTCGGTCGTCGTCATCTTGAAGTAGCGACTCGTGGGCGACCAGGGCCAGTCGGTAAGCGGCCCCGGAATGCTAGGCGGGCAGTAGTCCGAGGCGCATAGGCGGACGGGCAGGGTGCTGGGAGCTAGATCGGTGACCTCGGGGGTGTAGAGGAGGAGCACCGCGAAGACCGCGACGACTTTAGCGCCCGTCCCGGAGCACCTCCTTCGCCATCAGCTCAGTTTGTAGACCAATGTGCTGCAGGCGTGATAAGTGTAAGGAGCGGTCCCCTGGGTTCCTTTGCTACTGGCGTCCGTGGTCCAGACCGAGAATCGGTACGAGCCGGCGGTTTTGCCGGTCCGTCTTCCAGCTCGCCGTGGCCGCGGTCGAGTACGCCTGGGCCAGCGTCCACACTCCGCCGGGCGGCAGGACGAAGAACTGAATAAGCGGTCGCGGGCAGGCGGCGGCGGTCGCGCTGGCTGACGTTGGTGCCCAGAGGCCGGTGGAGGCAGGCGATGTCGTCACGCCGACAGGTGCGCATGGACCTATGCGGTCGGCGTAGTCAGCCCAACGTTCGCCAACGCAACCGTGCGCAGACGGCTGCCACCAGCGCGCGCCGGATGACCAAAGCGCGTGGATTCTGGCGATTGGCGCCGACGGTACGCGCTCAGCACCGTAAACAGACGTAACGGGTCGGCGCTGGGTCAGGGCGCCGACTTGCCTTGTATCAGGTCTGTGTAGATCCGGTCCAAGACGGCCGCCGCTCGATCGGCCGAGTACCACTTGAGAGCAAACTCACGGCCGCGCCGTCCCACCTCTCTCCGCTTGTCGGGATTGAGAATGAGATCACGGAGAACCGCTTCTACCGTCTCCGGGGTGGCGCTCACGACCGGAAGCTCGGCGACGAAATCGGGCTGTTCGCGGCGGATGCTATCCAGCCACTCACCCCGCAGGTAACACACGACAGGTTTGCCAAGCATCAGCGCCTCTCGAACGTTGGCGCCGAAAAAGCCGAAGGTGAGCATGTCGCACACGATGTCCGATTGGGCCTGGTAGTACTTGACCTCGGTGCTGGGTCGGTCTTTTACGAAGATCAACTCGACGGGAAGGCCGTCCTCCTTCAAGCGCCGGATAAGGGGTACGTAGATGTGGGTGCTTTTCAAGTTGACTTTCGTGACTGCGTCCGTCCGGAGGTCGTAGTTACCAACCGAGTGATAGATCCGAACCGTGCCGTTGGCATTGGGCAAACGGAACGCGGCGGGAATCGTCATATCGGGATTCCAAACGACTGGATCAAGACAGTAGAACTGCTGTATCTCGTGAACGCGCGGGTCGTCGTTGTAATCGACCCGATTTCCGCCCATGCTGATTTGGTAATCGCAAAGGCTGTTCCGGAGCTTTCCCCAGCGCAGGTTGACTTCGTCGCCGCAAATATTGGGTACGTGCTGCCAGGGACATTCGTTGCACACGGGCGTCTCGCCCCACTTCGAAAACGACGTTTGCGAGACTCCGTCAAGGCAGCCCGTGTGTGAATAAACGATCTTCTTGCCCAACCGCTTCAACCATCGAACGTCGGCTCCGGTCTCGTTGCGCCACCGATGAGGATCACAGAAGTAGAGCATCCGAAGGTTGTGTACGCCGGAAAAGTGGATCACCTTGTGGCTGAGGAACAACTCGAGGACCTTGGCCGAGCGCCGCGCCAGGGCCGTCGGACGGCGGTCGAATTCGAGCCGCACATCCCAGCCATGTCCGTATACCTCGCTCATGTCACCTGGGTAGGTCAGCACGGTGGCACGCCAACCGCGCTTGCGCAGCGCCCTGGACAGATACCAGGCGTTGTAGTAGCAGGTTCCGACGAACAGGACTGACTTGTTCAGTCGGAAATCCTTTCTGGACCGATCCAGCGCGTCGCCGGGCGCACGTAGCCTCGGACCACATTCCACCGGTAGTGATCGGCAGAGTTGCGAGCGACGTTCAGCGCTGTGAAGCTTGCCGCGCGCTCCACCCAATCGATGGTCAGGCCCCACGCGTGATGCATGGCGACGTCGATGACAAGGTCGTTGGGGAGCAGCCCGGTGTCTATCTCCACGGTGATCTGGCGCATGCCCGGGTCGAACACGAAGGTGGAACGATCGCCGTCCGTGTTGCCTACCGTGATGACCCGCGAGCCGTCCGGTGTGGAGATGCCAATCTCCATCACTACGTCTTCGATTCGTTTTCGAACTTCGTAGGTGGCGGTGATTCGGAGCGGCTCTCCGAGGTAGACGCGGTCGGTTGGTCGCCCGTCTCTGTCCTCAACAACGACGCGGCGTACCAGTGCATCGCCAGTGCCGATTCGGTCAATGTTCTCGGCGATCAGGCCGTCACTACGGAGGGGCCAGGTGGCTTCGACGTACGCAGAGACTGCCTTGTCCGGGGTCGTGTCGGCAGCGACGCGACCGCGCTCCAGAACGATGGCGCGGCTGCACAGGCTCTTGACAGCGCCCATGTTGTGACTGACGAATACGACCGTTTTGCCCTCACCCGCGACCTCCGTCATTCGACCGAGACATTTCTTCTGGAACGCCATGTCGCCAACCGCGAGCACCTCGTCGACAACCAGGATGTCGGGTTCGAGATGTGCCGCGACCGCAAATCCAAGCCTGACGTACATGCCGCTGGAGTACCGCTTCACCGGCGTATCAAGAAACTCTTCGAGCTCTGAGAAAGCCACGATCTCGTCAAATCGGCGGACGATGTCATTTCGCTTCATTCCGAGCACAGCACCGCTGAGATATATGTTCTCGCGGCCCGTCAGTTCCGGGTGGAATCCCGTGCCTACTTCCAGGAGGGTGGCGACTCGGCCTGAGCCCTTCAAGGTCCCTTCGGTAGGCTCGGTGACACGGCTGATTATCTTCAGCAGCGTGCTCTTGCCCGCACCATTGCGGCCGATCACGCCAACACGTTCGCCGCGATCGATTTGAAAAGAAACATCGCGTAGCGCCCAGAACTCCTTGCGCTCGTGCGGAGAACGTTTCCTTCTGAGCCGAGACCCCAGCGCGTCGCGCAGGGTGTTGTGCACGGTTCCACCCAGCTGGTATCGCTTACCAACTCGTTCCGCCCGCAGCACCGTTGGAGTCAAGCTAAATCACGTCCGCGAACGACTTCTCGGTCCGGCGGAAGTAGTAGACGCCTGTAATGAGCAATACGAGAACCAAGACCACTGAGACCACGAGCATGAAATCAGGTGGCTGGCCGTGGATTGTCGACCACCGAAAACCTTGAATCACTCCAGCCAGTGGATTCAGGGCGTAGGCGATTCGCCACGGTCCGGCCGGAATGAGCTGCGCGGAATAGGCCACCGGTGACAGGAAGAGAGTCAGCTGGACCAAGAAGGGCACCACGTATCCGACATCCCGATAGCGAACGTTCAAAGCTGCAAGCCAGATACCAATGGCAAGGGAAGCCGCCACCGCGAGGACAATGAAAAGTGGGAGAAAGACCAATTGCCAGCCGGGCCAGATTCCGAATACCACAAGGAGCACAAAGAAGACGGCAAGCGAGATCGCAAAGTCGACCAGCATCGCCAGCGTCGATGCGATTGGTAGTACGAGGCGAGGAAAATATATCTTCGTCAGGAGACTCGAATTTGCGACAAGGCTGCTCGCCGAGCGAGTCACAGCTGTTGAGAAAAACATCCAGGGCAACAGTGCGGAGTACGTAAAAACCGCGTACGGGACTCCTTCGGACGGCAGGCGGGCAAAACGGCCAAACACCACAGTGAAGATCAGCATCGTCATTACAGGCTGAAACACAGCCCACCCGATGCCAAGCAAAGATTGCTTGTATCTAACGATCACGTCGCGCCAGGCAAGGAACAAGACCAGCTCTCGGTATTCCCAGAGCAGAGCAAGGTTGGGCGGTGACCAACCCTGAGTTGGTTCGACGACAAAATCGAATCGTTCTGGTTCCAGTGTGGTTGTCGCCATCACCCGACCGCCGGCAGGAGAAGGTCGCGCACGCCCTTGAATCCGCAGTTCATCAAAGCGTCGACGATCGACAAGCCAGGCTTGAACTCGCCTGTGTTGAACTGCGGATATGTCGGATGCCTGAAGTCCTGGTAGACAACATCGATTCCAGCTGCCGAGAACCGGCCGTCATCCTGGTAGCCCGATGCCCCGCTCCCAGCAAGGTAGGCGTCACCGCCCGCCGCCTTGACCATCGCGATCAACAGATCGGTCGAGTGCCCTTCGACGCTGAGTTCGGATCCGAGAATGAGCGGGGTCGCCAATTGAAGCGGCTGGCAGAGGGTTTGGATCGCGGTGAGATTGTACGTGGCAAGATCGGTGATCGGCTTCAGGACGAGCTCGACCAAGCGCGGGTAGACCTCGTCGAAATGAGACGCTCGGCGATAGTTTTGCTCGATGGTGCGCAGCATCTTCTCCCGCCACGGCTGGCGGTCGTTGATTTCCATCTCACGTACGGTGCGATAGCCGTGGTAGGCCCGCACGATCGGGACCGTCACCCACGCCGGTTCACCCGCAACCAGGAGTTGAACGCGGTTGGTCCAGGTGCCTCCTGTCTTGGAGAACTGGGCGTTGTTCATGACCACGAAGACATCACTACGCCGGATCTTGTCGAAGTAGCCCAACCAGGGCAGGAAGTTCGGCTGATGGATCGCGACCAACATCGATCTAGACGAAATCGGCCTGTGTCGAGGCTGCGGGCTCAAGCCTCGTCCCGAAGCACCCCCATAACGATGAGATCTCGATACCTCCCATCGATGTGGACGGCTTCGCGCAGGATCCCCTCTCTTTTGAAGCCGCACTTCTCGTAGGTTCGGAGCGCCGCCTCGTTGCCTTCGATAACGAAGAGCTGAACACGATGCAGGTTCCAATCATCGAACGCGAAGCGGAGCAGCTTACGCACCGCAGAGGTGCCGTAGCCGCGACCGCGATCAGCAGTGTCGCCAATCCGTATCTGGAGTTCCGCATTTCGGCTTACAGGATTGCGGTGCTGGAGCTGGCAGGTGCCCACGAGGCGTCCCGTCTTATCGCGAATCGCGAAGAGGACGGCGTCGTCGCGGTGCTGAATGGATTCAAGCCAGCTGCGGTGATGCGAGCTGTCCACGGGGCGATACGGCGCGTTGAGGAGGACCAACTCACGGTCGTTGATCCATTCGAACAGCGTCGGCGAGTCTTCTTGGGTAACAGGCCCGAGAAGGACCTCAGATTCGTCTGGCACATGGCTAGTCTATCCAGCTCAATTCAGGGGCGGAACGTTCTCAACCACCACTCGAAGCTGAGCAAGGACCAGATAAGGAGGCGGTGGTTGACTTTGCCCGCCGAGTGCTCTCTGAGCTTCTCCTGTACGTATTCGGGCTGAAGGAAATCATAGATCCGCGCGTCCCCGTTGCCGAGAAGTCGATTGATGTAGTCGATGCTTTCGCCGCGAAACCAACTCGCGTCGGGAGCGCTGAATCCTTGTTTGCGACGTCCCGTGACCTGGGCAGGCACGGCCCTGGCCATCGCCGACCTCAGGATGAGCTTGCCCTCGCTGGTGGACCGGACCTCGTATCGGGTGACATCGTCCTCGTCGACGCGCGCGCTCGCATGCTCGAGGTCTCGCAGCTTCAGGTTCGGCGGCAGGCTAAGCGCGAAGTCGACGAGGTCGTTGTCGAGGAAAGGCGTCCGCGTCTCGAGACCATGCGCAAAGCTCACCTTGTCCTCGACCACAAGGAGGCCGTGCAAGAAGGTCTTGAGCTCGAAGTACAACGAGGCGTTGACACGATCGGCGGGGGTTTCGAGGGGCAGCCGCGCCTGCTCCAACACGCCGCGAAAGACATCGAATGTCGAGTGACCGTCGAGCTTTGCGTACACGTCAGGCGCGAAGATCCTTGTCTTGTCTTCGTCCGGCATTAGTCGCTGCCAAAACTCGTAGTAGCCGCGATAGAAGCCGTCCTGGCCGTTGCCGCGAATGCCTCGGTAGTACCGCCATGGGTAGCCCGCGAAAAGCTCGTCCCCGCCCGCGCCCGACAGCACGACCTTGACGAACTTGCCGGCCAGCCGGGCGATGTAGAAGTTCGGATACGACTGTCCCACCCGCAAGTCTTCGAGATGCCAGATCAGCTCCGGCATCACGTTCTCCATGTCCCCGGCGTGCATCACCATCTCGTAGTGCTCGGTCTTGAGCAGAGACGCCATCTCCTCAGCCTGTGGCCGCTCGTCGAAACCGAGCTCAAGGCCTGAAGCCGACGAGAGGTCAAAGCCGCCCGTGAAAGTTGTCAAACGGCCAAGGTTGCGGCGCGCGATGGCGGTGATCGAGCCGGAGTCCATGCCGCCGCTGAGGTAACAGCCAATGGGAACGTCGCTCATCAGCTGCCGGGTGACTGCTTGCTCCAGCAAGCGGAAGACCTCCTCGGAGGCTTCCTCCCTCGTGAGAGCCGCGGGGCGGTCAGTAAACGTGAAGTCCCAGTACCGGTGCTGCGCGAGTTTGCCAGTCGTCAGCTCAAGCGTCAGGTAGCAGCCTGGAGGCAGCAGGCGGACGCCCTCGAAGAGCGTCCGGTCCGTGAGCACGTTCTGAAAAGTCAGGTACTCGTCGAGCGCTTGCAGGTCGACCTCGACCGGCGTCGAACCCGTGGCGAGGATCGCCTTGACCTCGGAGCCAAAAACGAAACGCGTGCCGCCGTTGAAGTAGTAGAGCCCATGGGTCCCGAACCGATCACGAGCAAGGAACAACCGACGGTGCCTTGCATCCCAGAGCCCGAACGCGAAATGGCCATTGAAGCGATCAAGGCAGGCCGGTCCGTATTGCTCGTATGCGTGAACGATGACTTCGGTGTCACTCTGCGAGTGGAAGCGATGACCCGCCGTTTCTAAGACTGAGCGCAGCTCGCGAAAGTTGTAGAGCTCGCCGGTGTACGTGATAACGACGTCGCCGCTCTCATTCGTCATCGGTTGATGTCCGGCCGGCGACAGGTCGATGATCGCGAGTCGTCGGTTGCCGAGACCAACAGGACCGTCCGTCCAGCACCCCTCGTCATCCGGACCACGGTGCGCTATGGATCGGTTCATCACTCCGACGATCTCGGGCGTGACTGCCGTGCCGTCGAGCTGGACAAGCCCCGCAATCCCGCACATTGCTAGCGGACGTTTGGACGGCCGTAGCTGTCCACAAGATTGTCGTAGTACTTGCCGACGGCAGCCGCCTGGCCATCTAGACACCGTTGGATCCGGGAGCGTGGAGCCATCGGTTCCGGGGTCCACCACTCTGGATGCGTGAGCACGTGGAGACGATCTTCTTCCGCTCGCTCGAGCACATCGTGCAAACGCCGATGTCGCCATACACCGTTCGAGTCCGAGCAGTATCCGTACTCGGTCTGGATCGTGCGGCCATACGCATTGACCATGCCCGCGACCTCGTCTTCGTCCAGCTGCACGCCTTCGAGGACGCCGAAAAGGTGAAAACTGACCGCCACCGGCGGCATCCCGAAAAGATCTGCCAACAAGCGGCTCTCGGACTCCGCGTGCCGGATGAGATCGGCCTGGGTTAGCAGCGGGCCGTAGAACGTCGGGTCGAAATGAAGACCAAGCTCGTGGCCGAGCTCGAAGATGCGCCTGGCTTTCGGCAGCACGAGGCTGCTGAGCAGGTTGTAGAACTGGCTGTGCGGGTACATGAAGTAGGTCGCGCGAACATCCGCATCGGCTTCGATCTCCGCCAGCCGCAGCGCGCGGTGGACCGAGAAGTCGACGTCGTGGCGCCAAAGAACGTGACGGGTCTTCGGCCTCGACACGAACGAGACAAATTCATAGCTCTTGCTGGCGAGCTCCAGCGCCTTGACGTACCCGGCCTCGGTGAAGTCAGCCGCAGAGTTCGTGACCGCCACCCCCTGGCTCACCTGGTCGCGCTGAGGTACCAGGCGAAACGATGGGTGTTGCCCTTCCACCGATAACGGAGCAGCTCCTCGATCGAGAACCGGCGGAGCGCCCCAAGAATCTCGAAGTCGCGGAAGTGATGGAAGTGGACATGGTCGCGGTACAGCTCTGCATCGTGCGTCCAGATCAGCGTGGCCAGAAACAGCGTTCCGCCCGGGCGCAGCACGCGCCGTACCTCGTCGATGGCAGCGTGATAGTCAAGCACGTGATCGAGTGTGGTCATGATCGCGACGTTGTCGACCGATTGGTCGCGAAACGGAAGGAACTCCGCCATCCCGATGACCCGAAACTCCGACCTGTCTTCGTAGGTGGGCTCGAGGCCGATGTATTGCGCGGTACTGGGAAAGAGGCTGCGGCTGATCGTGGGTGAATCGCAGCCGACGTCGACCACGATTCCGCGCGCTTCGCGCATCAGCGCACGAGCCCGATGGACGTGCTTCAGGTAGTTGACATCGGTGTGCTCGCTATTGGTGGGCTCGCGGTCGAATTTCATGCTCGACAGGTGCATGTACTTGCGCAGTGCATCGTCGCCGCCCGATGGGATCGCAAGCTTGGCCGCTCCGACATAGGGCTGCACGGCAGCCGGAAAGAGGAGTGGGAGCCCCTCGACGACCGGAAACGACTCCGCCTCGGTCACCAGCGACCGCCCGTCCATCGCAAGACGCAGCGACCGATGGGTATCGGGAGAAGCGAGCACGCCGATGCAGTCCTCGAGAGCCATCGCCTGCGCGCGCTCTCTCTCTGGAACCTGCGCAGGCTCGAGCGTCAGCTCGTCATCAAGCACACGGATCTGCGTCACGTGGCCGCGATCGCCTCCTCACAAACTTCGCCGATCAGGTCAGACACCCGCCGCGACGGAGCACCCAGCAATCGCTCCATGAGCCGGATGTCGGCGACCAGGTCGCGACCCGGATCGCTCGCTTGCTCGTCTAAGACCGGCGCACGTCCAACCCGCTCCCCAATCAGCTCAGCCAGACGGCGCAGCGTGATCACCTCGGGCCCGGCGACGTTGACCACATGCGAGCCTCGAAGCCTAAGCGACGAGCGGACCGCATCAACGACGTCCAGGACATGGATGGGGTTCAGGCGGATGCCGTCCCGGCCGTAGAGAATGACTGGTTCGCCGGCGATCACCCTCCGCGCAAGCTTCGAGAAAAAGCGATCGGGCGATTGACCGCGACCGTAGACAAAGAAAAGGCGCAGAGTGATCACGTCCAAGGTGGAGCGGTAGCTGTGGGCGAGCACCTCCCCGGCGAGCTTGGTCGAAAGGTAGAAGTCGGGCCCCTCGATCCTCGCGTCCTCTTGAATTGGATGGCTGGCGCCCCCGTAGACGCCGCCCGAGGACGCGAACACGAAATGCGTGACCCCAACGCGCGACGCGTAGTCGAGCAGTTCCAGGGTTGCATCCACATTGACGCGGGCGATCGCCACCGCTTTGTCGGGGAAGCTGCGATAGTCCCGCGACTGCGCAAGGTGCACCACCGCGTCGAGACGCGGCGGGAAGTCGCGCACGGGGAGCCGTTCTGCGAGGTCCCAGGCGACGAAATGCTGCCTCGGTGCGGCCGCAATGGGCTGCCGCCCGGCGACCCATACCTCGTGTTCACGCGCCAGCCCGGCGACCACAGGCTTGCCGATGAATCCAGAGCCGCCGGTGATCAGCACCTTCATCTCTTCATTGCACGCACTGTGTACCCGCTCTCCTGCTCATGCATCCGGACTATCTCGAGGCCCGCGCCCTCGCACCACGCCCTGATTTCCTCCGCCGTCTGCCGGTGCGCGTACGTGGGACGGTACCAGTCGAAGTTGATATGCACGTTTTCCTCGAAGTCGAAGTCGTCGTTCCAGAAGAGTTTGGCGAAATTCCAATAGATCAGTCGCTGTACGTCGAGGCGGCCCGCCTTGATACCTAGCTCCGGTATGTCCTCGTCGACGACGACTTCGGCCTTGAGCGCTGCCAGGTTTCGCGCCAGCTTTGTCAACGGCCGCAGCGCATTCCAGGCCTGCTCGTCGCTCAGGTCGCGCAGGCGCTCCCGCACATAGTCGTCCGTGAATTCCCTCGCGGGCGCCTTGCGCCGGTAAACGTAGAAGTGAAACTCACCGTTCGGCGCCAGGACGCGCGCGCCCGACTCGATTGCTGCCTTTGTCGATGCCGTGTGGTGAAGAACACCCTCCGACAGAATGGCGTCGAAGGTCGCGTTCGGGAATGGAAGTCGCATCGCGTCGGCCTGCACGAAATGCGTGTTGGGGACGTGTCTCAGGTGCTCGCGTGCGACGTCGACAGCTTCCGAGATGTCGACACCGACCCAGGGTTCGACAGGCCGCCACCCCGGCGATGCGAGCCAGAAGTACGACGCCATGCCTACCCCGCATCCCAGGTCGAGGATGCGCTTGCCACTGAAATGCCGGCACCAATCTTCCGCGGAGTCGAAACCGTACTTCTCGCTGAGCCAGCTCGCGTAAAATCCCTGGTCACCCGGCTTGCGTAGCCAGTTGTAGCTTCCATCCTTGCTCCACTTGTATCCGAACGCACGCATCGTCTCGAGCTGGCCCGCATCGTTGGTCGTGATGAAGCGGGGAATCGTGGCACGCACCGGGTAGGTGCGGCCGGAGGCAGACCGCAGCGCGCCATCAATGACTTCGTCCCCTGCTGTGTCGGCCTCGAGTGCGAGCGGGCTGAGGTCGAACGGATCCGCGAGCAGCCGGGTCAACTCCCGCTTCATGCCCGCCGCCTAGCGCTGATTAGCGGGGACTTTACCGCGCTCCTCCAGCCTCCACTCAAGCACCCGTCGCAAACCTTCTTCTAGTGTCGTGGTCGCCCGGAATCCGAACAGCCGGTCCGCCTTTTCGGTGCTGCCGACTCGATACGTGACGAAGCTCTGCTCCTCAGGTTTGTACTCGGGTTCGAGATCGGAGCCTGTTAGCTTCAGTAGCACGCTCACAAGTTCTTTCACCGTCGTACCGACGCCGAATCCGATGTTGAAGAACTCGTCCGCACAGTCGGCCTTCATGCTGAGAACGTTCGCACGCGCCGCATCCTCGACATAGATGAAGTCGTACATCTGGCTGCCGTCACCGAAAATCACCGGACGCTCGCCTGCCCAGATGCGGTCGACGACCTTCATGATCACGCTCACGTAGGTGCCCTGGTAGTCCATCCGCGGGCCGTAGATATTCATGTACCTGTGGCCGACATACGGAAAGCGATGATGCTGGTAGACGGCGCGCAGCATCTGCTCGCATGCGATCTTCGTCGCGCCATAAGTCGTCCGGTTGTTAAACGGATGGTCCTCGGTCATCGGGGTTGAAAGGGCGTTGCCGTAGACCGAGGCCGACGACGAGTAGACCATCCTTTTGACCTGCAGATCGAGGCACGCTTCGACGATGTTCCACATGCCCATGACGTTGACCTCCCAAGCGCCGCGGGGGTCATTGAGGCACTCGCCAAGCCACAACGAGGCGAGCTGAAAGACGCCGTCGATTCCGGTTAGCGCATCGCGGATGGCCTCCTGGTCGGTCATGGTGCCCCGGATCACATGGACTCTCGGATCGCGCATTGCGGGGGCGAGGCTCTCCATCCGGCCCCGCATGAAGTTGTCGAAGACGACCACCTCGGCGACCGGTTCCAGAAGCAGCTGGTCGACAATGTGGGAGCCGAGCAGGCCGGCCCCGCCGATGACGGCAATGCGGGCGTCCTTGAGATCCATGCGGGTGGAGCTTAGCGAAACGACCCCGCGGGCCACAGGGTTTGCATTCGGGCTCCGTTTGTCTAATCTGAACGACCCGAGCCGCCGAAGAGACCACTACGGCGTACCTGCTGCGTTGAGGAGACACAACAGAGTGAAGGGCAGACTCGCATCGTTCGCGTTCGCCGCCGCCATCGCGCTGGCTGCGTGGGGCCCGCCGGCCGACCCAGCTTCCGCATCGACCATGCATTCCTCCGGCGGACGGCCCGCCCGCGCCGCGGCGGCCGCGAGCGGGTCTTGGACCGTGTACCACCGCGACAACGCGCATACCGGCTACGACGCGACTCAACCACAGGCGATTACCGCAAGCACGGGCTGGGTCTCGCCGACGCTGGACGGAACGGTCTACGGAGAACCACTCGTTTACAACGGGCTTGTTTATGTCGGGACGCTGAACAACACGGTCTACGCGTTGAACCAGACAACCGGTGCGATCGTCTGGTCGCGCCACTTCGGCGCGCCGCAGACCGGCGGCTGGCAGTGCAGCAATGTCAGTCCAACGGGCATTCTAGGCACCGGGGTCGTCGATGTCGCGCATGCGCGCGTCTACTTCGTCGCCTTCCTGACCCAGTTCCACTCGTACTACCTCTACGGCGTGGACCTGGCCACGGGCACAATCGTGCAGACAAGTCAGATCCTGCCCAACGGATTCGACTGGACGGATCAGCAGCAGCGCGGCGCGCTGGCGCTATCGCATGACGGCAGCCACGTCTACGTACCGTTTGGCGGAAGGGCCGGCGACTGCGGGACCTACTGGGGTTGGGTCATTGGTGTTCCGAGCGCGGGCGGCCTTCCCGACGAGACGTACCGCACGCCGTCGACGGCCGAGAGCGTCTGGGCCGCTGGCGGGGTTGTCGTCGACGACTCCACCGGCAACGTCTTTTTTGGGACCGGAAACGCAATCCCGTGCAGTGGAGCGACTTACAGCGACTCCGTTGTCCGTCTAAGCGCCACGCTAACGTCCCCGACGTTTTTCCAGCCGTCAGATTGGTACTCGAACTGGTGCGTGCCCGATCAAGACCTCGGCTCGGCCAGCCCGGTGTTGATCAGCCCAAGCCTCATGTTCGCCGCGGGCAAGTACGGTTCAGGCTTCCTGCTCAACCCGGCGAGCCTGGGTGGCACCGGAGGTCAGCTGTTCCGCGCCGATGTCTGCCACGGAATCCACTCGAACGCCACGTTCGGCTCTTTCGCCTACGCTGCTCCGTTCCTATACCTCGAATGCAACGGCGGAGGCCTCGTTGCTCTGCAGGTGAACACGGGTGCGCGCACCTTCAGCCAGTGCGCAGCGAGCTGCATAGCGCCCTCCTGGTGGGTCGGTGGGAGTTCTACGTTCGGACCACCGATCGTCGTCGGCGGCGTCGTGTGGGTCGCCGACATCGGAGGCGGTGGCCTCTACGGCTTCAACGCAACGACGGGGGCTCAGGTCTACCACAGCGCTTCCTTTGGGGTCACCCATTTCACGACGCCAAGCGAGGCGGGCGGTCAGATTTTCGTCTCGTCGAACTCGGTCGTCCGCTCGTTCAACATGGTGTTCGGCTGCACCGGAGTGAACGTCGGCGCAGGCCCGGCATCGCCGCAGCAGGTGAACACTCAGGTGACGATCACCGGCACAGCGACCGGGTGCCCAAACCCGAATCCGTCGTACGAGTTCTGGATCCTCCATCCCGGGTCGAGCACCTGGCAGCTCGCCCAGACGTATTCGACCAACGCGACCTACAAGTGGTCGACCACCGGACTCCAGCCGGGGACGTATCGTTTCTCGGTCTGGGTGAAGGATGCGAGCAGCGGCCTTGCCTACGACGCCTTCAACGCCTCCACGTTCTACACGCTGACTTACACACCCTGCCAATCGGTCGCCGTGTCAGCGTCGCCCCCGCCGCCCGCCATGGTAGGGACGCCGGTTACAGTGACGGGCGCCGGCGGCGGCTGCAGTAGTCCCTCCTACGAGTTCTGGATCCTCTACCCCGGATCAGGTACGTGGCAGCTGGCGCGCGGATATTCGACCTCCCCCAGCTACGGGTGGAGTACGACCGGGCTGCCTTCCGGGACATACCGGTTCTCGGTCTGGGTGCGCGATGCGACGAGTACCTTCAGCTACGACGCCTTCAACGCCTCGCTGTTCTTCACGCTTACGCCCGGTTGCTCGAGCGTGGCGGTCAGCTCGAACCCATCCGGATCGGCGAACGTCGGCACCCCGGTCACGATCTCTGGTACCGCCTCCGGCTGCTTGAACCCGAGCCCGCTCGATGAGTTCTGGATCCTTTACCCGGGCTCCGGCACGTGGCAGCTTGCCCAGACGTATTCGACCAGCTCGAGCTACCCGTGGAGCACAACGGGACTGGCTCCCGGCACATATCGGTTCTCGGTTTGGGTCAAAGACTCAAGTAGCGCCGCTGCGTACGATGCCTTCGACGCCAGCCTCTTCTACAACCTGACCCCGGTCGCCTGTACCGCGGTGGGGGTCTCAGCCTCACCACCGGGCTCGGCGCCAAGGGGAACGGTCGTGAGCGTCGTGGCGAATGGCACATGTCCGAACCCGAACCCGGTATACGAGTTCTGGATTCTGCTCCCCGGATCGAGCACCTGGCAGCTTGCCGAGCCGTATTCGACGAATGCCACGTTCAGCTGGGACACGACAACGTACGCCGCCGGGACGTACCGCTTCTCGGTCTGGGTACGAGACGCAAGCAGTCCTGGAATCCACAGTAATCCATTGGGGGCCTACGACGCCTTCAACGCTTCCCTCTCTTACGGACTGACCTGAAAACCTTGAACCGGCTCGCCGTTTGTGCGTGCTTCGTTTGGGTGGTGCTGTCGCAGGCGGCAAGGCCGGTCGGGGCGGAAGCAGCGCCGATTGGGTCCGCCCCGTTACCGTCCACGCGATTGGAGTTCGGTCTCAGCAACCTGGACGTTGGCTGGATGACCGATAGCGGGGTGCCGTGGAGATACCGGTTCACGTACCTTGCGGGCGGCGTCAACACCCAGGGCAATTGGCTGACATGGCAAGACCCCGCAAAGCCCCCGGGCCAGTTCGCCCTCGACTACATGACAAGCAGCGTGTTGCCGCCTGCGGCCTACATCCCCATCTTCACGTGGTACCAGCTGCTTCAATCGACACCCAGCACCGGGGGCAATGAGCTCGAGCGCGACTACAACAATCTCAACAACGCGTCGACGATGAGCACCTACTACGCGAGCTTCAAGATCCTGATGCAGAAGGCGGGACAGTACGGCGGCCAGGTCGTGGTCCACGTCGAACCGGACCTGTGGGGCTACATGCAACAGAAGGCGGCCGGGGCGGGGGCGACCGCGGTCTCCGCCAAGGTCCGGTCATCAGGCTTTGCCGAGGCCGCGGCGTTTTCGGACAACCTCGCCGGGTTCTCGTCCGCGCTCGAGTATCTCCGCGACACTTACGCACCCAACGCGCTGCTCGCGACGCACGCCTCAATGTGGTCATCTTCGATCGACATCGCCAGCGACACCCGGACCTCGATCGACGCCAGGGCCGAGGCCGACAAAACCGCGGCTTTCCTCAACTCCGCGGGCGCAGGGAGCTGGGACGCCGTCTTCAATGACGTCGACGACCACAACGCAGCCTGGTGGGAGCTGGCGAGCTGCGGCACGCCGCCATGCGTGAACCAGTGGTTCACGCATTGGTGGGACCCGAACAACATCAACTTCCCCAACTTCAGCCGCTACCTGGCATGGGTCGACCAGCTGCATCAACGAACGGTCAAGCCGCAGGTTGTGTGGCAGGTCCCCATGGGCAATCAATACTTCCTGACCATGAACAACACTTGCGGCCACTACCAGGACAACGTGGCGCCGTACTTCATCGCCCACGCTGGCGACCTTTTCAGCGCCGGTCTCGTCGCGGTCCTTTTCGGACCGGGGAACTCATGTCAGACAAGCAACGAAGACGGCCTCCACGATGGGGTCACAAACAACGGCGGCGGGCCAATCACGGATCGGCTTGGCGGTTGCGTCGCCTGCAACTCGCAGCCGTCGAATTTCGCCGACGACGACGGCGGCTACCTGCGGATCTTCGTCAGCAGATACTACGCGGGTCAGTCGCCGTGCGGCAGCGCAACCGCAACCGCGGCGCCTTCGCCGCCGCAGGCCGCGGGGACAGCTGTCGATCTGACCGCCACGTCGGCGGGATGCGCGAACCCGCAGTACGAGTTCTGGATGCTCAGCCCCGGAGCATCGAGCTGGCGACTGATGCGGGCCTATTCGACCAGCCCGACCTGGACCTGGAACACGGCCGGCCTGGCCGCAGGCACCTATCGCTTCTCGGTCTGGGCGCGCGACAGCAGCAGCAGCGGCCTCTACACGAACAGCCTCGGCAGCTATGACGCCTTCTACACAGGCCTCGCCTACAGCCTGGTCCCCAGCTGCACCTCGGTCGCCCTCTCCACCAGCCCCGCCCCGCCGGTCATGGTCGGCACCCAGATCGCCCTCAACGCCAGCGCCGCCGGCTGCCTCCATCCCAGCGCTGCCTATGAGTTCTGGATCCTCTATCCGGGCTCCGGCACCTGGCGCCTGGCTCAGCCTTACTCGAGCAGCCCGTCCTACAGCTGGACCACCGCCGGGCTGGCGCCTGGCACCTACCGCTTCTCGGTCTGGGTCAGGGATTCCAGCAGCTCGGCCGCCTACGACGCCTGGAACGCCAATCAGTACTTCACGCTCACCCCCGGCTGCTCGGCGGTGGCCACCTCGGCCCGCGGCTCCGGCAGCCCACTCACCATCGCCGGCGCCGCCTCCGGCTGCCTGAACCCGAGTCCGCTCTACGAGTTCTGGATCCTCTACCCGGGCTCCGGCGCCTGGCGCCTGGCACAGGGCTACAGCACCTCCGCCACCTACAGCTGGGCCACCACCGGCCTGCCTCGAGGCACCTACCGCTTCTCGGTCTGGGTCATGGACTCCAGCAGCTCCGCCGCCTACGACGCCTGGAACGCGACCCTCTACTACGCGCTCAGCTGATTTTCCAGGTCATACGAGCGTGTAATTGAACGCTACGAATGCATCGTAGGTGTTAGGTGCAGCCCCCTTGAGGCCCGGGCTGCTGGAATCACGGGTCCACACAGAAACCAGATAGACGCCCCTGGCCTTGCCAGCCGTGGGCCAATTGAACACCGCGTTTGTCGAATACGCCTGGCCCAGCGTCCACGTGCCGCCGGGAGCGAGCACCCAGAATTCGAACATCGGATTGGGGCATCCCGCCGCCTTGGCCGTCATCGTGATGGTGTTGCCAGCGCCTGCAGCGCCGGCCGGGAAGGTGGTGACAGAGACTCCACTGCATACCGGTGTCAGGGAGTAGTGGAGTGTGGTGTACGCGTCGTAGGGGCTCGAGCTGCTCGCATCGCGCACCCAGACTGAGAACATGTAGGAACCCGCGGGCTTGCCGGACGTGTTCCACCTGAACATTGCGCTCGATGAATACGCCTGGGCGAGCGCCCAGTGACCACCGGGAGGTAGGACCCAAACCTCGAAGAGCGGGTTCGGACAGGCGGTTGCCGTTGCCGTCAGCGCAACCCCAATCCCGACGGGTGCCGAGGATACGGGGGCGACCGACACCGAAGCGGTCGCACATGGCTTCACGGTCAGGGTGTAGTCGAATGCGTCAAACCCGTCGTACGCGTTGGGGCTGGTGGCGTCACGCGCCCAGACTGAGAACATGTAGGTCCCCGGCCTCTTTCCAACGCTATTCCACTTGAAGGTCTGGCTCGTCGAATAGGCCTGCGCGACTCCCCACGAGCCCCCAGGTGGCCGAAGCCAGAACTCATACCGTGGACTCGGACAGCCGGACGCTACGGCTGTGATCGTGACCGCGGTGCCGATGCTGGCGGTCGACGCGGGCACTACCGTCGCCACAGTTGTCGCACACGCTGGTGTGAGCGTGAAATCAAGGGTGTTGAAAGTGTCATAGGTGTTGGGTGGAGTGCCAAGCACGCCTGGACCGCTGCTGTCGCGAGCCCAGATCGAGAATCGATACGTACCCGCTCGCCTGCCGCTGGTCGGCCACACGACCGAGGCCTTGCTCGAGTAAGGCTGCAGCATCGTCCACGTTCCACCTGGAGGCAACATCCAGAACTCGTAAAGCGGGTTTCCACACACGGTCGCCGCTGCGCTGAGCGTCAGCGTGATACCGGCCGTCTGGGGAGACGGCACGCTTGCGGCCGGGGTCACGCTCGCGCACGTACCAAAGTGACTGCTGATCGCCGTCCATAGTTCAGTGGCGCCGCCGCCGTAGTTGAGCGTCCAGAAGCCCACACCACGCAGCCCGCTCTGGTTCACGAGGTCGTACTTCTTGCCCAGGGATACGGCATCGTCGATGTACAGCTCGCGGATGCAGCCAAGCGATGTGTTGAACCAGGTGTCCCAGCGGACCATGCCCGCGATGTCGTGCACGTCTCTGTGCGCCGCATAGCTGCCGGGAAGGACTGCGGGATCGCTGCGTTCGCCGACGGAATTCAGGTATGTCTCGGGCATCACCTTCGACGTCGGGTACGCGTTCGGTACCGCCGCCACGACGCATGCCTTGCGGCCGTAGTACGGCACGCCGAGGATGATCTTGGAAATCGGGATCACGGCGCGATACTGCTTCACGATGTTGACGTCGTTCCAGTAGTACGCGGCCAACGGAGACGTCGGGCCGAGACAGAACGCCGAGCACGAGAGTGGTGGGCGTTTGTAGTTGGAGTACTCCAGGTCGTAGCCCATGATGAAGAACGAGTTCGCGTAAGGCGCCATGCCGGCGACGTCGAAGAAGCCCACCGTGTCGATCGCCGAGCTACCATAGGTCGCCACCGACAAATAGGGTGCTGACCCCAGGGCGATGCGCAGCTGCTTGACGAAGTCGGTCATCATGGCCCTCGCGGTGCGACCGTTTGGGCACGTTCGGTTGAGACCCTCGTAGTCGACGCTGATCCCGTCGGCACCGCGATTCTTCATCAGAGGGATCGCCTGTCGGATCGTTACAGCACGGTTGGCGAGGCCTGAGCACATCGCCGGCGTGCCCGAAAAGAAATCTTGGAGCACGATCGTCAGCAAAACCTTCACTCCGTTCGCGTGGGCCGCGTTAATGAAGTTGGTGTTGACGCTCGCATTCCACGTCTGCAGCCCGCTGTCGTTGACCAGCGCGCCCGCCGAGTTGACGTGCACGCCGAAGTAGGCGACGGTGTTGAGCAGGGAGAATTGCCAGCTCGCATAGCCAAGGCTCGGATCACCCAGGCTGCTGGCGAGCGCGTAGCCGAAGATCTCGCGGGTGGTTTTGGCCGGGGTTGCCTGGAGGGGCTGCACGGTCGTGGTCGGGGTCGCGAATGTGCCAGCGGTGACGGTGGGGGCAGTCACCGCAAGCATCGTGACCTCAGCTAGGACTGTGCAGAACACGAACAGGCGACGCATCGTCGTCGTCCTCCTTGGCGGGAAGGATTCAGAACGTCAGGAATGACTCTTTCTTCGTCTGGCGGCCGCTGATGATACTCGGTCGGACCGAAATCAGGTCAACGTCAAGTCGAACGTCGTCGTCGTGTCGTACTGCGCCGAACTGTTGTTGTCTCTGGCACACAGTTACCGGGTATGTCCCAGGAGCAAAC
The DNA here is from genome assembly GCA_036395015.1 of Candidatus Dormiibacterota bacterium. Lineage (GTDB taxonomy): Bacteria > Chloroflexota > Dormibacteria > Dormibacterales > Dormibacteraceae > 40CM-4-65-16. The sequence continues at coordinate 188 of DASWDZ010000157.1, read as the reverse complement.
CCTACCGTGCCACACAGACCGTCAGGTCAGCGTGAACTGAAAAGAACTGAAAGCATCGTAGGTGTTCGGAGCGGTCCCGCTCGTACCCGGGCTGCTCGTATCCCTCGCCCAGACGGAGAAGCGATAGACGCCGGCCGGCTTGTTGGTCGAGTTCCAGGCGAACGTGGCGCTCGAGAAGTAGGCCTGAG
>DASWDZ010000156.1:0-4815 GCA_036395015.1 Candidatus Dormiibacterota bacterium | reverse complement strand
GAATGACCGTTAGTCCGGACTATCGCGCATCTGCGGAAGCGAAAGTCCTTGATAGTCCGGACTATCGCGGATGAAGGTCCTGGTTACGGGAGCCGCCGGGTTTATCTGCGGGTATCTCGTGGCGGAGCTGCTCCAGGCCGGGCACGAGGTGGTCGGAGTCGACAACTTCAGCAAGTACGGCCCAGTCCGGCGGACCTTCGACGACGACCCTCGCTACCGCCTCGTCGAGGGCGACGCCAAGGACACCGAGCTCCTGAGCCGGCTCGCGCGCGACTGCGAGCAGCTGGTCGCGGGCGCGGCCATGATCGGCGGCATCTCCTACTTCCACGAGTTCGCCTACGACCTGCTGGCCGAGAACGAGCGAATAACGTCTGCCACCTTCGACGCCGCGCTGAGCGCCTTTCGCGGTGGACGGCTCGCGAAGATCACCGTGATCTCGAGCAGCATGGTCTTCGAGTCGGCCTCGGTCTTCCCGACGCCAGAGGGGGCCCAGCTCACGAGCCCTCCCCCGCGCTCGACCTACGGATTCCAGAAGCTCGCCACCGAGTACTTCGCACGCGGCGCGCACGAGCAGTACGGCCTCCCGTTCACCATCGTCAGACCGTTCAACTGCGTTGGCATCGGCGAGCGCCGCGCGCTGCGCGACCACGACGTGCGCAGCGGGAACGTGAAACTGGCGATGAGCCACGTCGTGCCCGACCTGGTGCAGAAAGTCCTGAAAGGCCAGGACCCGCTGCACATCCTCGGCGACGGCAGCCAGGTCCGCCACTACACGTACGGCGGCGACCTGGCCGTGGGGATCCGGCTCGCGATGGAGTCGCCCCAAGGCCTCAACGAGGACTTCAACCTCTCGACCGCGCGCTCGACCACGGTCCGTGAGCTGGCAGAGATCGTGTGGCGCAAGGTCCACGGTCCCAACCGGCCGCTGCACCTGGTCTCCGACCCGGCCTACGAGCACGACGTACAGATGCGGGTCCCCGACGTGCGCAAGGCGCGCGAGGTGCTGGGCTTCGAGGCCACGACGCCGCTGGAAGACGTGCTCGATGAGGTCATCCCTTGGATCCGCGACGAGATCTCGGCCGGGCGGATCTGACGACCCCGGCGCTCAGCGTCGTCATCCCCGTCTACAACGAGGGCGAGAACGTCGTGCCAACGCTTCGGGGCGTGGTCGAGCAGACGAAGACCAGGCCCCTGGAAGTCCTCGTCGTGCACGACTTCGACGAGGACACGACGGTCCCGGTGGTCAGACGGCTGCAGGCCGAGCTCCCCGAGGTCCGCTTGCACAAGAACACCCTCGGGCGCGGCGCCCTGAACGCGATGAAGTCGGGGCTTCGTGCGGCGCGCGCGCCTTTTGTCCTGATCACGATGGGCGACGGCTCGGACGACCCCTCCGACATCGACCCGATGTACAGGCTCGCCCGCGACGGCGCCGACGTCGTGGCCGGCTCGCGCTACATGCGCGGCGGGCGGCAGGTTGGAGGCCCGCTGGTCAAACGGACCATGTCGCGGATGGCCGGCCTGTCCCTGCACTGGCTCGGCGGGCTCCCGATCCACGACGCGACCAGCAACTTCCGGCTCTACTCCAAGCGTCTCCTCAACCAGGTCACGATCGAGTCCCGGGGCGGCTTCGAGCTGGGCCTCGAGCTGACGGTCAAGGCCTACCGGCTGGGGCTGCGAGTCGCTGAGGTGCCGACGACATGGCGCGACCGAACCGCGGGCGAGAGCCGTTTTCGTCTATTGGAATGGCTCCCTCGGTATTTGCACTGGTACTGGCGTGGAATGGGTGGAAGATTCGGTTCCAACCGATAGGATTTCGCCCGTGAAAAAGCTGGTGGGTAGCGTCCCGGTGGCGCTTCTGGCGCTGTTTCCGCTGGTCGCGACGGCAGCCGCCCCGCCCACCCCGTCGCCCAGCCTGGACCAGATCCTGCTCGCGCCGCCGGCGGGCTACCTGCCGGTGGCGACGACGCCGATCAAGGGCCGGTTCACCGCAACCCAGTACACGAGCCACTACGGCGAGCAGGCCGTGCAGGCCGAGCACGCCCTCAAGGGCGCCGGTTTTGTCGATGGCTACGGCATGACATGGACCCAGAAGTCGACCCGGCGCGTGCTGGTCGAGTTCGTGATCGCCTTCTCGGGAGGCGCCGGCGCCCGGAGCTGGCTCGCCTACGAGGAGGCGGCGGACAAGGCCAAGCCCGCCTGGAAGAAGTCCAACCCGCTCCCGGGTATCGACCCCTACTACGGCGGGCACTTCGTGTCCGGCGCCACGACCAGCGACCTCTTCGAGTTTGTCAAGGGCAACGACCTGTTCAGCGTCGGGTTCTACTCGCCCAAGAACGACGTCCTCGCCCTGGCCACCACCCAAGCCACCAACCAGTACGGCGCCGCGCCGTCCTCGACGATCCCCACCGATCAATGGCCGGAGAACGCAACCAGGCCCGCCCCGACCTCGGGGGCGGCTGTCTCTCTCCCGAACATGTCCGGGGTGCTGCCCTACCTGCTTGCCATGACCCTCGCCATCGGCCTGCTGGCCGTCGCCGCCGGCATGTTCCTCAGGTGGACCCGCTGGAGGTCGGCCCCGCGATCGCTGGCCATCCAGCTGTCGCCCGACGGAAGCCACTGGTGGGACGGCCGGACGTGGCACGAGAGCGCCCGCGAGGCTCCGCCGTTCGCCCAGCGCAGCGGAGACGGCGGGTACTGGTGGGACGGCCACAGCTGGCGACCTGTTCCACTCACGTCGCAGACGGCAGGCTTCCGATAGGTAGCAAGGAAATCAACTACCCGGGGCTACTATGTCGCGCGTGAACCGCTTGATTTGCGCCGCCGCGATCTCTCTTCTCGCCCTTGGACCCATTTCCGCATCCGCTTCTCCGACCCCGTCCCCCACCCTGGACACGCTGCTTACGGCGCCGCCAGGCGGCTACACCGAACTGACCGCTTCGCCGTTCCATGGCAAGTTCACCGCGCACGACTACGCGCAGGCGAGCGACTCGTCGAAGGCGGACCAGATCGAGCAGACCTTGATGCGCGACGGATTTGTCGACGGCTATGGGATGACGTGGATCCACCAGGCCTCGCAGCACGCGCTGGTCGAGGCGGTGATCGCCTTCACCGGCGCCAAGGGCGCCAAGAGCTGGCTCATCTCGGCAGAGGCCGGCGATAAGGCGGACCCCACGTACGACCACGCCGTCTCCATCTCGGGCATCTCGCCTTACTACGGCGGCCACTTCAAGTACTCGTCCAGCAACACGATCGGCGATGTCTTCTCGTTCGTGAAAGGCAACGACGTCTTCATCGTCGGTTTCGTGTCCACCCGGGACGACATCCTGAGCCTGGCGACCCAGCAGACCAAGACCCAGTACGACTCGGCTCCGAAGGAGACGATCCCCTCTTCTCAGTGGCCTGAGAACGCCTCGAGCGCTGGTGCATTCCCGGTCCTGGCGGTGGGCATCGTCGGCATCCTCATCGTGCTCGCCGTGGTCGCCGTGCTAGCGCTGACGATGCGGCGTCGCGGCGCGATGGCGCCCGCCATGGCAGGAATGCAGGGCGCGATCGGCGCGCCGCCCATGGGCGGCGCCGTCCAGATGTCGACCGACGGCAACTACTGGTGGGACGGCCAGACCTGGCGCGATGCGGCACATGAGGTGCCGCCATCAGCACAGAGGTCGAGCGATGGCGCACTCTGGTGGGATGGACAGCGGTGGCGCCCGACGCCCGGAGCGGGCCAATCCGCCGCGGCGCCGCCGAGCGCCTGAGGTCAGCCTCCGCAGCCTGATCGCCGTCGCCGCGGTCACGGCGATCCTCGTGTATCCGATGACGGCTTTCGCAGCGCCGACGCCGTCGCCGACGCTCGACACACTGCTCGCGGAGCCTCCTGAATCCGGGTACGAGGAGAACTCCCAGGCGGTCTCGCTCAACGGCGAGTTCGGCGTGGACGAGTACGTCGACTTCCTCGGCCCCGACGACCCGTCCGTGACTCAGAAGGCGCTGCAGGACGACGGTTTCGTGTCGGGCTTCGGCAAGACCTGGATCAAGGAGACGTCGGACCACCTCCTGCTCGAGGTCGTGATCGCCTTCAAGGGCGGTGCGGGGGCGAAGAAGTGGCTGAGCATGTCGGAGGCACTCGACAAGTCCGACACCTACTACAAGAACGCGATCTCTATCAGCGGCCTGGACGCTTACTACGGCGTGCACTTCGAGGACCCGTCTACGCCCGCCTACGCCGACGTGATCTCCTTTGTGAAGGGGAACGACTACTTCCTCATCGGGCTCGTCTCGACAGCAGACGACCTCGGCGACGCGGCATCGACACAGACACGCCGTCAGTTCGACACCGCGCCGGCCTACACGATTCCTCCGTCGCAGTGGCCGGAGTCGGCGCGCTCGATCCTCGCCGACCCGTCAAGGATCGCAACCACCGCCGCGTACGTGCTCGGAGGCGTGGTGGTGCTCGCGCTGCTCACGGGCCTCATCCTGCTCGTGCTCGTGCGGTCGCGGCGCCGCCCCGCAGCCCAGCTCTCGGGCGCCACGGCGCTGCACGTGACGACGGACGGTCGCTACTGGTGGGACGGCCAGGCCTGGCGCGACTCGTCGCGCGACGTTCCGCCGGGCGCGCTGAAGTCAGAGGACGGGCACTACTGGTGGGATGGCGGCGAGTGGCGCCTGATCGAGCAGTCTTCTAGTTGACGAGCGGACGGTAGTTGCGCCGGTAGTACTCCCAGTACTCGCCCGACTTCAGAGGCCGCCACCAGTCCTGGTGCTCCTGGTACCAGCGGACGGTGCGCTCGAGCCCCTCCGCAAGCGACACGTGCGGCTCCC
>DASWDZ010000155.1:0-11207 GCA_036395015.1 Candidatus Dormiibacterota bacterium | reverse complement strand
GCGTCCATCGCTTGCGCGAGCTCGCGCTTCTGCCTGCGACGCGCGCCGCGCAGGCGGTTGAGCGAGGCGTGGGCGGCAGCTCGATGCAGCCAGGCCGGTGCGTACTCGGCGGTGGCCGAGTGCAGCCGGTGAAAGTCGATGAAAACATCCTGGGCCACGTCCTCGGCCTCGTGGGCGTCGGCGAGGACGCGGTTGGCAATGCCGACCACGCGCTGGTATTCGGCTGTGAAAAGGGCCTCGAACGCATCGTCGTCAGACCGCGTGACGGTCATGCGTCGGGCACCAACATTCATGCCCACTACACATCAAGCACCACCGAACCTGGAAATGTGGCGCGTCAGCCGGCGAGCGCTTTGCGGCGGCGCGAGCTGCGCGCGATCTCGTCCTCGATGATTCCGAAGTCTGCGCGCGGCAGTGCGTGGATGTGGCCCTGGAACGCCAGCGTCCAGTGCTCGGGCGGCCACTTGCGGACGTAGTCCAGCCGGTAGGCGATCGCCTTGGCGGGCACCCAGTCCGTCTCCTCGAGCACGACGTCAGGCCGGATATGCACGCGCCAGGGGTAGTCCTCGTCTCGCCGCGACGACCGCCAGATCGGGGTGTGGTCCTCGTACATGGGGGATGCGACAGTGACCGTGGCCGCGAAACCCATCCGGCCGGTGACGTAATAGAGGAGGCGGTCTCCGACGCGCATCGTCTCCACGCGCCGGCGGTGCCGGCTCTTCAGGCCCTGGATCGAGAAGCCGTGCTCGCGCGTCTTGCGGAAGTTCTCGGGCGAGCTGACGACCATCCAGTACTGGGCGTTGCGCGCGCCACCGGGCTTGCGCTTACGCCGCGAGCGGCCAGATTTGGCCGGTCGCTCCGGTTCGGCGGAAGTCGTCTCCGGCGTTTCCGACACGACCGCAAGGTTACTTGCCGTTCGCGCCCGCCGGGTGCACCGGGCCGAGCTCCTGCGGCTCTGGGAGGAGCGCGCTCAGGTTGCGGATCTGCGCGATGTGGCCCATCTCGTGCTTGGCCACGAGCCGGCACACCTCGAGCAAGCTCAGCTCTCCGCCGCGCGGGTCGGTGATCCGGCGATCCCACTCCGCCTTGCCCCAGCCGTGAAGGAGGTCCACGGTACGCCGCCGAACGCGCGCGAGGTCCTCGAGCGCCTCCTGCAGCGGGCGCGAGAGTTCCTGGTCGTGACCGGGATCGATCGCGGCCCGGACGTCGGCCGTCGTCTGGCCGTCGAGGTGGGCGTGACGCAGCAGGGCGTCGACCCTCGCCGCCGAGTCCACCAGGTGTGCGATGAGGCCGCCGAGTGTGGGAAAGGCAGGCCCGTGGCGGTAGCGCAGGCGCGCTTCGTCGAGCCAGTACACGAGGTCGCTGGTCCGCTCGGGCACCGAGCTCAAGAGCAAGACCACGTCGGACGTGGACATCTCCTCGTTGAGTTCCATTGGGATTTCAAGCTTAAGCCCCTCCCCCGACCCTCTCCCCGAGGGGGAGAGGGAGGTTGTTGGCATACTCGTAGCGATGGCCGACGTCCAGGTCGCGTGCGACAACTGTGGCAAAGAGTTGGTCCAGGGCGCTGCTTATTGCGAGCGCTGCGGCGCGCGCACGCGGCGCGCCAAGCGCCTGGTCAGCCTATCGATCCGGGTCGAGCTCCTGTTCTTCCTCGCGGTCGTGGTGATGGTCGCGGGGTTCGTCTGGGTGTACGCGGTCCAGAAATAGAACAGGCTTAAGCCCATCTCCCCGAGGGGGAGAGGATTAGCGGCGGTAGATCGCCCGGCCCTCGACCTCGTCCTTATTGAGCCGCTTGTTGAGGTGCAGGCCCTCGAGCACGAACTCGATGACCGATGCGCGCACCTCGGGCCGGTCCGGCAGGCCCAGCCTCTTCAACGCGGTCGCCAGCTCCGGCAGCTCGCCGATCGCGCGCATGTAGGCGCGGGCCGGGATGTTCTCGCCGACCTCGAGCATCCCGCCATCCTCGAAACGCGACACGACGCCTTCGAACTGGGAGGCCGAGAAGTGCCGGCTGAAAACCGAGCTGATCGCGCCGCGCTCCAGTCGTCCGAGAACCTGCTCCTCTTTGCCCTCGTCCAACGCCTCGATCTCGACGCGACCGGCGGTCGACGACGCGAGGAACGCGAGGTCGGTGATGCGGGGCACGGCGAGGCTCTCGCCGAGACGCGCTGCACGGCGCACCGCATTGCTCGCGAGGTTCTCGACGTTGGCGATCGACATGCGCACCGAGACGCCAGACGACTGCGAGATGTGCGGGCTCCTACGGGCGAGGTGGGTGAGCTCGGCGACGATCTCTTTCATAAAGGAAGGAAAGATGAGCTCGAAGTCCTCCGGGACCGGCTGCCGCTCCGCCTCCATGATCTGCATCTCTTCAGTGATGCTCAGTGGGTAGTGCGTGCGCACCTGGGATCCGAAGCGGTCCTTCAGGGGCGTGATGATGCGGCCGCGTGATGTGTAGTCCTCGGGGTTGGCGCTCGCGATGACGAAGAGATCGAGAGGCAGCCGCACGCGGTAGCCGCGGATCTGCACGTCCTTCTCTTCCATGATGTTGAGCAGACCGACCTGGATCCGCTCCGCGAGGTCGGGCAGCTCGTTGATGCCGAAGATGCCGCGGTTCGTGCGCGGCAGGAGGCCGTAGTGGATGGTCAGCTCATCGGCGAGATAGCGACCTTCAGCGACCTTGATGGGATCGACTTCCCCGATCAGGTCGGCGATCGAGATGTCGGGCGTCGCAAGCTTCTCGCCGTAGCGCCGGTCGCGGCCGATCCACGCGATGGCGACGTCGTCCCCATCCCTCTGGACCAGGTCGAGACAGCGGCGGCAGATTGGGTCGTAAGGATGGTCGTTGATCTCGCACCCGGCGATCGCCGGCACCGCTTCGTCGAGCAGCGAGATGAGGGAGCGCATGATGCGGCTCTTCGCCTGCCCGCGTTCGCCCAGCAGGATGACGTCGTGTCCAGAGATCACCGCGTTGGAAAGCTGGGGCAGGACGGTATCGTCGTAACCGACGATGCCCGCGAGCAGCGGCTCGCCGGCGCGCAGCCGCGTCAGCAGGTTGCGCCGCATCTCTTCCTTGACCGTTTCGCGCCTGTGCCCGCCGGCGCGAAGCTCCGCGATGGTCTCAGGGCGGGCAGTCACCCTTGCACTATAGACAAGGAATCGGCGAGTCTAAGTGAGCTTGCGCACAGGCTTCTCTTTCCGACCTGGTTAGACTGACCGGGCGTTTGACTCTTTCGATTCGCGCGCGTTACGAGGCTGCACACGATGACGGCAGGCCGCTGATCGGCGGCCACCGGGGGAACCCCGCGGAGCATCCCGAGAACACGATGCGGTCGTTCCGCTCCGCGATCGCTGCCGGCTGCGACCTCATCGAGTGCGACGTCCACCTGTCGTCCGATGGACGGCTGGTCGTCATCCACGACCACACCCTCGAGCGCACCACCAACGGCAAGGGCCTGGTCCGCGACCACACGGCCGCCGAGCTGCGCAAGCTCGACGCCGGCGAAGGGGAGAAGATTCCGCTCCTCCAGGAGGTGGTGGAGCTCGCGCTGGGCAAGGTCGGCCTGGTGATCGAGATCAAGCAGGTCCCGCCTCTCTACACGGGGCTCGAGGAGAAGCTCCTGAACATGCTCCGCCAGCTCGGAGCTGTTTCCGAGTGCGCCGTCGTCTCGTTCAACCACGCCGCGATCCACGATCTCCGCAAGTTGGAGCCGGCGCTGCAGCTGGGGATCCTCGAAGGAGCCCGCCCGATGCATCCAGCCACGCTCCTGCGCGAGGCCGGCGCCGACGTCTACTCGCCGCATTGGGGCGCTACCGACCCCCAGGTCGTGAAGGAGGTGCACGATGCCGGCGGCGCGGTCGCCGTGTGGCCCGTCGACGATGGAACGGCGGTCGCGTGGTGCAAGTTCTGCAAGCCGGACTCGGTCTTCAGCAACCGGCCCAAGGAGGTCGGCGCGGCGCTCCGCAACTGGGCGGTGGTCTAGAGCGTTACAGCGGCCGCCGGCTGGGCGTTGGCTCAGGTAGCTGTGCAGCCACATACGATGAACCGGCCTTGCAGGCCGACCGGCTCTCCTTCGAAGACCTGTACCGGGAGTACCTCGGCCGGATCTATGCCTATGTCCGCGCCCAGGTCGGCGCGCCTGCCGACGCCGAGGACATCACGGCCCAGGTCTTCATGAACGCCTACCAGGCCTACGGCCGATTCGAGCCTCGCAACACGACGCCGGCGGCGTGGCTCTTCCGCATCGCCCGCAACGCTACGCTCGACCATTTTCGTGCCCACGGCCGGCGGGAACGCCTGCGACGCACGATCGAGCACCAACCGCTCGCCGAGGAGGATCCGGCGGGCCAGGCTGAGGAGCGGATCCAGTACCGGGCCCTGCTGGCGCACGTCACACAGCTGCCGGAGCGCCAACGCGACGCGATCTCGCTCCGTCACTCCGGGCTGCGTTTCGACGAGGTCGGCGCGTTACTGGGCTGCAGCGAGGACGCGGCGAAGATGCTTTACCACCGCGCGGTCAGGGCGTTGAGGGAAGCGGTGCAGCGGGAGGGAGTGTGAACACCCCAAGAGATCTGCGATTTTTCGGGGGCCCCGTGTGAGCGACCAGGACGACGACCTCCAGCTGCAGGCCCTTCAGCGTCAGCTGGAGGACGCCTTCGCGACGACTCGCCCGCGGCCGGGATTCGAGGACGAGCTGTGGCTGCGGATGCAGGCGAAGCGGCCCGTCCTCACCCGAATCCGCGACGCGGTGGGCGGCTTGCTAGGCGGAATCCGTGAGGTGCCGGCGGTGCCGATGGCCGCGGTCGCGTCGGTGCTGGTCGTCGTGATCGGGGTTGGCATCTTCGCCTACAGCGGGCTCGGACGTGGCGGCGGAGCCGGAGCGCCTTCGAGCGCGTCCCTGGGTGACACCAAGCGCAACAGCGGCGAGTACTACGGAAGCTTCGGGCCGTTGCCGGGCCCGGCGCAAGGCGCCACGGCGCCATCGACGGCGTTCGAAGGCCCCGCCCGGCTGGTCTGGTCAGGCCAGCTGAACCTGTCGATCACGACCGCGCCGGTGTTCCGCTACCAGGAACCGTCGACCAACGCGGCCGACCAGTTCGCCACCGGGCTGGGCGCTGCGCTGGTCGACCGTCCCGCCGGCTTGCTCGGGTCCTACCGCGCGTCGACCTACACGCTGACCGTGCACGGGACGGTCCAGGCCCCGCCGGCGAGCCCGGCCTACTTCATCCTCGCCAACCAGGCGATGCCCGCGATCGACGCTGCCGGAGCAGCGCCGCAAGACCTCGCCAACATCTTCCTGGCCCAGCACAGCCTGGCTCCGCAGTGGAGCTACACGATCTCGGTCGACACCAAGAGCGATCCGCTTAAGGTCGTCTACGAGCGGCAGTTCGAAGTCCCTGGCTACGGCGAGGCCAACCTCGTCGACTCGAATGGAGTGCGGTACGGGCTGGAGGTCGACCTCAGCGGCCGGCGCCCGGTGCTTGCGTTCGGACTGCTCCCGGTGAGCCTCGACCGCGCCGACTACCGGATCATCTCCGCCGGCGAGGCCATCCGGCAGGCCGTCACCCCTTCAAGCGCCCCGCCCGTCGACGCCTCTCCGCTGCCGACAGTGCAGCTGACCCAGGCGCAGCTCGCTTACGTCCTGGTGCCTGCGGGCGACCACAGCTTCTACGAGCCCGCGTTCCTTTTCACCGGCAGCTTCCAGCTCAACGGCCAGACGATGGTCAAGCGAGTGCTGGTGCCGGCGGTGGATCCTTCCCAGCGCACGTCGTAGTTCTCACCGTCGGGCACTCGACGCGTCCGCTCGAGGAATTCATCGGGCTGCTGCGGCACCACCACGTCGAGAACCTGGTCGACGTCCGCACCATGCCCGCCTCTCGCCGCATGCCTCACTTCGCGAAGTCGGCGCTGGAGCGATCGCTGGCTGCGAACGGCATTCGCTACGCGCACATGCCCGAGCTCGGCGGCCTTCGCAAGCCGAAGCCTGATTCGATCAACACGGGCTGGCGCAACGTTAGTTTTCGCGGCTATGCCGACTACATGCAGACCGACGAGTTCTGGGCAGGAATCGATCGCCTGGAGAGGCTCGCGCAACACGATCCCATCGCGATCATGTGCGCCGAGGCCGTGCCCTGGCGCTGCCACCGCTCGCTCATCTCCGACGCGCTCACGCTGCGCGGCGTTGAGGTGAGGCACATCACCGGCCCATCGCAGCCAACGCTGCACATGCTCACTCCATTCGCCCAGGTCCGCGATGGCCGCATCACATACCCGCCGCCGGATACACTCGCCCTTTGAGGGGAATGGGCAAGAAACAGGTGCGCCAGGTACGCACCCAGATGCGCAAGATCCAACCCAAACAGGCCGCCTCCAACGCGCAGGGCGCAACCCGCAAGCAGCGTGAGCGCTACGTCCAGTCGGGAGGCATGCTCCAGGGCTATTCGCCGGACTATGTGATCCGTATCGGCTACATCTCGATCGCGGTCGCGGTCGTTTGCCTCCTGATCATCGCGGCCCTGCTGATCTTCATCCCGCCCATCTACGGCTGGATGGTCGCGGTGGCGGCGGCGATTGCGTGGATCCTTCCCATCGCGTTGCTGGCCAGCTTCGTCGGTCCCGGGTTCCGCCTGGCGCTGAAGGACAAGAGGGCGGAGCCGCGGCTGGTCCAGGGCCAGCTCGTCGGCGCGAGTTCCGTGAGCACGTCGATGGGACTGGGCATGATGATGGTCCAGACGCGTGGAGGCGTGGAGCAGTACCTGGTGCCGCCGGCGCGGTTGAAGCAGGTGCCCGGCAACCAGGTCAACATCGTGCTCACGGTCACGCCGCATCTGAAGCACGTCAAGTCGGTGGGCGTCATGGGGCAGCGCATGGTCGGCCGCGTCGAGCCGCCGGTGCCTGCCGTCATGCGGCGCCTGCAGCTTCTGCCGCTCGCGACTCCGCTCGCCCTGGCGCTGGCGGCGGTCGTCGGCGCCGACGCGGTCGCGCTGGCGCCGATCTCACCCGAGCCGTTCCACGCCGGACTCGCCATCCTCGTCGGCACCGCGCTCGCAGCGGCGGTGTACGGGGTCTCCTATCTCCTGCAGCGGCGGATGATGGACGAGGTCCAGTCCCTGGTCCCGCGCGCCTAGGAGGCCTTCTCGGGCTCCTTTGTCGTCCCCTTGTCGGTGATGGGCTCGGTCTCGACACCCGGCATCGAGGGGCTCGCCTCCGCCGGCTTCCCGCCGAGGCCGGTCTCGGGAAGCAGCTTCTTGCGCTCCGGGTAGGCGGCGATCAGCAGCAGCGAGAACGCAAGGCCGAAGATCACCGGCCCGAGGTGGAAGCCTCTGCCGCCGAGGCCAGAGATGACCTCGAAGATGAGCACGACGACGCCGTAGAGGATTCCCGCGCGGACCCAGGCGATCGAGCCGGAAGGGTTGAAGGCGGCGACGATCAGCCCGATCCCCAGCACCGCCGCGGCGGCCGAGCCGTTGGTGCCGACCTGGTCGTCGATCGATTTGAAGGATTCAATCAGGACCCTCCCGGTGGAGCCTCCCAGCAGGCCAATGCCCATCAAAAGCATCCCGATCCGGAGGATGAGCGGTCTCACGCCCGCGACTCTATACGGCGGGTACCGGCTTGGTCACGGGTTAGACTCGAATCGATGACGAATGACGTTCACATCACTCCCGAGGGCCTGGAGGCCGTCCGCCGCCAGCTGGAAGAGCTGACCACCCAGCGGCGGCCGGCGATCGTGGCCAAGATCAAAGCAGCCCGGGAGCTGGGCGACCTCTCCGAGAACTTCGAATACCACGCGGCCAAGAACGAGCAGGGGATGATGGAAGCCCGGGTCAAAGAGCTCGAGGCCATCATCAAGAACCACGTCCTGATCGAGACGCAGACGGAAAAGGGCGTCGTCGGGATGGGCAGCACGGTCCGTTTCTCCGAAGACGGTGAGGCCGAGGAGACCTACCGCATCGTCGGCCCGACCGAGGCCGACCCGAAGGCAGGTCGCGTCAGCTACGAGTCGGCGGTCGGTAAGGCTTTGCTCGGCCACAGGGTAGGCGATAAGGTCGCCGTCAAAACGCCGGGCGGCCAGTACAGCGTGCGCATCATTGCCATTGAGTAAGTCAGTCGCCACCGCGACTCCACTCGAAGGGTTGCGGCGATGGATGGCCAACCGCCACCTCAGTGCCCTCTACATCACGCACCCCGTTTCGATCGCCTACCTCACCGGCTTCGCGGCCAACCCGCACGAGCGCCTCATGTCGCTGACCGTCAGCGCTTCGGGCGCGACGCTGATCGTCCCGGCGCTCGAGGCCGAGAACCCGAACGCTCGCGCCGCCAGCGTCGAGGTCGTGTCCTGGCGCGACGGCGAGGATCCGTACGAGCTGGTCGGTCGCGCGCTTGGCGGCGTCAGCGAGGCGGGCGTCGAGAAGGAGAAACTGAGCCTGCACGCCGCCGAGGTGATCACCAGCCGGACGGGGATCAGCGAGCTCGTCGACGTCGGCCCCGAGATCCGGCGCCGCCGGCTGATCAAGAACGAGGAAGAGATCGAGAAGCTGCAGCGCGCGGCGGAGATCACCGACGCTGCGGCCGAGAAGGTGCTCCCACTTCTGCGCGCCGGCCAGTCCGAGGTCGACGTCGCACTGATGATCGATTCCACCATCGGGGAGCTCGGCGGCAGCCTGTCGTTTTCGACACTCGTGCAGTCGGGACCAAACTCTGCGCTGCCTCACCTCGAACCAAGCAACCGCAAGCTGACGGCCGGCGACCTCGTCCTGCTCGACTTCGGCGCCGCGTTTGAGAACTACAAGGCGGACACCACGCGGATGGCCGTCGTCGGCGAGCCGAGTGCGAGACAGCGCGAGATCCATGCCCTGGTGCTGGCCGCCCACGACGCCGCGATCGCGGCCATCCGGGCCGGCCTGACCACGGGCGACGTCGACGTGGCCGCGCGCACGATCATCGAGGCTGGCGGCTATGGGAAAGAGTTCTTCCACCGCATCGGGCACGGTCTGGGCCTGGAGGACCACGAAGATCCAAGCCTCGACCCGGGCTCGAAGACAGCGCTCGAGGCGGGCATGGTGTTCACGATCGAGCCGGGCATCTACATCCCCGGATGGGGCGGTGTGAGGATCGAGGACGATGTGGTGGTCGAGGAGACGGGATGCCGCGTGCTGACGAGATCCGACCGCTCCCTGCACGTAATCACGACGTGATGCTCGCGCCGGGCATGCGGCGCACAGCGCAGCGGGCGATGGTCTACGAGGCGATCGTGCGCCTTGGCGGACACTGCACCGCCGAGGAGCTGACGGAAGAGCTCCACAAGTCGAAGCCGGGGTTTCCGCGCAGCACCGTCTACCGGGCGCTGGAAGCGCTGACCGCTTCGGGCTCCGTGTACGCCGCGCACCTCGGCGACGGCCCGACGCACTACGAGCTCGCGAGCGGCGATCACCACCATGCGGTCTGCCAGGTGTGCGGCGGCGTCATGCACATCCAGGAAGAGCTTGTCCACGAGCTAGAAAGGCACCTCGAGGAGGGCCATGGATTCAAGCCGGTGCGCACGGAGGTGCTGGTGGTCGGGGTCTGCGACGATTGCTCGCGCAACCCGGCGCCGCATCAGTCGCGCCGCCGCGTGATCGACCCTCACCACAGACGATAAGGAGCGGTCCATGGAGTCCAAGATCGTCGGCACCGTGATGCCGGTCCTCGAGCTGAGCATGCAGCCCAACGACAAGGTGTTCGCGGAGTCGGGGGAGCTGTCGTGGATGTCGATGGCCGTCCAGATGCAGACGGGCACCTCGGTCGGGGGGCAGCAGGGCGGATTCATGGGCGCGCTTGGTCGCGCGTTCGCCGGCGGGACTCTTTTCATGACCGAGTACACCGCGGTCGGTGGTCCGGGACTGCTCGCCTTCGCGGCGAAGCTGCCAGGGCAGATCGTGCCCCTCGAGGTCGCGCCGGGGCACGGCTACCTGGTCCACAGGCACGGTTTCATGTGCGCGACGATCGGCGTGCAGTTCTCGATCGCGTTTCAGCAGCGGCTGGGCGCCGGCGTGTTCGGCGGCACCGGGTTTCGCATGCAGCGGCTCACGGGCCAGGGCCTGGCATGGGTCGAGCTGCACGGCGAGGTCGTGATCTACGACCTCCAGCCGGGCAACACCCTGCGCGTGCATCCAGGACAGGTGGGGATGTTCCAGGAGTCGGTGCAGTTCAACGTCGTCACCGTGCCCGGGATCCAGAACATGTTCTTCGGCGGCTCCGGCCTGTTCCTGGCCGCGCTGACCGGGCCGGGCCGGGTCTGGCTGCAGTCGATGAGCATGCATCACCTCGCGCACGCGCTTTCCGAGTACATGCCCAAGGCGGGCTGAGTAGAAGGAGGAGATCGAATGCCGAAATATCTATCGACGGGTCACTACACGGTCGAGGGTGTGAAGGGAGTGCTCAAAGAAGGCGGCACCGGACGCCGGAAGGCGGTCGAGTCCGCGATCGAGGCGATGGGCGGTCGCATGGAGGCGTACTACTTCGCGTTCGGCGACAGCGATGTCGTCGTGATCTCCGACCTCCCGGACAACGTGACCGCTGCCGCGCTGTCGATGGGCATCGCGTCCACGGGCACCGTTGGCGTGAAGACGACGGTGCTGCTGACGCCCGAGGAAGTCGACCAGGCGACCAAGAAGACGCTTTCGTTCCGAGCCGCCGGACAGTAAGAAGCCCTGGCTTTGGCCGACCGCTGGCTCACGTTCGACTGCTTCGGCACGCTGATCGACTGGCGCCATGGGATTCGGACGACCGGCGAGCTGCTGTTTCCGGGACGTGGCGAAGACTTTCTAAACGCGTACATCGCGCTGGAACCCGAGGTGGAAGAAGGACCCTTCAAGCGTTATCGGGCGGTGCTCACGGAGACGGCGCGGCGTGCGGCGAAGCAACTGTCGCTTGACCTGAAGGCGGACGACGCGAGCGCGCTCGTCTCGACGATCCCGCACTGGCCGCCGTTCGCCGACGTCGGTCCGGCGCTGGCCGGGCTGCGCAAGCAGGGATGGAAGTTCGCCCTCCTGACCAACTGCGACCGCGACATCATCGCCTTGACCCAGCGTCGCCTTCCGGCGTCGTTTGACGCGGTCGTCACCGCGGAAGACGTCTCCGCTTACAAACCGAATCCGGCTCATTTCAAGTTGTTCCAATCGACTTTCGGCTCGTCTGCGGCTGCGTGGATCCACGTCGCGCAGAG
>DASWDZ010000154.1:0-3757 GCA_036395015.1 Candidatus Dormiibacterota bacterium | reverse complement strand
TAAGAAGAGAAAGTCAGGGCCTTCCTGGTAGCGATTCCGGCGAAGCCAACGATGAGGGTCCGACGGCTTGGTGACATGACTCGCAGGCATGTCGGCACGCTAACGGCCGGTGTCTCATATGTATGGTGGAATCTCAGCTAGTCGAGGCCGGCCGAGTTCAGGCGGAGTGAGGCTGAAGCAGCTCCGCGATCGAACCCTCGAACTCCGCCAGCTGCCGGTGAACCTCGATCACCTCGTCCGAGCTCACCGGATCCATCGGATCGATGTCGGTGTGGTGCTCGGTCCACTCAGTGCCGCACTCGCACCGGTGGAAGAGGAAGCGATCTCTCCGTGAGCGGTACGTGTAGATGGCTGCGTCTTTCAGGCGCCTACCGCAAGCGCACTTGCCCTTCTCTGGTTCCAACCGCGACATCTGCACTGACGTAAACCTCGACTCGTATAACGAACCAGAATCCGATTTCGTGGCAGCTTACACCGAGCGCTCTCGATTTGGAAGCGTCAACAGTATGTAAATTTCAGCCGCCGGCGTTCAGCTCCTCCAGCAACCCCGCCAGGTCGCGCAGCCGCTCGGTCCGGGCGGCGTGCTCCAGGGTCTGGTACTGAGACAGGATGTCGACAAAACCGTCGCCGGTGTCGTAGCCGTGCCGGCGGAGCGCCTCGCGCCCGCGGTCGCCGAGCCGCTCGAGGACCGCGCGGACTTTGGTCTCGGGCCCGAACTGCTCAGGCACTCGGCGGAGGCGGCTCCACCTTCTTGAGGATCACGCGATGGCCGTGCCAGTGGTCGAGAACGCCGGCGGGCTCGTCGCCCTGGTAGCTGAGCTCCAGGCACCAGACGCCGTCGACCTGCACCGGCGCCACGTTCAGCTTCGTCTTCGGGTTCTTTCGCTGCAGCGACTGAAGCAGCGCGACGCCGTAGATCACGAGCGCTCCGGGGATGTCGATCGTGTTGATGCGGCCGCCCTCGCTGGAGCCGTCGACGCCAGACGTGCGCGAGCCGAGGGAGTGGATCATCGGTGGCAAGCTTAATTGGAAGTCAGAACATCGGGGAGGGTGAGCAGCGCCGCTTGCCGGGCCGAAGGCCGGGGGTCCCTCTCATTGATTTGCCGGCTGACGGGACTCGAGTGCGGCCAGGATGGCATCCACGGTCGCTCGGTAACCCAGGCGGCCGGTGTCGAGGACCATGTCGTAGTGCGCCGGATGGTTGCGGTCGTGGCCGTAGACCTGCTTGATGTACGAAGTCCAGTTCTCGTCGGTCTGCTTGAGACGCTTGCGGGCTTCATCCTCGGACCTGATGTTGAAGCGCTCCATGATCGCCTTGACGCGGACCGCCTCCGCCGCCCGTAAGAAAACGTGGAGCGCACTCGGGAAGCTGCTGAGGATGTAGGCGCCGCCGCGGCCGACGATGACGACATTGCCGGCGCGCGCCGCCTCTTCGATCACATGCTGCGTGATCTGGAGCACGGCCCTGCGGGTGTCGAACGTCGGCGCCGCGTTGGGCGGGGTCCACGCCGCGGCTTCGGCCGGAATCAGGGGCTCGGTGCTCGCCGAGCCGAGCGCGACTAGCAGCCGCGCCAGCAGTGAGCCGGGCTGCTCATCCTCGGCCTCCACCTCCTCCTTGGGCAGCTGAAGGCGGCGCGCGACCTCATCGATGATCTTGGAGTCGAGGAAGTCGGCCCTTAGCTCGGTCGCCAGCATGCGCCCGACGGTCGCCCCTCCCGCCCCAAACTGGCGCCCGATCGTGATGACCGGCACGGGCTAATTGTCAGCGCAAACGGCCACGGGTGGGGCCGAGACGGCCTAGGGCAGGCGGCTGGCGGCGGTGAAGCCGGCGGTTTGCAGCGCAGTGTCGCTGGCTGGTGGATGGACGGCGATCAGGAATGCCCACTTGCCTTTGGCAGAGACGATCAGGTCGATGAGGTTGCCGGCATGGACGATCTCGGCGACGTCACCGATGCCCGACACCGATACAGGAGACAGGCCGCCTTCGACGACCTCCTTGGCCAACACCTCAAAGCCGGCGCGGGCCGCGGCGTTGTCGTCGTATAGCTTGCCGGCCACGACCACCTGCGTGGTCTGCGACGCGTCAGCGTAAAGACACTTGATCGTCGCCTGACCGCCTCCCGTGGCGGGCGCCTGGGCCACGGGCTTGTTACCGGCGAGTATCGAGGCTTCGCTCTGGGTCACGAGCTTGCATGCGTCGACCGAGCCGGCGACCTGCGAGGCCGAAGGTGAGGGCGACGGGCTGCCCGCGGGACTGGGCGACGACGCTCCTGACGATCCGCCGGAGCCACAGCCGGCGAGCAGGACGCACGAGCCAACGGCCAGGACGGTTCGCCTCAACATGAGCTACTCCAGATAGTCGCGGAGCTTCTTCGAGCGCGAGGGATGACGCAGCTTGCGCAGGGCTTTGGCCTCGATCTGGCGGATGCGCTCGCGGGTCACGCCGAAGCGCTTCCCGACCTCTTCCAGCGTCCGTTGGTGGCCGTCGATCAACCCGAACCGCAGCTGCAGCACGCGCCGTTCGCGCGGGGTCAAAGTATCCAGAACGTCCTCGACCTCGGAGTGGAGCATGGTGAGCGACGCCGCGTCCGACGGCGAGACCGCCTCGCGGTCCTCCACGAAGTCCCCGAGGTGGGAGTCCTCCTCTTCGCCGATCGGCGTCTCCAAAGAAACCGGGTCCTGGGAGACCTTGACGATCTCGCGCACCTTCTCGGGCGTGATCCCCATCTCCTCGCCGATCTCGTCGTCGGCCGGCTCGCGGCCCAGCTCCTGGAGCAGGCGGCGCGAAACCCGGACCAGCTTGTTGATCGTCTCGACCATGTGCACCGGGATGCGGATGGTCCGTGCCTGGTCGGCGATGGCACGCGTGATGGCCTGCCGGATCCACCACGTGGCGTAGGTCGAGAACTTGTAACCCTTGTGGTAGTCGAACTTCTCGACCGCGCGGATGAGGCCCATGTTGCCTTCCTGGATCAGGTCGAGGAAGGACATGCCGCGTCCGATGTACTTCTTGGCGATTGACACCACCAACCGAAGGTTGGCCTCGGTCAAGCGCTGCTTGGCCTCGTAGGCGCGCTCGTATCGCTCCGTCAGCCGGTAGCGCGCGATGCGATACGACTCCAGGGCCTCGGCGCGCACGCGCGGTCGGGCGCCGTTGGTCAGGCGCCGCCGTTCGGCGGCCGCCGCGTCCGTGAGGTTCGGCAGCTTGCCGAGATCGGCCAGGCCGAGCAGCTCCTGCGCGATGTGAGCCTGCTGGCCCTTGCGCTTCACGGTCGCCAGCCGCTCGATGACCTCCGGCAGCAGCTCGTCGACCGAGCGCTGGCGTCCGTCGACCTCCTCGATCACGTTCAGCGCCTTCATCGCGTCGTGCAGCGGCTTGGCCTCGATCGCCTGTGCCAGCTCGACCTCGTCGTTCGCGGTCAGGAGCGACACGCGACCGATCTCCTTCAGGTACATGCGCACCGGGTCGTCGAGGGAGACGGAGTCCATCATCTCGATGTCGAGCAGCATCTCGTCGTCGATCTGCTCGACCTCTTCGAAGTCCTTCTCCCCGTCCGTGACCTCGATCCCGATCTCTTTGAAGGCGGCGAAGATGCGGAAGATCTGGTCAGGCTCGGCGTCGATCTCCGGGAATCCCTGGAGGACGTCGTCGGGGGTGAGATAGCCCTGCTCCTTACCCTTGATGATCAGCTGCTCGGCGACGGCCATCAGCTCGTCCTCGAACTTCTGCTCCGGCTTCTCGACCGCCTTCGCGGCC
>DASWDZ010000153.1:0-6120 GCA_036395015.1 Candidatus Dormiibacterota bacterium | reverse complement strand
CGACGACGCGGCAGCCGCGGTCACGCAGGGAGCGCAGGATGTTCGCCTTCACGCCGTAGTCGACGACTGCGACGAGCAGCCCCTCGCCGTCGCTTCGGCGCCGGGTGCGCAGCTCCAAAGGCAAGGGCTCGAGCCACTCCTCGGTGCGGGTTCGTGAAGTCTCCGCAACGAGGTCCTGCTCGGCGAGCGGGGTGACCCGCGCCGCCGCGACCGCGAGCTCGGCGAGCCGAGCTTGGGTTGGCTCATGGTCCTCGTGCACGAGCACCGCGCGCAGCGCGCCATGGGTGCGGATGTGGCGCGTGAGCGCTCGGGTGTCGATGTCGGTGATCGCCGGCACGCTCCACCTCCGCAGGTACTCGTCCAGTGAGCCCTCGCTCGACTGATGGCTCGGCGCTGGACACGCCCAGCGCACGATCAGCCCCCGTGCCCAGGGGCGCGCCGACTCAGCGTCCGCGTCGCGCACACCGTAGTTGCCCTGCAGCGGATAGGTCATGCAGACCATCTGCCCGGCGTAGGAAGGATCGGTCAGGACCTCCTGGTATCCGGTCATCGCCGTGTTGAAGACAACCTCGCCCTCGCCGGCCACGTCGGCGCCGAGCGGCGCGCCCACGAACGAGCGCCCGTCTTCGAGGACGAGCGCCGCGTATCTAGCCGGCAACGATCACCGCCTGGTCGATCCCGTCTTCCTCAGTGACGAGAACCTCGATCCGCTCCCCCTCGGCCGTCGGCACGTTCTTCCCGACATAGTCGGGCCGGATCGGCAGCTCGCGGTGGCCGCGGTCGACGAGGACGGCCAGCTGGATTGCGCGCGGCCGGCCAAAGTCCATCAGCGCGTCCATCGCCGCTCGCGCCGTGCGGCCGTGGTGGATCACGTCGTCGACGAGGACGACGACCCTGCCGCCGATGTCGGGCACCTGGCTGCCCGGCCGGCTGCCATCGGGGGGTCTCAAGTGCAGGTCGTCGCGGTGCTTGGTCACGTCGAGGCGGCCGTAAGGCACGTCCGAGCCCTCCAACATCGTCAGCGTGGCCGCGAGGCGCTTGGCGAGGACATCGCCCTTGCTGACGATGCCAACCAGCACGACACCGTCGACGCCGCGGTTGCGCTCGATGATCTCGTGCGCGATCCGGGAAAGGCAGCGCCGGATCTGGTCGGCGTCCATGACGGTGGCTTTGAGGGTGACGCTCATGTAAGCAAGCGGTCGAGCAACGCCATGCGCACGTGCAGTCCGTTGCGGGCCTGGCGGAAGTAGGCGGAGCGCGGGTCTTCGTCGACCTCGGGTGAGATCTCGTCGACGCGCGGCAGTGGGTGCATCAGGATTCCGTACTTGCGCATCCGGGTCATCGCGTCCCTGTCGATCCGGTAGACGCCCTTGACCATGTTGTAGGCCTCGGGGTCGGCGAACCGCTCTTTCTGGATCCGCGTCATGTAGACGACGTCGACGTCCGGGAGAACCGAGTCGAGGTCTTCCGTCTCGACCCAGGGCACCTGGTGCTCGTCGAGGTGTGCCTTGAGGTCGGGGCGCATCGCGACCTGCGGCGGGGCGACGAACCAGACCTTGATATCCGTGAACTTGCTCAGCAGGTAGGTCAGCGAGCGGACCGTGCGGCCGTTGGCGAGGTCGCCGACCATCGCCACGCGCACGCCGTCGATGCGCCCGAGCTCATCGCGGATCGTGTACAGGTCGAGGAGGGCCTGGGTCGGATGCTGCCCGGGGCCGTCGCCGGCGTTGATGATCGGCACCGAGGAAACCGCGGCAGCACGCCTGGCGGCGCCTTCTTCGTTGTGGCGGAGGACGATCACGTCGGCGTAAGCGCTGACGATGCGGATCGTATCTTCGAGCGTCTCTCCCTTGGCCGCGGACGAGAACTCGCGCGCGTTGTCGGTGCCCATCGTCTGGCCGCCCAGACGCAGCATCGCCGCCTCGAACGAGAGGCGCGTTCGCGTCGAGGGCTCGTAGAAGAGCGCGGCCATGACGTGGCCGGCAAGCCGGCCGATGAAGTGGTGGGGCTCACGCTTGATCTCTTCCGCGCGCGCGAAGAGATCTTCGAGGAGCGAGCGGGAGAACTGCTGACTTTCGATTACATGCCGCAGCTTCGTCGTGACAGCCACGAAAAAATCTCCTTCCCTGGCTCTCAGGCCAGGACTTAAAGGCGAGCTCGCGAGAGTTTAGCACCAACCGGTAACCTTCCCGGGACATGAACAAGCGGCCCGGGCACGTGACGGTGACGACCGAGGTCGGCTACTGCTCCTTCTGCGATCGCCCCCGCAACCTGCGGAGCGAGGCGCACCACCTCGGCACGCTCGTGCGCACGATCGTCACCTGCGAGGTCTGCCATCGCACGCTCTCGAGCACCGTCGGCGTCGCCACCGAGGAACCCGTCAAGCCTGCCGAACCGGTCGCCCCCCTCCCGGCCGCTGCGCGGCCGACCTCCCCAGCAAGTGGGGAGGTGAAGAAACCAGCCAGGAAGGTGACAGCAAAGAAGCCGGCCGCCAAAACACCAGCGAACAAGGCGACGACCAGGAAGAAGTGACCCTTGCGGCGGTCAAGGTCGACCGCCTGGAGAAGACCCTCGGCCCGAACAAGGTGCTTCGCGGCATCTCGTTCGAGGCGCACTCCGGCGAGATCTTCGGCCTGCTCGGGCCGAACGGGGCCGGCAAGACCACGACCTTGCGGATCATCTGCACGCTGCTGGCGCCCGACGGAGGGTCGGTCGAGGTCCTCGGCTTCGACACCCGGACCGCCCCCCAAGAGGTGCGCCGTCGCGTCGGGGTCGTGACCGCCGAGATCGGCGTCTACCCGCGGCTGTCGGCGCGCGAGAACATCGCCTACTTCGCCGAGCTGAGCGGCGTGCTCGACGGAGAGCTGACCCGCCGGGTTGACGGAGTCATCGAGCGCCTCGACATGGGCTCCTTCGCGCGCCAGCGTGCCGAGAGCCTCTCCTCGGGCCAGAAGCAGAAGGTGGCCATCGCGCGTGCGATCGTGCACGACCCGCCCGTGCTGATGTTCGACGAGCCGACCTCGAACCTGGACGTGCTCGCGTCGCGCGAGATCCGCGAGTTCATGGTCGAGTCGAAAGGTCGCGGCAAGTGCGTCATCTTCTCCACGCACGTGCTCCACGACGCGGAGCGATTGTGCGACCGGGTCACGATCATCCACCAGGGCCGCGTGGTCGTGAGCGGCGCGACCTCAGGTGTGCGCGGAAACCACCAGGACCTCGAGGAGTCGTTCCTGTCCCTGGTCGAGGCAGCGACATGAAAGGCGTCGCCATCGTCTTTCGCAAGGAGATTCGCGAGATCCTGCGCGACCGGCGAACGCTGACCGCGATCGCGCTTGCCGCGCTCGCCACACCGCTCGTGCTCTTCATCATCTCGCAGGTCTCGGTCAGGACGGCATCGCAGACCTACACCGTCGGTTTCTCGGGCGACATTCCGAGCGGCCTGGACGTCCTTTTCAACGCGACAGGCCTGAAGCTCCTGCGGGTGGCCGACCCGGCCGCCGCAGCGAAGCAGGAGGTCGACCTCGGGCTCGCCTTCAGCCCCTCGGGAGTCGACGAGTACTACGACCCCACGCGGCAGAGCGCCCAGATCGCCGACATCCGCGTGCAGACCGTGCTCAGCAAGTACGCCGCCGCGAAGATCGCGGCCACGCTGCAGCAGAAAGGAGTCGACCCATCGGTGTTGAACCCGCTGCCGTTTACGCAGCATCCGCTGAGCTCACCGACCAAGGCTGCGGGCAACTCCTTCCTGAGCTTCTTCCTGCCGTACATCCTGATCACCATGAGCCTCACCGGGGGACTGTCGGCCGCACTTGACAGCTCGGCCGGCGAGCGCGAGCGCAAGACGCTCGAGAGCCTGCTCCTCACGCCCGCGCCCCGGGGCCAGGTGCTCATCGGGAAGATCCTCGCCGTCACTGCGATCAGCCTCGCGGCCGCCGTCGCGTCGATCGGCTCCATGCTGTTCGCCCTGAGCCAGATCTCGTTCGGACCCGGCCAGAGCGAGCACGTCACGCTGAGCCCGCTGGCGGCAAGCGTCATGGTCTGGCTGGCGGTGCTGCTGGCGGCGTCCTTCAGCTCCGTGACGCTTGCCCTGGGCACGCTCGCCCGGAATTTCAGGCAGGGCCAGGCCTACGCCACGCCGCTCTACTTCATCACGATCTTCCCCGCCTCGATCGTCCTTTTCATCCCGGACTTCAACCCGAGCCTGGCGTACTACCTGATCCCGATCCTGAACGCGGTGCTGGTGCTCCGGGACGCGATCGTGCACAACACCGTCGCCTGGAGCTCGCTGGCGGTGACGTCGCTCAGCCTGCTCGTCACCGGCGGCCTTTGCTTCTACGCTGCCCTGAGACTCTTCACTCGAGAGGCGCTTTTGGTGCGCTCATAAGCCCGCGCCGGTGCCAAACTGTTATTGGTAGAGAGATGGGCCGCCGTCTGGAGCTGAGAGATCTCCGGAGCCTCGAGCGCCGGAGCATGTACTCGATCTTCCACCCGCTCGACCCCGACGAGCGCCTGCCTCGGGAGCTCATCCTAGAAGGCCGTCGCCACCGCCTGATGGACATCCGGCACCTCGAGATCGCCGCCGCGCTCTACCTGCCGGCGCTGGTCGTCCTGGTCGTGGCCCTGGGCGCCTTCCACCTCCACCCGGCGATCGTCTTCGCGATCGCGGGCGTGCTGTTCACCGGTTTCTTCGTCTTCGTCCTCAGCTACAAACCCGACTGAGCGTCCGGTTCGGCGTATAACCGTCCCATGACCGAAGCCGTGATCGTCGCCTACGGCCGCTCGCCGATCGGTCGCGCGCGCAAGGGATCGCTGGTCGACGTACGCCCCGACGACCTGGCCGCGCACGTGGTGACCAAGGTCCTCGACAAGGTGCCGCAGCTCGACCCGACCGGGATCGAGGACCTCATCTGCGGCTGCGGGCTTCCGGGCGGCGAGCAGGGCCACAACATCGGGCGCGCCATCTCGATCCTCGCCAGGCTCGATGTGCCCGGTGTGACCGTCAACAGGTACTGCTCCTCTTCCCTGATGACCACACGCATGGCGGCGCATGCCATCGAGGCGGGCGAGGGCGATGTGTTCCTGTCGGTCGGCGTCGAGTGTGTGTCCCGCTACGGCAGCGGCTATCCCGACGCCCCCGACACCTACAACCCGAAGCTGGTCCCCGGCAACACCGAGGAGTACCCCGACGTCTACATCGCGATGGGACAGACCGCGGAGAACGTGGCCCAGCGCGAGAAGATCACGCGCGAGGAGCAGGACCGCTACGCGGTCAAGAGCCAGGCCGCCGCGGTGAAGGCGCGCGACGGGGGCTTCTTCGACCGCGAGATCATCCCGGTGCCCCTGCCCAACGGTCAGACGTTCACCAGGGACGACGGCCCCCGGCCGGGAACCACGATGGAGGTCCTGGCCACGCTGCAGCCGGCATTCCGCGAGAACGGCACCGTGACCGCCGGCAACGCGTGCCCGCTGAACGACGGCGCGGCCGCGGTGGTCGTGATGTCCGACCGTCGGGCCAAGGAGCTGGGCATCGAGCCCATCGCCCGGGTGGTGGCGACCGGGCTTTCTGCGCTCGAACCAGAGTTCATGGGCCTCGGCCCGATCGACGCCTCCAGGCAGGCGCTCAAGCGCGCCAAGATGACCATCGACGACATCGACCTCGTCGAGATCAACGAGGCTTTCGCCGCCCAGGTCATCCCGTCGGCGCGCGGCATCGGGGTCGACCCCTTCAGCGACAAGCTGAACCCACACGGGGGTGCGATCGCCCTCGGCCATCCCTTCGGGATGACGGGAGCCCGCATCCTCTGCACCCTGCTCAACGGGCTCGCCGAGCAGGACAAGACTTATGGCCTGGAGACGATGTGCGTCGGCGGCGGCCAGGGGATGGCGATGATCCTGGAGAGGCTGAACTAGGACCTAGGCCCGGGCCTCGGCAAACAGGCCCTCGAGCACGCGCTCGAGAAGCATTCGGCCTAGAGGCGGAGGGTCATCTCATACCAGGTCACCCGTCGCTGACCTGGATGGTGGTGGCGGGCAATGACCCGGTAACCAAGCCGCTTGTAGAAGGCCTGGTTGCCGGGAAGCTGCCTGCGGACGCCGAGCCGAACCTCGTGCAGGCCCAGC
>DASWDZ010000152.1:0-4349 GCA_036395015.1 Candidatus Dormiibacterota bacterium | reverse complement strand
GATGCAGAGCTGTCGCGTATCGCCGAGGGGTCAGGATGGCCCACGCTGCGGAATTGCCTCTGGCACATCGTGGTCGCCTATGACCGGTGGGTGCCGGCGATCGTGGACCTCAAGAACGGAACGATGCCGGAGATCGGGGCTGAGGACTTCATGACCTGGGAGCAGATTGAGGCGGGCCGCTCGCGAGTGCGGCGCGCGCTTGGAGAGCGCCTGAGGGCGTGGAGCGATGAGGAGCTCGCGGTCATCCAGAACGTCGAGATCGATGGGAAGTCGCTCCGCTACAGCCGCGGGGAGCTGATCGCGCACCTGCTGCTCCACGAGCGTGGGCACCATGGAGACGTGACGACTTTGTTATGGCAGCTCGGGATGGAGCCGGATATTCAGCTCGATTACAGGTTCTTCCTGGGCAGACACGAAAAGGAAGACTCTGAAGCCCCGACTTAGGCACAGAAGCGCGCGTTCTTCCGCGCGTTTCTGCGTTTCGCCTAGGTCTGCATGGCCGGCCGTGAAGCCATCTCGCGTTCGCCACGAGCTCGCGCCCGGGCGCGCGCGCTGTCCATCGCGACCAGGTTGATGGCGGCCGCCGCGAGCACGGTGTCCTTCAACAGGAACTGGCCGGCCAGTGACAGGATCGGAAAGTTGTGCGGTCCATATGTGATCCCCGGCGCCACCAGAAAGATCGTCAGCGTGCCGCCGAAAAGCACCAGCAGCCCAAGGCCCACGAAGCGGACCCAGATTCCGGTGAAGAGCAGGATCGCCGCCACGATCTCGAGCGCGCCCAGCGTGTAGACAAACGCATTGGAGGCGAAGATCGGCAGGGAGGCATCGAGCATGCCTCGCACCGGCGTGGGATCGACGAACTTCAGCCCCGCGATCCACAGCAGGACCAGGCCCATCGTGTAGCGCAGCAGCGGTTGGCCGACGCGCTGCGAGAGGTCGAAGAGGAAGTCAAAGACTCTCATAGCGCCTACGCCCCGCTCAGCTGGGTGACGGGGCACCGAAAGTCCCCGCTCTCCATTCGCGTGACTGTGACGTCGCCCGCCGCCTCCGCAGCCAGCACGGCCGAGCCCGAGGTCAGCAGATACGGAGTGACACCGGCGTTGAACGTGACCAGCCAGACCTGCCACGCGCCACCGTGGTATCCACTCGCGTCGCCTGGCCCCACCCCCGCGATTCCGAGTTGCCCCGCCGCGCCGTTGGTGACCTCGTACAGCGGGTCTTGGCCCGTGCCCGGGTCGATATGCGAGGGCGGCACCACCGTGCCTACGACGCGTCCATCCAGAAACAGGCTGCCCTGGCCCGTCTGGCCGGACGCCAGCCCGGGCAACGCGCCTGCCAAGAGAAGCAAAAGAGCCGACGCCAGTCCGAGTACGCCTTTGACCATTGCATCCTCCTGATGAGTGATGCGTCCACCATCCCGCTCGCGAGTCAACTGCGGACGACGGGACTGTGAAAGTTCTGTGACGGACACGGCGCTATATGAGATCGCGCGGAGTCATCATCTCGTCACAATCAGTGCCTAGCCTGTCCAGCATGGTGATCGAGGCGAAGCCGGAAGCCCCGGTGCTCGTGGTCGACGACGACCCGAAGATCCAGGCCCTCGTACGTGCTTACCTGCAGCGAGAGGGGCTGGCGGTCGTGACCGCTTCCGACGGCACGTTCGCCCTCGAAGAAATTCGACGATCACAACCGCAGCTGGTCGTACTCGACCTGATGCTCCCCGGCCTGGACGGCATGTCCGTCCTGCGACAGCTCCGGCAGGAGTCCGACGTCCCAGTCTTGATCCTCTCGGCCCGGGGATCGACGCCGGACCGCGTCTACGGCATCACCGAAGGTGCCGACGATTACCTTCCAAAACCGTTTTCGCCCGCGGAGCTGGTGGCGCGCGTCAAGGCCATCTTGCGGCGGACGAACTCAGACGGACGGCAAGACGCCGAAGGGGTTCTTCAGCACAACGACCTCACCATCGACCTCGGCCGTCAGCAAGTACTGCAAGACGGCCATGAGTTGAACCTGACCTCGGCGGAGTTCCGCCTGCTTTCGGCGCTGGTAGCGGCGCGCGGCCGTGTGCTCAGCCGGCAGCAGCTGCAGGACGCCCTGTACCGAGACGCGGCAGCCGGCGCGCTCGATCGCACGATCGACGTCCACATCGGACGGCTGCGCGCCAAGCTCGGAGACGATCCCGGCCGTCCTCGGTATGTCGCGACTGTTCGAGGCGGCGGCTATCGCGCCGCTGGCTCGATGTGAGGCGCTTTGGAATCGGGGTCCACATCGCGGCAGCCTCCATCGGAGTATCCGCCCTCGCGCTCGCCATCGTCGCCATCGGAGTCCAGAGGGTGGGGGGCGGCGAGTTCGAGCAGCTGATGGTTCAACACGGCGCAAGCGTGGCCGCCGCGCGCGACATGTTTCAGGCCAGCGTCACCTGGGTCCTGCTGGGGGCGGTGGCGGCCGCCGTCTCCATGACCCTGTTCCTCGCAGCTTCACTGGCTCGGTGGATGGCGCGACCATTGATGCGCGTCACCGACGCGGCCGCCAGGCTCGCCGCCGGAGAGTACGACCTGCGCCTGACCGAGACCGGCCCTCGAGAGGTCCAGTCGCTGGCGAGATCCTTCAACCAGCTCGCCGCCGATCTTCAACAGCAGGAGCGCGTCCGCCAGGAGTTCATCGAGAACGCCGCCCACGAGCTCAGAACTCCTCTCACCAATCTTCAGGGATACCTGGAAGGCTTGCGCGACGGCGTCATTGCCTCCGACCGTGACGTGTTCACGTCGCTGCATGAAGAGGTTGAGCGCCTCGTTCGGCTCTCGGCCTCGCTGGAAGCGATCGCCCGCGGGGAGAGCCGCGAACCGGCGCCGCGCCACACCGATGTCGTGGCGGCCACGCATGCGGCCATAGAGGCAGTTCGTCCGCTGCTCGAGCGCCGATCGATTCACACCTCGGTGCGCATGCCCGACCAGGCGGTCGCCTTCGTCGATCCCGACCACCTGGCCGAGATCCTCTCCAACTTGCTCCACAACGCCGCCGAGTACGCCGACCGCGGTGGCGAGGTGCAGGTCGGCGTCGAGGCGCTGAACAGACGGGTGAACGTGGAGGTCCTGAACAGCGGCCCCGGCATACCGGCGGACGAGCTCGAGCGAGTCTTCGAGCGCTTCTACCGCGTCGACAAGTCGCGCGACCGATCCACGGGCGGCGTAGGAATCGGCCTTGCGATAGTCAAACAGCGCGTGCTTGCGGCAGGCGGCGCGGTAACCGCCGAGACACGGCCAGGCCAAACGCGCTTTTCGTTCTGGTTGCCGAAGCCTGCCGGCCACGTGCCGGACCCCGGACCTGAACTGACTCACCATTACGAACGTGGATCTGTTCGCGCCGGCACTCGACCAGGCTAGGGCGCTTCGAAGCCGCGAGGTCTCGTCGGTTGAGCTGACCGAGGCCTACCTCGAACGCATCGACGCGATCAACTCTGTCCTCAACGCGTACGTGCTCACGACTCCCGAGCTCGCGATTGAACAGGCACGCGCCGCCGACAGCGTCCGCAACGGCGCCCCTCTGCGCGGCGTCTCGGTCGCCATCAAAGACCTGATCTCTGTGGCCGGCTATCCGATGACCCTCGGGTCAAAGGCATTTGAGGATTTCTCGCTGCCGGGTGACGCTTTTCCGGTGACTCGGCTGAAGGATGAGCGTTGCCCGATCCTCGGCAAGACCAACACCTCGGAGTTCGGCAGCAGGCCGACGACCGAGCACGGGCTATTCGGCGCCACCCACAATCCGTGGAACCTGGACCACACGCCGGGTGGGTCGAGCGGCGGCGCCGCCGCGGCCGTTGCGGCAGGCCTGTGCGCATTTGCCCACGGGTCCGACGGCGGTGGCTCAGTGCGCATACCGTCGAGCTGTTGCGGCACCGTCGGTCTCAAGCCGTCCCGAGGCCGAATCTCGGCTGGGCCCGTGTTCGGAGAATCGTGGGAGGGGCTCGCGACGGACGGTGTGATCGGTCGGACCGTGGCCGACGCCGCGGCCGGTCTGGATGCGATGGCCGGCCACCTGCCAGGTGACGCGTACTGGGCGGAGATCGATGTCCCGTTCCGTGCGGCGGCGAAACCGACCAGTCGGAAACTTCGAGTCGGTTTCACGACCACCGCCCGTGCTCCCGTGGATGCTGAGGTCGCGGAGTGCGTCCGAGGTGTCGCGAAGCTGCTCGAGGAGCTCGATCACGACGTGACGGAGGAAGGGCCGGACACCGAGCCGTTTCACACACCGTTTCAGCTCATCGTCGTCTCCGGCCTCGCTTCACTTCCGATTCACGATGAGTCGCTCCTGGATCCCTTCAATCAACTGGGACTCGCTCTCGCGAA
>DASWDZ010000151.1:0-6351 GCA_036395015.1 Candidatus Dormiibacterota bacterium | reverse complement strand
CGTCGACTACACGGTGCGCATTGCTCGCCACCTGCGCCTACGGGGCCTGGTCAATGTGCAGTACGTCGTGCACCGGGGCCACGTCTACGTCCTCGAGGTCAACCCACGCGCGTCACGTACGGTTCCGTTCCTCTCCAAGGTGACCGGCGTTCCCATGGTCAGGCTGGCGACGCGGGTCATGTTGGGCGAGAAGCTGGCCGACCTGGGATGGACGACAGGCCTGGTGCCCGAACGCGACCTGGTCGCGGTGAAGGCGCCGGTGTTCTCGATGAGTAAGCTCGCCGCAGTCGACTCCTACCTGGGGCCGGAGATGAAGTCGACCGGCGAGGCGATCGGCGTGGCGAGGACGCTGAACGACGCGCTGCGCAAGGCGTTCGTCGCCTCGGGGATGCACGTCGAGCGCGGCAGCGCCGCGCTGCTGACCATCGCCGATGCGGATAAGCCCGAGCTGTTCCCCATTGTCTCCCGGCTCGTCGAGCTGGGCTGCAAGCTGGTCGCGACCGACGGCACCGCGAGGGCGCTCCGAGCGGCAGGATTCTCGCCGCGGGTAGTCGCCAAGATCGGCGAGAAAGGCCCCACCGTGGTCGACGTGATCGTGCGGGGCGAGGTCCAGCTGGTCATCAACACGATGTCGAACGTCTACGAGGACCGCGGCGACGGCACGCCCGTGTTCAAGGACGGTTTCGAGATCCGCCGCGCGGCCGTCGAGCGGCGAATCCCATGCCTGACCTCGCTCGATACGGCGACCGCGCTCCTCGAGTCGGCGGTGGCGGCTCCCGATGAGATCGAGGTCCGGACCATCGACGAGTGGAGAGAAGCACGCTCCCTCTCCCCATCGGGGAGAGGGTCGGGGAGAGGGGCTTGAGTTTGCATGTACCTGCTTGACGCGCCGCTGACGGCGAAACGCCAGGTGGCGAGCGGCATGTTCGTCATGGGCATGCGCGCGCCGGAGGTCGCCCAGACTGTGCGCGCCGGCCAGTTCGTCAACCTGGGCTGGCCCGGCGGCCCGCTCCTCCGCCGGCCGTTCTCCGTGTACCGCGTCGCGAGCGACGACATCGAGGTCGTTCTGAAGGCGGTCGGGGCCGGCACCAGCGAGCTGCTGTCGATGGAGCCCGGTGACCGCATCAGCTGTCTTGGCCCCCTCGGCCGCGGCTTCGACCTCACCCAGGGCCCACGCAGCGCGGTCCTCATCAGCGGGGGACTCGGTGTGGCGCCGATGCCTCTCGCGGCGCGCGACGCGACGGCACGCGGTATGCGGGTCACCTGGGTACACGGAGCCCGGACCGCCGGCGAGCTTTGCGCCGAGGCCGACGGCGACGATGTGACATGGGCGACCGACGATGGCTCCAGAGGAGTGCGCGGAACGGCAGTCGCGGCCGCGCCGGACGGGGACGTCGTGCTGGCTTGTGGGCCAAACCGAATGCTGGCGGCGGTCGCCGAGCGCTGGCCGGAGGCGCAGGTCGCGGTCGAGACGTACATGGGCTGCGGCACGGGCGTCTGCCTGGGCTGCGCGGTGCCGCTCAAGCGCGGCGGCTACGACCGGGCCTGCAGAGAGGGACCGGTGTACCGCGCCGCCGATATCGATTGGTCGTCGCTGCCATCACACCTTGCGTACGCGGTGAGCGCGTGACGGTGGACATGGCGGTGACGATCGGCGCCCTCAAGCTGCGCGGTCCCGTGCTCGCCGCCTCGGGGACCTTCGGGTACGGCACCGAGGTGCCCTTGCTGGAGCGACGCGCGCTCGGGGCGATCGTGTCCAAAGGCATCTTCCTGCGCCCGCGCGAGGGCACCGCGCCGCCGCGGATCGCCGAGACGCCGAGCGGGATGCTCAACGCGATCGGATTGCAGGGCCCCGGCGCGGACGCGCTGGTTCGCGACTACGCGCCGAGGTGGGCGGAGTGGGATTTCCCCGTGCTCGTCAACATCAACGGCGAGTCGGCGTCGGAGTACGGGGAGCTGGCGGCACGTCTCGACGGCGTGCCCGGGATCGCGGGTTTCGAAATCAACATCTCGTGCCCCAACGTCGAACAGGGCGGGCTCTACTTCGGCAACGACCCGCGAGCGGCGGCCGCCGTGACCGAGGCGGTGCGCCGGCGGACGAAGCTGCCGCTCTGGGTGAAGCTGACGCCGATGGTCAGTGACATCGGTGTGATCGCGCGCGCAGTCGAATCGGCGGGCGCGGACGCGCTGTGCGCCATCAACACGTTCGTCGGCATGTCGATCGACCTCAACGCGTACAGGCCGCGGCTCAGCTTTCGCACCGGCGGGCTGTCGGGGCCCGCGATAAGGCCGCTCGCGGTTCACCTCGCGCACCAGGCCGCGCGAGCGGTCCACATCCCCGTGGTCGGCATCGGCGGCATCGCGCGGGCGGAGGACGCCCTGGAGTTTCTCGTCGCGGGCTGCATGGCGGTCCAGGTCGGCACCGCGACGTTCGTGAACCCCAAGGCGATCGCCGAGGTGCATGACGGCATCGCCGCCTTCCTCGAAGCCAGGGGTTTCGCGACCCTGGCCGAGCTGCCTCGTTACCTACCGCGCGATTAGGAGGACCCACATGTCGACAGAGATGCCTCCCCGTGGAACGGAGTCCGGAGCGTTGCAGATCCTCGCGACGGAACACTGGAGCTTGCTCGCGACCAGGTCGTTGACCTACATGGAGTCGCTGGGCCGGGTCAGCATGTTCCTGACCATCCTCTCCGGCGCGGTGATAGCGCTGGCCCTCGTTGCCCAGGCGGATCGCTTCGGGCCGGTGTTCATCACGGTCGCCATCTTCACCCTCACGGTCGTCTTCTTCACCGGCATCGCCACCGTCCGGCGGTTGCTGATGCTCAACCGCGACGACTACAAGTGGGTGGTCGGAATGAATCGCCTCCGCCACGGCTACCTGGCGCTCCACCCGGAGCTGGAGCCGAACTTCATCACCAGCCCTCACGACGACCTGCAGGGCGCCCTGCAGACCCTCGGTCTCGACCCGTTCAGCGCGCCGACCCTGGGCACGGTCTTCCACGGCTTCATCACGTTGCCCGGCATGCTCGGTGTGATCGTCGCGTCTGTAGGCGCCTCGATCGCCGGCCTGGCAGCGGCGGGCTTCGGTGCTCCCGCCTACGTCGTCCTGCTGGCGGGGGCGCTTGCCTTTGCCCTCTCGCTGGGCGGCATTCTGTGGTCAGGCAACCGTTCGTTTCGGCGTTACGGTCCGGCCATCGAGCCTCGATTTCCAACGCCGCCAAAATCGGCGACCTAATTCTGTCGCCGCCGCGCTATCTTCGCGGCACCGATGATCGGCGCTGGGCCTGCGGGCGAGGAGAAACAGCCGCCGGCGCTTGACGACCCGGGCTTGCTGCATGTGCTCGCCACCGAGCACTGGAGCCTGCTGGCGACGCGTTCCCTGACTTACAGCGAATCCCTTAGCCGCGTGAGCATGTTCCTCTCGGTGCTGTCTGGCGCGGTGATCGCGCTCGCGCTGGTCGCGCAGGCAGACCATTTCGGTAACACCTTCGTCCTTGTCGCGATCCTGATCCTGTCGGTCGTGCTGTTTGTCGGTGTGGCCACGGCAGTGCGCCTGGGCAGGTTGAACGAGGACGACCTGCGCTGGGTCATGGGCATGAACCGGCTTCGGCACGCCTACCTGGAGAGGCATCCCGAGGCGGCGCAATACTTCGTGGCGAGCGCTTTCGACGACTTCGGCGGCGTCGCGCTGACGACCGGAGCCACGAGACCGGTGGGTCCGGGAATAGGACAGCTCGGGCATGGAGTCCAGACCCTGCCGGGGATGATCTCGATCCTCTCGGCGGTGGTCGCTGCGTCGCTCTCTGGGCTGATCGCCCACGCGCTCGGCGGTCCCCAGTGGGCCGTGCTGGCAACCGCGATTGGCACATTCCTGGTCGCCGGTGCCTTCATGTTCTTCCTGGCCTGGCGATCTTTCACCCGATTCCGAGCGGAATTCGCTCCGCGCTTTCCATCGACCGGCACGCCGAAAAGGCAATAGATCCGACCCGCGAGCGGTCACAATCCTAAGCCGTGTTGGAAGTCGATCACCTCGCCAAACGCTACGGGGACGTGCTCGCGCTGCAGGACCTCAGCGTCCGCGTCGGCGGAGGCGAGTGCCTCGTCCTGCTCGGACGCAACGGCGCAGGCAAGACCACCGCGCTGCGCTGCATGGCCGGGGTCCTGGTGCCGACGGCGGGAAGGGTCAGCGTCGACGGCATAGATGCGGCGGACGACCCGGCCGCCGTGCGGGCGAAAGTCGGGCTGATGCCCGAGGTGCCCGGCCTCTACGAGCGAATGTCCGCGCGCGCCTACCTGGACCACTTCGGCGCCATCTACGACATCGAGCCGCAGACCAGGAGGCGCCGCATCGACCATCTGCTCGAGCTGTTCGAGCTGAACGACGCCGGCGATAGGTGGTTGGGCACCTACTCCAAGGGCATGCGGCAGAAGGTCGCGCTCATCCGCGCGACATTGCACCGACCGCGGCTGGTGCTCGCCGACGAGCCCACATCCGCTCTTGACCCCGACAGCGCACGGCGCGCGTGGACCTACCTCAAAGACCTTCAGGAGCACGGCTGCGCGCTCGTGATCTGTACGCACAGCATGGAGGAGGCCGAGCACCTGGCGGGTGACATCGGCATCATGTCCGGCGGGCGCGCACTGGCGGTCGGCGACATGATCGAGCTGCGCCGCGAATCGGGGTTGAAGACCCACCAGGAAGTCCGGGAGCTGCCGACGCTCCAGGACATCTACCTCGCCATCGTCGGCAACCACAGGGCTGAAGAGCGTGAGCTGGCCGAGACTCGAACGGCGTAAAGCTGCGCTGGTGGCCCAGCGCGACCTGCGCGATGCGGTCAGTGAGCTGCGGCTGATCGCGGCGATGGTCGCCCTGACCCTGGCGATCCCGATCGCGTCGGGCTCAGGCGTGCGCGCGCTCGCGGCGTTCGGCGGCGGGACGGCCGTGGTCGACCGGCTTGCCCTGGTCGGCGCGTTCTTTGTCGTCTTCATCCCGGCGAGCTTCTCGCTCGTGCTCGCACTCGAATCTTTCGTCGGCGAGCGCGAGCGCACCACGCTCGAGGTCCTTCTGTCCACGCCGCTGCGCGAGGCCGAGATCTACGCCGGCAAGGTGGTCGCGGTACTGACCGTCTCGCTGGCGCTCTGCTACGGCGGCCTGCTGGTCTACTGCCTGGTCACGTTCCCTGGTCTCGGCTACTTCCCACTCAGCATCCTGATCGCGCTGGGGCTGTCCACGATCTGCCAGGTCGCGGCGATGGTCGCCGGCGCGGTGATCATCAGCCTCAACGCGAGGACCATGCGCGCGGCCAACGTAATGGCGTCCTTCATCATCCTGCCGATGTCGATCGTCCTCCAGGTCGAGGCCGCCCTGATCCTCGTCGGGCGCGCTGAGTTCCTGTGGGGCTTTGCGCTCTTGATGGCGGTGGTCGCGGTTGTTCTCGTGCGCATGGGCTTCAACGGTTTCTCGCGCGAAGCGCTGCTCGCGCGCGACGTCGGCCTGCGGCATCCGCTCCGTCGGGCGGTCGCGGCCGTGGCCCGGAGCTTTGAGGGCAGGCCTGGTCTCCTTCGCCTCGTCTGGATGCGGCGGGTGCCGATGCTGATCGCCGCCGCCGGTTTCCCGCTGGGCGCCGCCATCGGCTACGTGGCCGGCGCGACCAACGCCATTCCCACGCAGGTCGTGAGCCCGGTCCTCTCCAGCCTGGTCAGGTCTGCCGGCGGCGGCGGACCGATCGAAGGCGCGATCGCGATCTTCGCCCACAACCTGCTCGCGTTCATCCTGGTCGCGATCCTCGCCATCGTGACTGTGGGGGTGAGCGGGTTCCTGGTCACCTTCGCGCCCGGTTTCCTGCTCGGGTTCGCCGCCGCCCTATCGTCCTGGACGTTCGCGCTGACCGGCATCGTGCCGAACGGTTTGGTCGAGATCCCGGCGGCGATCATCGCCGGCGGCCTGGCGATCCAGGTCGGGGCGACGGCCATCCACATGGATGCCAACGGCGGCTGGACCGCGCGCGTGCTGGCCGCGGTCGCCGACTACGTGCGCGCGCTGCGCTGGCTGGTGCCCGCGCTGGCGGTGGCGGCGGTGCTCGAAACCTCACTTGGCTGACCAAAGACCTGCGGGCTGACCAGCCGGACCAGGAGCACCGCGGCGCCCGCGATCGAAGCGCCGATCGCCATCGCCCAGGGCGCCCCGAACAGCGTGGCCAACGCCCCGGCCTGGGTCGCGCCCAACGGGCCGACCCCGATCAACGCCTCGGCGTACAGCGCCATCACACGACCGCGCAGGTGGTCGGGCGTGATCGTCTGGATGCGGCTGTTGGCCGCGGCGACGAACGAGATCTGGCAGTAGCCGGC
>DASWDZ010000150.1:0-7496 GCA_036395015.1 Candidatus Dormiibacterota bacterium | reverse complement strand
TCGCCCAACGCAGCAATGCCCGTGATCAGGCCGCCCTCGCGCAGATCGAACGGAAGAAGGCCGTACGGCAGGCGGTACTAGCCAAAGAGGGCCGGAAGGAAGCCGAGCGGCAGGAAGCGATCGCGGAGCGGGCCACGAAGCAGGCACGTCTGGCAGAAAAGAAAGCAGAGGGAGAAAAGCGAGCGGCGGACATCGCTCGCTTCGAGGCTCTCGAGCAGAAGGCGATCGCCCAGGGCAATCAAATCAAGGCCGAGCATTTCGCAACTCTCGCGGAACAGGAGACCGAGAAGGAGGCAACGGCAACGGCAACCGCGAAGCGCCAGACGCGCAAGGCGGTTCGGGCGACTGCAACCGCGAATCGCCAGAAGAGACTCATCCGCGCAAGAGAGCTCGCGGCCTCCGCTCGTGCACTACTCGACGAGGATCCGGAGAAGAGCGTTCGCAAGGCCGTCCAGGCGGTGGCAGCGTTCCGCGTGGCGGGACGGGCGCCGGGGCGATCGATGGAGGACACTCTGCGCGACGGCCTTCTGGCGCTCCGGCTCAAGGCCGAGCTCCCGACAGGCGGTCCCGTCTACGTCGTTCGCTACAGCCCGGACGGTTCACTTGTGCTCGCGGCCGGGACCGGCGGGGCATGGCTCTTCGACCGCACGCAGCGCTTTCGGCCACGTCGACTGAAGCCGGCGTTCGCCTTGATCGACGCCACCTTCAGCGACGACGGCGGGCTGATAGCCGGCGCAGGGAAGAACGGCACCGTGCAGGTCTGGGATACGCGGACGGGGCTCCCGCGTTACGCGCTCCGGCACGGCGGCAGCGTGCTGAGTGTCGCCTTCTCGCCCAACGGACGCCTCCTCGCGAGCGGGAGCGCCGACGGCAACGCGCGGCTCTGGACCGTGTCCGACGGAGTACTCGTCGCGACCTTCGAGCATCCGCCGAGCGTTCCCAGCGGCATCGACGACGTGCGCATGGTCTCGTTCAGTCCCGACAGCAGGCGCCTGCTCACGGTCGGCGGCGACCGTTTCGCCCGGATCTACGACGTCGCGCACGGCGTGGAGATCCGTGAGCTCAACCACCAGGCGCAGCTCCGCGTCGCGCGCTTCAGCCACAACGGCAGGCTCATCGCCACAGGCGGCGCCAACGCCGTCGTGCGTGTCTGGGATGCCTCGAGCGGCCAGGCACCGCTCTACTCGCTCCCGGCAGTCGGTCGAGTCGCCGAGCTGGCGTTCAGCCCCGATGACACGTTCCTCGCCGCGGCCGAAACGAACGACACCACGGCACACGTCTGGGACCTGACGACCAGAAGCGCTGTCGCGATCGTCACGAAGCACGTCAGCGGCGTCGAGTCGGTCGCTTTCAGCCCCATCGTGAATGGGTTCGGAGGCATGTTCGTCACCACCGGGCGGGAGGGGAACGCCTACATCTTCCGAGGCTCGACGGGATTCGCGCTCGCCGGGCTGATCGGGCACCGGCAGGCCGTCAATACCGCCGCGTTCAGTCCGGACGGCAACGAGCTCGTCACCGGCAGCGACGACGGATCCGCTCGGGTCTGGAACGCGAAGGTGGATCCCGTTGGACCACTGCCCGTCGCGGAGCAGCATCAGGTGGGTGACCACCACGCCGTTCGGGTCAACAAGGTCGCATTCAGCCCCGACGGACGGCGAATGCTCAGTGCGGGCGCCGATAATGCTGCGCGCATCTGGAGGCCCGGCCGCCCAGCGATATCGCTGCTTCATCGAGGCCCTGTGAACACGGCTGAGTTCAGTCGCAGCGACCGCCTTGTCCTCACTGGAAGCGAGGACGGCACGGCGAGGACTTGGCAAGCCGCCACAGGCAAGCCGGTCCGGACGTTCGAGCACGGCGCGGCGGTGCAGAGCGCGCGATTCAGCCCGGACGGCCGTCTCGCAGCGACCGCCGGCGCAGACGGCTGGGCGCGCCTGTGGGATGTCGCAACCGGCAGGCGGCGGCCTGCGATGAAGCACGGTGCGGCGATCAACGTTGCGGCTTTCAGCCCGGACGGACGGCAGCTGGTAACGGCCGCCGCCGACGGATCGGTGGTGCTGTGGCGCGTGCGTGACGGCTCCCGACTGTTCAAGCTCAACGGCCATCACGATGCAGTTGTGGCGGCAGCGTTCTCCCCCAACGGCAGATGGCTCGCCACGGCGTCCGCGGATCGCACGGCTCGGATTTGGGACGCCCGGACCGGAGCCAGCAGGCAAACGTTGGCGGGCGACGACACGGAGCTCACGTCGTTGGTTTTCAGCCCGGACGGCACCCTGCTCG
Organism: Candidatus Dormiibacterota bacterium; assembly: GCA_036395015.1. Lineage (GTDB taxonomy): Bacteria > Chloroflexota > Dormibacteria > Dormibacterales > Dormibacteraceae > 40CM-4-65-16. The sequence continues at coordinate 5,219 of DASWDZ010000150.1, read as the reverse complement.
CGACGGCGAGCAAATCCTCGGATGCCAATGCGCGGGTCTGGAAGGTTCCCTCAGGAAAGCAAATCGCGTTGCTCCGATTCCATCAGGGTGCGGTCAACGATCTGGCGTTTAGCCGGGACGGCCGCTGGCTCGCGACGGCGGGGCCGACCGCCGTCGGCATCTGGCAGACGCGGAAGCGAGGCCGCTGGCTGACGCATCCGCTCCACGCCGTGCGGACACCACGCACCATCAGCGAGCCGGCGGTGACGTCGGTGGCGTTCTCGCCGCACGGATGGCGGATCGTCTTCGGCAACAAGGACGGTTCCGTCCGCGCGTTCAACTGCATGTTGTGCGGTGGGCTAAAGCAGCTCACGGCGATGGCCAAGGCCCGACTGGCCGAGATCGTCCATGCGAAGCAGCTCTAGCGAGGTGAGGGCCATGGCGCTCAGCGATCGGTGTTGCCCATGAAGCGGTCTTGGATCCGGTTCCCGCTTTGGCTCTCTCTCGTCCTGGCCGCCGTCTCTCTCGTCCTTACCGACAGCACGGGCAGCGCCGGGACAGGCAGCTCGCTTCGTTCATCGGCTGATCCTGCTCCGGTCGCCTCGCTCGAGCCGGCGGCGACCGCAAGGCTCTGGCGGCGGCTGGTCGCTTCACGGTCATCGCGGGCTGACGTCGAAGGCGTCTGCCGGCCGGTTCGCGCCGTCTTCTATGCAGAGACGGATTTCCTTCGTCTCGCGACGAAGCTCGCAGCGAACGCCTCGCCGTGCGCGGAGTACTACATTTCGATCCCCCCGATCGTCGCGGACAAGACCGAACCGCGTCGCAACCAGGCCTGGCGCATCCGTGCCCTCGGTACCAACTTCCACGCCATGGCCGAGATCCACTTCGCCTCCTGGAGCAGATGGGTCACGAGTACCGGCTCGACCTGGTACCTCGCCGGCACGACCGCGCGCGAACGCATGGCGGCGGCTGGCTATGACGTGTCGAAGGGAGACACGTGGGCACTGAACGAAGTGAGCTCGGCCGTCAGGAGAGGCACGGGCAATGCGCGGGCCAACCTCAGGGAGTTCCTCAGGGGCCTGTACGAAGGGGACCGCAGTCAGCCGACGCGCGGCACCGTCTTCGTCATCGGCGTAGGCCAGGGGGCGACCGACGTATCGCTGTACCAGATCAACCTCCAGAGTTGGTTCACCGACACCGAGTTCTGGGCTGACGTCGCCACGTATGTCAGCGACTGGTCGCAAGAGGTGTACGGCGACGTGCGCAACTGGGCTGTTTCCGGCATTCCAAGGGGGCTCCGCCGCGACTACCTGAACGACTTCCTGCAACACCAGGTCGTGCTGGCGAACGCCGGCCCCGAGACGATCGAGACCGCACGCTCGTATCTGCAGGAGGCGTACAGTCCGCTCGCGAACGCCACGTGGGAGCGAGAGACCGGCTATGGCTGGACGATGGTTCCGGCCGAGCAGATGGCCGGTTACGTGTCCGCGCAGGTCCACGCGCTCCGATACTTCGGCACCAAAACAGGACAGTCGGTGGACCACTGGGGCTTTGCGTGGGCGCCCAGAAACGCCTCAGGTGCCTCCGCGAGCGACTTCACCGCTCAGAGCGGTCTCATCCTCGACCGGCTCGGCTTGGCCATGTTCGACTCGGGCCGGTCGATCGATCCGATGGATCCCGGAAGCGCGGCGTGCGGGACACGAGAGAACCTCTGGTGCAGCGGAGACGTGGAGGGCGCGACCCTGAACGAGGAGTGGAAGTCGTTCAGGGTCTGGATGCAACCACTGCTGGCGTTTGGGACGCAACCGCAGACGATCGCTGCCGGAGCGCGTTCCGAACCGATGGCGCTGGCGTTTACCACGACCACTGGACTCGCCCTGACGACGCGAGCTCCACTCCCTGTGACGCTGAGCTCGAGCTCGCCCGGAGGCACCTTCTCGACGAGTCCCGTCGGTCCCTGGTCGACGTCGCTATCACTCGTCATCGCCGCCGGCACCGGCACGAGCGGCGTCATCTACTACCTCGACACTCATGCAGGCAGCCACGTGCTTACCGCGTCAGCGGAAGCTGTGACAAGCGGGACGCAAACCGTAACGATCACGCCCGGGCCGGCTGTCGCGCTCACCGTCACTCCGGCATCCGCGACCGTCCGCGCTCGAGCGACTCGGCGTTTCGCCGCCAAAGGCACTGACTCCTACGGAAACGCGTTCCCGGTTTCCGCCGAATGGTCTCTGACGCCGCCGACCATCGGCACGATCGCACCGAGCACGGGAAGCACAACCACGTTCAGGGCCAAGAGTAGGCCTGCGGACGGCACGCTCACCGCCGCCATCACGACGCAGGCCGGGACAATCACGGGCGTAGCGACGCTGCAGGTCGCACGCGCTCGGCTCAGGATCGTCTCGATCACCTACCGGAGAGGCAACGGCGCCACCCGCGTAAACGTGACCGCGCGCGACGAAGCCGGCAGGCCGGTCCCCCGGGCGGTCGTTTCCGTCGTGGTGCGGCTGGATGACCGGGTCCACTACGCCGCGCGTGCGAGAACAGGCGCCGCCGGAAGAGCGGTGTTTCGGGTGCCGATGCGGGCTGGTGGCTGCTTGACCACCGCCGTCAAGGGCGTTTTCGCGGCCGGCTATCTTTGGGACGGCCGCAACCCCTCGAACCGATATTGCGCTCCACCTAGGTCGTAGGCGGCGCGGAGCGGGGCGGTGGCCGACGCGGAGGCGGTGGCCTCGAGTGCGCCTTTTCGCCCCGCTGCGGGCTCGTGCAGAGGCATCAAGCAGCTGAGGGCCCTGCCGAAGAGCCGCCTGTGTGAGATCGTCAGCGCGAAGCCGTAGTAGCTACCCTGCTCGCTCCTCCAGCTCGTTGGCCCTGCGGGTCACGACGGCGAAGCCGGCCTGGAGCCAGTCGTTCACCCCGGCGGCAGCCAGCGACCACGTCAGCAGCCGGCCGAAGCGAGGCGCAAGGATCTGCGTCGTCGCGAGCCCGGCCGCGGCCCACGTGCCGACACAGCGACTGCACGTCACGAGCTCGCCGATCGCCTGCTCCATGCCGCCTGTCTGAACCGGCTTCTCGTCTTCGCCCTCGCCCCCATCGCCCTCGACGAACGGTTCGCGGATGAAGCTAGTCACCTCGTCGCGCGCGATCGTCTGCGCGGCCTTGAAGGTCGCTAGGGAGAGGGCTGCGAGGTCGAGCCACGTTTGCTCGCGCGGATCGCGGCCGAGCAGGTGGGCGAGGCCGCCGGCGACCGCTATGCCGCCCACGAAGACGCCCATGATCGCGGCGTAGGCCTCGTTTGGACGGGTCGGGGTCGGTCGTTGGGGCGTGACCGCCATCAGGACCTCTTTCCGCTGTGTGCGATGCCCGCAAACCTGGCGCCGGCGTGGTGGTTAGCCCGCGGTTAGGGCCGTACGCCAGCGTGAGCACATCGACCCGAGGAGGATTTCCATGAAGGTCATCCGCTTGCTCGCCGCTGGCACCGCCGTCTGGCTACTCGCAGTCGGCTCGGGTCCCGGACCGGCGAGCGCCGATGGGAGCCACGAGGGCGGTGTAGCGGCGAAGTGTCGCCCGCGCGCTAAGGCGGTTTTCTGGACCGCGAGCGATTGGACGCTCCTGGGTCAGGAGCTCGCGGCGCAGCGGTCTCCCTGCGCCGACTACTACATCTCGATCGCACCCCTCGCCGCGGACAAGACGCGCCTTCGGGTGCAACAGGACGATGTGATCAGAGGACTCGGCCCGCGATTCCATCCCGTCGCCGAGGTGGTGCTCGGCGGCCCCACCGGGTGGGCCGCATCGTGGGTGGACGGCTCTCCGGGACGAACCTGGTTTGACGCTGGCGTCGAATTCCGCAGACGGATGGCAGAAGCCGGGTACAGATACGACCTCGGAGAGACGTGGCTCCTCAACGAGTTTGACCGGAGCACGCGGCGGGACGAGCCGCCATATACGCGGAAAGCGATGAAGGATCTGCTGCGTGGGTTGTATTACGGGGATGGCACTGGGCCAACGGTCCCGGGGATCGTCGAGATCGGGATCGCCTACACGCACCAGAACATCCCCGACGTCGAGGGCTACAAGTCCGAGATGAAAGCGTGGTTAGAGGACTCGGACTTCTGGAGGAATGTCGACCCGTCTATTTCGATCCTGACGAAGGAGGTATATCCCGACGCCCGGTTCTGGGGCGTCGCGGGAGCGCCCCGGAGTGATCGCAGGCGCCACCTCAGCCAGTACATGGAGCACGTCATGAACCTGATCGACGCGGGTCCAGCCAAGATCGCTGCAGCGCGATCGCTATTTCGCCGGACTTACATGCCTCTCGGGAACGCGACCTGGCCGGCAAAAGGGCCCGACCCCTACACGCCCCCCTTCTGCTGTGGGCACGGGTGGACGATGATGCCGCTACAGGCCATGCTGTCGTTCGTATCCGAACAGGTTTATGCCGTCCGGGTCTACGCCGCTGGCCACCCCAAGGGGCCGCCGAAAGGTCGGCTTGGCTTCTCGTGGCAACCGACGAACAACTTCAATCTCTCCCCAGAACAGTGGGACGCCGCGAAACGCGCGATCGCTTCACGAATCGGCGCTGCGATTCGGTACGCCTACCGACCGGGCCGCGCGTCGCCGAATGGGGCTTGCGCGCCGCCAGGCAGCCCGAAGGACTGGTGCCGCGGAGCCAACATTTCCGGCGCCGCGTTCACGAACGTTTGGGAGACATTCGAGCACTGGGATTGATCAGGAATGCGCGGAGACGGCTAACGCGGCTGACCGGATGACAAAGCAGGGACTGCGACCAGCTCGCCGTCTCTTATCGAGGCGGCGGCATTGAATCTGTGGCCAGAACGAGATCTCATCGCAACGCACTCGAAAGACCTCCTCTGAGCCGTTGGGGGCGGGCGCCGGACGACGTTCCGGCGCCCGCACACGCCGCTACGCTAGGTCGGATGCGCGAGTTCAAAACATCGGCCGACTACCGGCCCACCGGCGACCAGCCCACTGCGGTCGCCACGCTGGCCGAAGGCATCACGGGAGGTGAGCGCTACCAGACGCTGATCGGCGCTACGGGTACGGGCAAGACGGCGACGATGGCCTGGACGATCGAGCAGGTCGGGAAGCCGGCGCTCGTGATCGCTCACAACAAGACGCTCGCGGCGCAGCTGTGCAACGAGTTCCGGGAGTTCTTCCCGCACAACGCGGTCGAGTACTTCGTCTCCTACTACGACTACTACCAGCCGGAGGCCTACGTC
>DASWDZ010000149.1:0-6478 GCA_036395015.1 Candidatus Dormiibacterota bacterium | reverse complement strand
GAGGCCCGGCGCCGCCGCCAGGTCGCGGATGTCCTGCACCTGCCGGGTGATCCAGCGCGCGATATCGTTCGTCCGCACGACCTCGCGCGCTCCCTGGTTCCGCCGGCGCTTCTCATCGATCCCCATGACGATCCCCTGGTGCATGGCGTTGGCCGTGGCCTCGATGTCGAAGGGGTTCACCGAGAGCACGTGCGAGCGCAGCTCTTCATGGGCACCGACGTTTTCGGAGAGCACGATCACGCCGTCTGATCGATTGACGAGGGCGCCCTCCTTCGCCACGAGGTTCAGGCCGTCGTAGACGGAGTTGACGACCAGGACGTCGAAGTTCCGCATGGCGGCCATCGCCTTGCGCACGCTCTCGCCCAGCTCGAGCCGGATCGGCAGCCAGCCCTGGGCGCCGTACTGGGTGTTGATGCGCTGCACGGTCTGGCGAACCTTCCGCACGTAGTTGCGGTACGCCGCGACGTCCTGGCGCGACGGCTGCAGGAACGCCCAGAACTGGACGCGGCCTTTGAGCTCCGGATGGTGGGCAAGCAGCTTCTCGTAGGCGAGGAAGCCGCGCACGATGTTCTTCGACGGGTCTGTGCGGTCGATTCGCACGATCAGGTGCTCCGGTCGCCAGTCACGAAGCTTGCGCTCTTCGACCATGACCCCGTGTGAGTACGAGAGTCGTGTGGTGCTCGCGACGTCGATGGAGATGGGGTAGGCGCGGGCGTAGACCACGCGCCCGTCGATCAGCACCGCCTTCTCGCGTTCGTCGACCGCGAGGCCGGCGTTCTCTTCGCAGGTCATCAGGAAGTTCCGCACGTCCAGGCTCGTCTGGAAGCCGACGATGTCGGAGCCGAGCAAGCCGTGCAGGATGGCGTCGCGCATCTCCCGCGGCAGCACCTTCCAGTACTGGGGCGTGGGCCAGGGGATGTGCACGAAATGCTGGATGATCGCGCCCTGCAGCTGCTCGCGCACGAGCTTCGGCACCAGGTAGAGCTGATAGTCATGGACCATGACCAGCGGCCGCCCCGACTGTGCGCTCGCCACCTCGACGACCTTGCGGGCCATCATCTTGTTGACTTCGACGTAGCCGTTCTTCCAGGCGCGATGGATGCGGCCGTTGATGACGGGCTGGTGGGCCAGGTCCCAGAGGTAGTGCTGTACGAACCACAGGACCGGGTTGGAGATCACCGAGTAGTACTGCTCGTACTGCTCCGGGGTGGGTGTGGCGTAGTGCAGCCGGGTGGTGCTTCTCAGGAGGGGGGCGTTCCACGTCGTGCCGTGCTCGGCGATCATGGCCCGTTCGCTTTCAGTACGGGCGCACGCCACCCAGTCCGCGGCCGCCACCTCGGCGAAGGTCAACAGCGCTGTGATCACACCCCCGGCGCCACGCGTGAAGCCGCCCTCCGGGCGCGGCTCGTGCGGGGCGCGGTTGGCGACCACGATGGCCGCGCTGTGAGGCAGCGTCCTGGTGACATAGCCGCGCAGCGAGGTTCCCGGCCGTCGCCGCTCGACGCTTTCCAGGAACGCGCTGTCAGTTCTACGCATGGCGAGCATCACGGACCCGACGGCTGAGGTGGTGGGGGTGGGGACGAAGACGGCTGGCTCGAAGGCGACGGGGACGGTTGCACCGACGGTGCCGCCGATGGCGAGGCGGACGGGCTCGCGCTGGGCGAGGCGCTCGGTGAGGTCGAGGGGCTGGGCGTCGGCTGGCATGCGCCGGGAAGGTACGGGTCCTTCGAGTCGCTGCCGCATCCGATCGTCACGCCGGAAGGCCGCGTGTACCAGCTGCGCATGTTGGACGGGAGGCCGTTGACGAAGCGCTTCATGATCGTCAAGCCCACGTTCTCACCGTAGGCGCGGATCAAGCCGCCCTTGCCGTTAGGGCCGGTGTTCCCCACCCACACACCGGCGACGATGTCCGGGTTGTAAGCCATGATCCACGAGTCCGGGATCCCCCCTTTGCCATTGTCACTCGTGCCGGTCTTGCTCGCCATCTGGCGGTTCCAGCCGAAGTTCCACGTGTTCTGGTAGTCCTTGAGGACGCCGTTCATCAGGTAGGCCTCGGCCTTCGTCAGCACCGTGCTGCTGTTCGGGTTCTGGTACTTGAAGACCGTGTGCCCGGTCGAGTCGTCGACCTGGTTGATGACGTGAAGGTCGACCCGCTGGCCCTGGTTCGCGAATGTCCCATAACCCTGCACGTGCTCGTACAGCGTCACTTCGCTGGCGCCGATTGCGGTCGACAGATACGGCTGCAGCTGGCTCTTGATACCCATCGCGTGGGCGAGGTCGATCACGCGGTCCATGCCTTCCATCTGCCCGACCTCGACCGCCGGGATGTTGCGCGAGTACAGGAGCGCGGTGCGCGCAGGGATATCGCCCATGCCCCGGTTGTCGAAGTCGACCGGCCGGTAGCCGTTGAAGTTGGTCGGCCGGTCGTGGAGGATGGTCGCCCAGGTGATCTTCTTGTCGCGAAGCGCGGCCTCGTAGACGTAGGGCTTGAACGATGACCCGGGCTGGCGCTTCGAGAGCACGACGTCGAACTGACCGCCGATGGAGTCGTTGGCGTAGTTGGCCGAACCGACCCATGCCAGGACGTCGCCGTTCTTGGGGTTGGCCGCCAACAGCGCGGCATTGTTGACGTTCAAGTAACTGAGGTCTGCGACTCCGTTCGAAACCGCGCTCATCGCGTTCTGCTGGATCCCCAGGTCCAGCGTCGTCCGAACGACGATTCCGCCTTGCTGGATCGCAGCGGAGCCGAACATCGACTCCAGTTGCGAGAGCACGTAGTCCACGAAGTGCGGCGCCTTGCTCTGGCGGGCGCTCTGCTGCATGTGGAGCTCCTTCTTGACGTCTTCCGCGGCCGCCTGGTCGGCCTCGTCCTGGCTCAAGGCGTTGATCGCGACCATGCCCCTCAGCACATACAGCGCGCGCTCGTGCGCCTCGTCGTAGTGAATGACCGGGTCGTATGCGGTCGGGGCCTGGATGATGCCCGCCAGGAAGGCGGCCTGCGCGGCGGTGAGATCCTTCGGGTCCTTGTTGAAATACGTCTTCGCGGCCGCTCCCACGCCGTACGCGCCGTGCCCAAAGTAAGCCCGGTTCAGGTACATGCCGAGGATCTGCTCTTTCGAGTAGCGCTCTTCGAGCACGATCGCGAGGACCATCTCCTGGAGCTTTCGGGAGATCGATTTCTCGGGTGTGAGCAGCTGCATCTTGACCAGCTGCTGCGTGATGGTGCTGCCTCCCTCGTTGAAGCCACGCGAGGTGATGTCGACCCAGGCGGCACGCGCGGTCGACATGGGGTCGACGCCGCCGTGCTTGTAGAAGTTGCGGTCCTCGGCCGCCAGCACCGCGTTCGGCGCGTATTTACCCATCTGCTGCAGGGTCAGCGTCACGTGGTAGTGTCCGGCAGGGCTCCAGTCCTCGATCAGCTTGCCGTTGCGGTCGAGCACGACCACGTCCCCGGCCGCGAGCACGTTCTGGCTGGGGTCGGGAAGATCCTTCAATGCCCACAGGACGTAGAGGGTGCTGGCGATGAAGATGAGCCCGACCACGGCCGCGATCCAGGCTTTCTTGGCCCAGAGCCAGGCGACTGGTCGGAGCAACAGCCCGCCCTGGCCGCCACCGGCGACCGGTGCAGATGACACCCTTCCGAGCCCTCCTCCGAGCGCTCACATGGCGCATTCGCGCCGCGATCGAGCGCTACGTCAGGAACAACGCCCGGTCAAATCGGGCTACTCGACGCCCTAACTGAACTCGACGCGAATATGCGCGCGCCCGTCTGAGCGCGCCGCCCAGGCCCTCGCCACGTACTGACACGGCCCGAGAATGTTCGCCCTGTGCTCATGGCTGTTCATGAACACGCGAGCCCAGTGTTTTGACGTCGGTAAGCCATTCGCCCCACGCGTTTCTTATGACGAGCCTGCCCCGCAAGGGGCGGGCTCACCAGTTCTGCCCCCTGGACGGACCCCGGCTTCTACTTCACTTGTACGGTGACGAGGCCGCCCCTCAAGCGATTTGATGTAGTTCGAAAATCGCGCCCTGGGAGGAGAGGTGGAAACAGCCGCGCTGCCGTTCGGCGACAAGGTGGCCGTCGATGCAGACGCCGGCGCGCGACCCAGGCGCTCGCGCCAGCAGCTCGGGCGCTCGCAAGGATCGGCGCTTTCCGCGCTGGCCGCGGTGTCGTCCTACCTGGACTCGGACGCGGACCTGCCAATCCTCCTCGGGCGCCTAGGCGGCACGATCGCCGAGCAGATCGGCGCCCGTCGCGCCGCCTTCTGGCGCCTTGGACCGCGGGGCTTGCTTGTGCTTCAGCCCTCTCCCCACGGCTTCCCCAGCGACTCGCCTGTCTACCACGCGCGGCTCGCCCTGGGTGCGAAGCGGGTGGGCATCCTCGACCGCCTCGTATTCGCGGACGAGCTGGAACTGGTCAACGGGACGTCGCCGCAGCTGGACGCGATCTGGCGCAAGGCAGGCCTGACCGACGTCAGGAGCTCGATCGCGGCGGCCTGGCGGGCCGGCGAGCGGCGCATCGGCGCCCTGGCGGTTTATGACGCGCTCCGTGGCTTTACCGCCCACGACCTCTGGGTCCTCCAGCTGGTGGGCATGGCGGCCGGCCTTCTCTGGCAGTACAGAGAATCGGAGCGTGAGCTTGCTCACAAGGCCGCTCGCCTGGAGGAGGCGACGGCCGCGCGACGCCACCTTCTCAACAACATCGCCGCCGGCGGTGATGAGGCCCGACGGCGTTTCGCCAGTGTCCTGCACGACGACTCGCTCCAGCTTCTGACAGGCGCCGAGCTTCAGCTGGAGCGAATCCGGTCGGAGGAGAACGACCACCCCAGGGCCGTCCACCTCGATGAGCTGCGGCGCACGCTTCGCAAGGTCGAGGACTCGCTCCGACGCCTGCTGATGAACGTCAGCCCGGAGCCCCTCCAGCCACCGAGCGATCTGCGGGAGGCGATCAGCGAGCGGATGGAGTCGTTACGGATGCGCGCAGGCATCGAGACGCACAACGAGACACGGCTCCCGGAGGCGATCCCGCAGGCAATCCAGGGGATCGTCCTCAAGAACATCGGTGAGGCGCTGACCAATGTCGAGAAGCACGCCCACGCAACCCGGGTCACCGTCTCCGCGGCGCTGGTCAACGCTGGGATCCGCGTCGACATCAGCGACGACGGAACAGGTTTTGTCGTCGCGGAGTCGAATCGCATCCCGGGCCATATCGGTCTGGTAGCGGTCAGGGAGCGCGTGCAGCTGGCGGGCGGCTGGTGCCGGATCGCCAGCGAGCCGGGAACTGGCACGAAGGTCGAATTCTGGGTGCCGCTCACCTTATGAGAGCGGAACGTCGTACGAGATAAGAAAGAAAGGAAGGACGGGACGCATGCCGACGAGAGCCGCGGTCAAGAGGGAAACGAACCACACGACTGGAGCGCCGACGCTCGACGAGAAGGTCGCGCTCCGCGTCCTCACGGCGGTGCACCATGGCGACTTCACCGCCCGGATGCCGTCCGACTGGCCGGGTTCGGCGGGCAAAGTGGCCGCCGCCATCAACGACATCATCGAGGCCAACGAGCACCTTGAACGCGAGCTTCGGCGCCTGAGCCGCAACGTCGGCAAGGAAGGCAGGGCCAAGCGCGCTGCGGCCGGGCACGTGGGCCGGGCATGGGCGTCGACGCTCGACGAGGTCAATGATCTCGTCGAAAACCTCGCCCAGCCCAACGCCGAGATCGCCCGGGTCATCAGCGCCGTCGCCAATGGCGACCTCTCGCAAACCATGTCCCTGGAGATCGACGGACGTCCGCTGCAGGGTCAGTTCCTGACCACCGCGAAGACAGTGAACACGATGGTCGGTCAGCTCAACGCGTTCGCCAACGAGGTGACGCGTGTCGCTCGTGAAGTGGGCACCGAGGGGAAGCTTGGCGGCCAGGCACACGTGCGCGGCGTCGCCGGCGTGTGGAAGGACCTCACCGACAACGTCAACCTGATGGCCGGCAACCTGACCAGCCAGGTGAGAAACATCGCCGAGGTGACCACGGGAATCGCCAAGGGCGACCTCTCGAAGAAGATCACCGTCGACGTCGAGGGCGAGATCCTGGAGCTCAAGAACACCATCAACACCATGGTCGACCAGCTCAACGCCTTCGCGAACGAGGTGACGCGCGTCGCCCGTGAGGTGGGCACCGAGGGCAAGCTGGGCGGCCAGGCCGAGGTGAGGGGTGTCGGCGGCATCTGGAAGGACCTCACCGACAACGTCAACCTGATGGCCGGCAACCTGACCAGCCAGGTGAGAAACATCGCGGCGGTGACCACGGGAATCGCCAAGGGCGACCTGTCGAAGAAGATCACGGTCGACGTCCAGGGCGAGATCCTGGAGCTCAAGAACACCATCAACACGATGGTCGACCAGCTCAACGCCTTCGCCAACGAGGTGACGCGCGTGGCCCGCGAGGTGGGCACAGAGGGACGGCTGGGCGGCCAGGCCGAGGTGAAG
>DASWDZ010000148.1:0-24532 GCA_036395015.1 Candidatus Dormiibacterota bacterium | reverse complement strand
GCTGGGCGAACGGGCCATCCTGCCCGTAGCCGGTGATCGAGCACATGATCAGCCGCGGATTGCCTGCGTGCAGCACATCCCAACCGAGCCCAAGCCGTTCCATCACGCCGGGACGGTTGCCCTCCACGAGCACCTCGGCGGTAGCCGCAAGGCGGAGAAGGGCGTCACGACCGCGGTCGGTCTTGAGGTTCAAGGCAATGCTCCGCTTGCGGCGGTTCAGGACGTCGAACAGCGCGCTCTGGCCGTCGACAAGCGGCGGCGTCCAGCGCATGTAGTCGCCGCTCTCGGGTTCCTCGACCTTGATCACGTCGGCGCCCATGTCGGCGAGGAGGAGCGTGCAGTAGGCGCCCGGCAGGAGCCGCGTCAGGTCGAGGACGCGGATTCCCGTCAGTGGCATTGCGAACTCATTTTGCCTGCGTACTGCATTAGTACGAGACTTTCCGCGGACCCCCGTGCGTTAATAAGGCATGGAAGAGTCCGGTTCCAGCATGGGTTCCAGCCACCCACATCTAGGCGAGGTGTCCATCAAGGTGCCTGCACCGTTTGCCGGCATCTCCGACCTCGGGTTCACCGCCCAGTACCGAGCCCAGCAGTTCAACGAGCCTCAGCGCGATGTTCCGCTGCTGTTCGAAGGCCCGGAGCCGCCGATGCGAAGGCTCGCCGAGATCCTTCAGACGCTGAGCGGGTCGCGGTCGAGCACCTACGTGTGGACCGACCCGGTGATGCTGAGCGACGAGGTGGTGATCCTCGCGTTCCGCGACCGCAGCGTCGCGGGCCAGACTCTGTCCGACGGAGCGCGAATCGCCGACTACGTGCTCAACCTCGTGCGCCCGGTCGTGTTCACGTTCCTGCACGACTGCGCTTCGGTCGCGCACCTACGGCTTTCAGACGTGATCGAGATGCGTGTCTCCGCGGAGCGGAAGTCGGTCGCGGAGTTTGCGCTGCCCCTCGAAAAGATCGTCCGTCCGAACGGCGAGCGGTTGCTCTGGGGGCTTGCCTCTTAAGGGCTGGCTGACGCGCTCGGCGACGGCGAGTGCGACGGCGTCGGTGTAGGCGTGGGGCTCGCGACGCTGCTCGCGCGCGCGCTGCTGCCCGTGTTCAGGTTGGGAGTCGAGATCGGTCCGGGCCCCGTGTTGGCGAAGTAGAGAGCCAGCGGCACCACGACCATGCCCGCGATGACGGTCAAGACGAAGGTGACCGCCCCCCACTCCCGCCGCAGCACTGCCCAGTCCACGAGTCGGAAAGTCTACCGACTTCACTTGGGGGACCCTTGCCAGGTTCCCCCAGTGTCGGCGCGCTCAACGGCCGTTCGCGATCGATGACTCAGGCGAGTGCATCGCGGCCGGATTCGCGCGCCTCACCCCCTCCGGAGAAGACTTGATTATCGAAATAGCTCTTCGGGACGACGTTTGGCAGTCGTGAGGGTTGTGCGTGTCACGGCCGGAGCAAGTCCGGCCGCCAGGGCGACGCTAACGATCAGTAGTCGTCGTCGCGGGAGCCGAGCCCTTCCTCTTCCTTCTTCTTGCGCTGGTTCAGGAGTCGGATGAAGTCTTGCGCCCGCGCGAGCGCCTTCCAACGCTCCGGGAAGAAGTCTTGAACCAGGATCTGGCGGTCCGGCTGCTGGTAGACGGTGACGCACCACTTGTTGAGCGTGCGCGAGACTTCGACCTCGAAGTCCTTCTCCGCGGTCTCATACCGAACAACTTTGTCGTCGTCGAACCTTCTTCGTCCTGAAACAGCCATAGGTAAATCACTCGGGCGGGGATGCGGCTCATTGAGCGTGTACTGATTATAGGCCGAGGTTCGCAGACGCCGGCCAAACGCGCGAGTGCCGGCGGTGGCGCCTTTCGCGGGCAGCCCAAGCCCGCGAGTGCCGGCGGTGGCGCCTTTCGTGGGGGCAAGCGGCCGAGCCTCAGCGGCCCTCGGGGGAGGTTTCCAGGAGGTCGCGAAGCAGGGGCACCAGCTCCTCGCGCAGGCCCTCCCGCTTCATGGCCATGATCAGGTTGGCCCGCAGGTAGCCGGGCAGAGCGCCCGTATCGTAGTAGTCGCCCTCGAACTCGAGCGCGACCACCGGATGCCGGCCGAGGGTGCGTTTGATGGCGTCCGTCAGCTGGATCTCCTTGCCGGCTCCCGGCTCGGCGCGGTCAAGCTCCGCGAAGACCGCTGGGGTCAGCACGTAGCGGCCCAGGATGGCGAGGTCGGAAGGCTCGGTGCCCGGCTCGGGCTTCTCGACCATGTCGGTCACCTCATGGATGCGCCCGCTGCTCCCGTCGGTCACGACCACGCCGTAGCGGCCAATCTCGCTGCGAGGGAAGCGCCGAACCGCGAGGACCGTGGCCCCGGTCTTGCGGTGCGCGTCGATCAGCTGCTTCAGGACCGGCTGGTCTTCGCACAGGATCACGTCATCGGCGAGAAGAACCGCACAGGCCTCGTTTTCCACCAGGCGGCGCGCCGTCCACACGGCGTGGCCCAGTCCGAGTGGCTCTTTCTGCTGGATGTACGTGATATCGACCTGGTTGCTCAGGGCGTCGACCTCGGCCAGGATCCGCAGCAGGTCGCTCTTGCCGCGCTGCTCCAGGTAGTGCTCGAGCTCGAGGGAGCGGTCGAAGTGGTCGACGATGGCGCGCTTGCCGCCGCCCGTGACCATGATGACCTGCTCGATGCCGCTGGCGATCGCCTCCTCGACACCGTACTGGATGGTCGGCTTGTCGACGAGGGGCAGCATCTCTTTCGGCTGCGCCTTGGTCGCGGGCAAGAACCGCGTGCCGAGACCGGCGGCCGGGAATATGGCTTTACGGACCGAAGGCATCGTCATTAACGACAATCTATAGGGTGGACACCATCGACGGCATCAAGCCAGGCCTCGAGGGACGCCTGGAACGGGTGGTCGAGGGCAACCTGCTGACGCACCACGTCGGCGGTAAGGGGACGTTCGCGACGCCTGCCATGATCGGCCTGATGGAGCTCACCAGCCACCGCTCTGTAGAAAGCCTTCTCCCCGACGGACATACGACCGTCGGCTACGAGGTGCACGTCACGCATCTCGCACCGACAGCCCCGGGACGCACGATCGTCGTCACGACGCGACTCACCGACGTGAAGGGCAACAAGCTGCACTTCGAGGTCGCCTGCTACGAGGGCGACAAGCTGCTGGGCTCGGGCCTCCACAAGCGGGCGATCGTGCGGGCGACCTTTTAGCCAATGCCGTACATCGACATCGTCTGGCGCTCGTTCCGGATCAGCTGGAACCACAAGTACCTGTGGTTGATCGCTCTGTTCTCGGGCGAGGGCGGCGGCGGATTCAACTTCAACACGTCCCAGCCTGTATCCGGGCAGGGGCAGCCGCCTGACCTCGCCGCCTTCCAGGCGCAGGTCATGACCTGGATCAATGAGCACATCGGGCTCATCGTTGCGCTCGTGATCCTGTGGCTGGTGCTGATCGTGGCGTTCTTCATCCTTGCCGCGGTTTGCGAGGGCGCAACGGTGCGCGCCTCCGCCGAGCACGACGCGGAGCGGTCCTTCAGGCTCGGCCTCGCGTGGCAGGCCGGCGTCCAGACGATGTGGGCCATGATTCGCTTCCGCCTCCTTCTGATCGCGATCGGCCTGCCGCTGTTGATTCTTTTCGTCGTGTACACGATCGCGGTGGTGATTGCGATCCTCAACCAGAATGCCGCCTCGATCTTTCCCCTTCTCTTCTCGGGGGTGCTCCTGGTCGCAGCCGCGATCCCCTACGCGCTGTACGTGTTCTTCCTGGACCGCCTGGGCACCCGAGCGCTCGTGCTCGAGCAGCTCGGCGCGCGGTCTTCGATCGTGCGGGCGCACCGGCTGCTGCTCAAGCGCTTCGGCCGGTCGCTTTTGGTCTGGGTGATCGCGCTCGCGGTCGGGATAGTCGTGGGGATCCTCGTCGCAGTGGCCTTCGGGATCGTCGCCATCCCGTTTGCGATCGTGGCCGTCGGCCTCTTCGTAGCCCACTCGAACGCCTTCTGGCCGCTCGTCGTCCTCTTCGCGATCATCCTGGTGCCGATCTCGCTGGTCGTCGGCGGGTTCCTCGCCGCGGTGAGCTCGACTTACTGGACGCTGGCGTTCCGGCGGCTCGACCTTGACTACCAGCCGCCGGCATGAGCGACGAGCTCGACCGGATCGCGCCGCAGGAAAGCGCCCGCACGAAGGCGCGGGACAAGAAGGTCCGCGGACCGAAGGTGGTCTCGGTCAACCCCGGCTTGAAAAAGTTGGCCCAGCACCTGGCCGACAAGCGCACCCGAAAAAAGCGCCGTTAACGCGATAACCTGAGCGAATCCCGTTCACGAAAGCTACTGGGGGGTTGACCGATGAAGGCCTATGTCCTCATCAACGCGTCGCCTGGGCGTGCACTCGAGGTGGCCAAGAAGATGGAAGGCGTGCAGGGGATCTCAGCCGCAGACGCCATCACCGGCGAGTACGACGTCATTGCGGTGTGTGAGGCCCCCGACGTCAATTCGATCGGTTCGCTCATCGTCGACAAGATCCAGAAGATCGACGGCGTCTTCAAGACGATCACCTGCCTGGCGGTCAAGTAGCCTCCGCCTGATCCTCCGGCATCTCGGCAAGCGCCTCCGCGACTCCCGGTAATCGCGAGAGCCACGGCGCCATCGCGGGCATCTCCTGCTCGAAGCTGCCGATCGACGGTGACCATGTCAGCTCGCGCCTGGAGTGCGAGTCGTCGTACAGGCGCGGGCGTCCCAGCACGTCGACCGCGTACAGGCCGGGCCAGACCGCCCCGCCCGACGGGGTGATGGTCTCCACGGCCAGCGCCTGCCAGTAGGCCAGGTCGTACGGGAGCGACGTCACCTCGGCGCCGAATCCGACGCCGTGCGCTGCGGAGACGAGCAGGTCACGCCAGGAGGAGTCGAAACCGCCAGCGATGTAGCGGTGCCCAGGCCGGCCGCGGCCGGCGGCGGCAAGGCAGGCGCGACCAACGTCCTCCGCCGAGATGAAGGTCTGCCGCGCCATGCCGCCCCCCGGAAGCCAGACCCGACCCCGCACCGCCCGCATCATCAAGCGCGGCAGGATCCAGTCCTCACCCTCACCGAAGACGTGCGCCGGCCGGACGATCACGACATGCAGGTCCTCGGCGGCGTCGAGCAGCCATTCTTCCTCGAAGAGACGCAGCTTTTCGTAGGCGTGGGCAGGCCTGGGGACCGTCTTCTCGGTGATCCGGCCGTCGTGCCCCGAGCCGAAAACGTCGGCGGTCGACACGTGGACGAGGCGCCTCACCCTGGACCCTCGCGAGGCTTGCAGGATCCGCCGGAGCAGCGGCGGTGCGTGCTTGCGATAGTGGAGCCTTCGTCCGGGCGACCAGTTCTGCGCACAGTGGACGACGACTTCGACGCCGGCGATGGCGTCGGTCAGCGCCTGGTCGTCGGCGTCGGCGTTGAGCTCGATGACCTCGCTGTCGGCGGACAGGGCGCGTGCGACGTGGCGTCCGAGAAACTGATCCGCCCCGATGACCAGGTGCAAAACTGCCAGATTCTAGGATCGGCGCCGGCCAAGAGCCGACGTGAGCGACGACCTCACCCTTTCGATCACGCTGGACACGCGCCGGCTCAGCTCCCACCAAGTCGGCAAATCGGGCTGGACCGGTGGCCCGATCGACACGTCGACACGGCTGAACGGCAGCAGCCGGTCGGTGCCGGTCACCGCCACCGGGACGATGGGGACACCAGCCTGGAGCGCGAAGTAAGCAATCCCGTTCTTGAGCGGCCTCAGGCCGCGCCCGCGCGAGTAGCGGCCCTCGGGAAACATCAGCATCGCACCGCCCCGCTCGAGGACCTGGTAGACGGTGCGCAGTCCCTGCTCGTCAAGCTCGCCCCTGTTGGGCGAGATCGGAAAGACGCCGATGGGCGGCAGCAGCCTCCGCTTCCACGCGCGGTTGAAAACGGTCTCGCGCTTGGCCATCGTATAGATCAACGGGCGCTCAGGAAAGAAGGGAATGATGAACGCCGGGTCGAACCAGGCCTGGTGGTTCGCCGCAATGATGTAGGGCGGTCGAGGGATGTTCTCGACGCCGGTCACCGTCACGCGGAAGAGATGCGACACAACCCAACGTGCCAGCCGGCGGATGTAGAGGTAGAAGCGCGTCGGCTCCTGCGGTGTCGGGTGAACGAGCGGATCGAGCGGGCCCGCGACGAGATCCCGGTACTCGGGACTGCGATATCGCCTCTCCTCGGGCTGGTCAGCCGTCGAGGAATCGATGGAGGACGCGGTTGAACTCCTCAGGCCGCTCCGCCTGAGGCGTGTGTCCGGCGCCCCCGATGACCGCCAACGTCGCGCGGCCGATCAGGGATTGCGCGCGCTCGGCGTGCGCAAGCGGAAAGAGAGGGTCGTCCGCGCCCCAGATCAGCTGGACGGGGATCTTCAGCTCGTTCAGGCGGCGGGTCACGTCGTGGTGCCCGCCGAAAAGCGCGCGCGGGTTGACAAGCGAGCGAATCGTCGAGAGATATGCGCTGCGGTAGCCATCGATCGCATACATCTCGCGCAGATCGGAGAGGTAACCGTCGTCGAGGGTCTGCGTCAGGTCGGCGCTGGCGCCCGAGTATCGGGCGGCGAACCTCCGCACCATCGTTTGCGGCGCCCAGGTGAGAGCGTCGCGCGCAAAACCCATGACCGCCTCGCCCACACGCGGGATGGTGACGAGACCGTACGCCGCCTGGACTACCCGAACCCGCGGCCGGCCGAGGCCGAGCGTATTCACGAGGACGAGCTTGCGCACGAGCCGTGACTCCTCCAGCGCAACCTCGAGGGCAACTCGCCCTCCCAGCGACGCCCCCACCAACGCCGCGGAGCGGAGCCCACGCTCTTTGATGTAGCGGCGGATGAACCTGGCGAAATACGGGACCGTGTAGCGGACCCGCGGCTTGTCCGTGCGGCCGTATCCAGGAAGGTCGGGCGCGTAGACCCGATGCCGCGACGCCACGCTCTCCAGGTTGCGCCGCCACTCCATGTAGCCCGACGAGCCGAGTCCGTGGATGAAGACGACAGGCGTGCCCCGCCCGCCGTGCATGTGATGCACGCGCAACGAGCCGATGTCGACGAAGCCGGAACGCACCAGCTTCGACTCTCGTTCGGAACCGATCACTGGCCCGGAAGCATACGGACGGGGCTGGCGAGTCCGGCGATCCTGGAGCCGCTTTTGAAGGTCGACGTCATGGACGAGTCGATGACGGTGACCGCGCCCGGGCCTTTCGCGAACCACGCCGTGTCCAGCCACACCGCGGCGCTGCGCTCATCGATGCCGAGCAGCGTCACGTCCGGCAGCTCGCGCCTGGCGGACTCGATCCATCGGTGGCCGAAAGTCTCGAAGTGCGGAAGCACGGCGGTGTCCGGCACGATACCCAGCGCGTCGCTGGGACGCCGGTCGAACCGGTTCGGCCAGCCGGCGCGGATCAGCGTCTGGCTGCACAGCGCCATCGCGCCCGCGGACGAACCGGCAAGGACGGCGCCGTCCTGCCAGGCCGCGAAGATGGCCCTCCAGACCCGCGAGTCGCGCAGCACCTGTGCCACCAGGCCAGGGTCGCCACCGACGAGGTAGAAGAAGCCGCCGTCGCGGGCTTTCGCCGCGAGCTCCTTCGAGTTGGCGTCTGCGGGCTTGAGCACGCGCAGCTCCTGCAGCTCTAGACCCAGCGCTTTGAACCAGCTCGTCGCGTGCTCGACAGCCGGCTCCGGTCCCTGGCGCGCCGCCGCGGTCGGAACCACGTAGGCGGGCCCTCGCCTGGCGGCGGCGACGAGCATGCGGTCCTGCTCCTCGTTGCCCGATTTGAACTCGTCACCTCCGACGAGGGCGAGCATTCCAGGCACCTCCGTAGTATGTGGCGGTGTCTGACGCTGTTCGGGTGAGGATCGCCCCGAGTCCGACCGGATTCGCCCATCTCGGCACAGTGAGCACCGCCCTCTACAACGTCCTTTTCGCGCGCCAGCGCAAGGGCACGTTCGTCCTGCGCATCGACGACACCGACCTCGAGCGCAATAAGCCCGAGTACGAGCAGCTCATCTACGAGACTCTGCGCTGGCTCCGTCTCGACTGGGACGAAGGTCCCGACAAAGGCGGACCGCACGCACCTTACCGGCAGTCGGAGCGGCTCGACATCTACCGCGAGGAGGCCGCGCGCCTGATCAAGGGCGGCCACGCGTATCGCTGCTACTGCACCCCCGACGAGCTCGACGCCGAGCGCAAGCAGGCGCAGCTCGAGAAGCGGCCCTACAAGTATTCGCGGCGCTGCCTCAACAATCCGCCCGCCGGCCGCACTGTCTTCGCCGTCCGCTTCAAGGTGCCGGGCGGTGACGTCCGGTTCACCGACATGGTGCGGGGCGAGATGCATTTCGACGGCGACCTGATCGGTGACTTCATCATCATCAAGTCGGACACTTATCCGACATATCAGTTCGCGAGCCCAGTCGACGACGCGGTGATGAAGATCACTCACGTGATCCGCGGCGAGGAGCACCTGTCGAACACGCCATACCAGCTGATGTTGATCGATGCCTTGGGGTACGAGCGACCGCAGGCATACGCGCATATGCCGCTGATCCTTGCCAGCGACGGCGCCAAGCTTTCGAAGCGCAAGCACCCGGAGACCAACCTGGTGCTGTTTCGCGAGCAGGGTTACCTACCCGAGGCGTTGCTCAACTATCTCGCGTTGCTGGGATGGAATCCGGGCACCGCGCAGGAGATCTTCACCTTCGACCAGCTGCTGAGCGCCTTCTCATTCGAGAGGGTCCAGCACGCGGGCGCGCGCTTCGACTGGGAGAAGCTCAACTGGATCAACGGCGAGTACATCCGCGCCCTCTCGGATGAGGAACTCGCTGCACGCATCGAGCCGTTCACGCCGCAGCTCGACGCGGCGACCATCAGGCGCGCGGTGCCAGCGCTCAAGACGCGGCTGCACAAGCTGTCGCAGGCGATCGACTACCTCGACTACCTGTGGAGCGACCCCGCGCCGCCCGCGCTCGACCCCGCGAGCATCGAGCGAGTTCGCGCCGCGCTCGAAGCCCTGCAGGACGTGCCCTGGGAGCCAGAGCCCATCGAGGCCGCGCTCGAGAAAGCCGTCGAAGAGTCGGGCGCCGGCAAGGGCAAGTTCTACACCCCGCTGCGAGACGCGATCACCGGCAAGAAGGTCTCGCTGCCCATCCACTACACGCTGGCGTTGCTGCCGAAGGACGTGGCCATGTTCCGGCTCCATCGCGCGACCAACCCGCCCGACTAGCGCCAGTGAATTGGTTGATCAAGCTGCGATTCATGGACAACACTTCAGCCGTCGATCATTCGCGGCACGAGAAACCGCGGCCGGGAGACCCGAAGGTAGGGTCATTTAAGTAGTGCCGCTCACGATCATCATCGACCTCGACCCCAACATCGCCCGCATCGGGCCGCTGCTCATCACCTGGCATGGGGTTTTCGCCGTCCTCGGCATCCTGGCCGCCGCGCGGCTCGGCTTCTGGCTCCTCGCCAAGGACGTGCCCGACCTGAAGGGCACCGGCGACGGCCTTGCCTGGATGGTCGTGGTCGGCCTGATCGGCGCGCGTCTGCTCTATGTGTGGGAGAACTTCAGGCTCTTCGCCAACGGCCAGCTGCTGCGCATGTTCGCCCTGACCGAAGGCGGCATCAGCCAGTGGGGCGGCCTTTTCGGGGCGATGATCGGCGCGTACATCTGGGCGCGGCGATCGAAGTTCTCCTACTTGAAGATCGTTGACGCCGGCGGCGCTGCGGCGATGATCGGGCTTGCGATCGGACGCATCGGCGACGTCGTCAACGGCGAGCACCACGGCACTCCGACCAACCTGCCGTGGGGGGTTGAGTACGTCAACCCGAGCACCCTCGGCGAACCCGGCAAGGTCGTGCATCCCGAGGTCGCCTATGAGATGGTGCTGTGCCTCCTCATCCTTGGGCTGCTGCTCCCGCTACATCAGCGCCTGAAGGCGCGGCTCCCGGATGGCGTGTTGGGGCTCATCTACTTCGGCGTCTACGCCGCCGGCCGCTTCTTCCTCAGCTACCTGCGCACGGACCCGGCAGTCTTCATCGGCTTGCGCCAGGCGCAGCTCGCGTCGGCGCTGATGGTCGTGATCGCGGTCATCGTGATCCCGATTCTTTTCCGGCGAGCCTCAGCAGGCTCCGAGCCAACCCCGGCGACGCAGGGTCATGCTTGAAGTAGACGTGCACCTCACTGTGCGTGGCGAGTGCGGAGTTGATGTCCGCGACCCAGGGCCGCAGCGATGCGGTCGTGTAGCCGCGCCGCAGCCGGAAGTAGGCCACCGAACCTAGATCGACGAGTGGCGCGCGCGGCCACTTCGCCTCATCCGTGACCACCAGCGCCCCGCCATGCTGCTGGATGACGCCATACGTGTCCTCATCGAACCAAGAGTCGTGGCGGAACTCGGCCGCGGCCGGACGATTCAGGGCCCTCAGCAGCGAATCGAGCAGGGCGAGGTTCTTCTGCCGCGTGGGTGGAAACTGCAGGAGCACCGGTCCCAGCCGCTCGCCCAGGACCGCGATGCGCTCGCTAAAGATGCGGGCCAGCCCGACCTTGTCGAACGCCTCCGCCGAGTAGGTCAGACCGCGGTTGGCCTTCATGCAGAAGCGAAAGCCTGGCGAGGTGTCGGCGGCCCACTTCAGCAGAGTCTTCTCGGGTGGTGTCCGGTAGAAACTCCCGTTCAGCTCGACCCCGGTGAACCGCTCGGCGTAGTAGGCAAGCATCTTCGAGCCGGCCAGCGTCTTGGGATAGAACCTGCCTTTCCACGAGGCGTAGCTGAACCCGGACGTGCCGGCAAACAGCGTTTGACTACACCCCGACGGGTTGGCGGGAGCGCATCACGCGCTCGTGCAGCTGGCCGCACGCGGCGTCCGCCTCCCGGCCCCGCGTGTCGCGCACCGTGACGTTCAGTCCTTCCGCCTCTACCTTTTCTTTGAAGCTGCGGATCGAGGCGCGGTCCGGCGCCCGATAGGGTGTGTCCGCGACCGGGTTGAACGGAATCAGGTTGACGTGCGCCAGCCTGTGTTTGAGCAGGGCACCGAGCTCTTTCGCGTCGCGCTCGGTGTCGTTGACACCGGCCAGCATCACCCACTCGTAGCTGACCCTGCGGCCGGTCTTCTCGGCGTAGCCCTGCGCGGCGTCGACCAGGTCGCGCACCGGGTATTTGCGGTTGATCGGCACCAGCAGGTCGCGCAGCTCGTCGCGTGCGGCGTGCAGCGAGATGGCGAGTGTCACCGGCACCTTCTCCTCGCCAAGCTGCTCGATGCGTGGGATCAACCCACTCGTCGAGACGACGATCCTTCTTGGGCTGACGCCGAGAAGCTCGGGGTCGGAAAGCCGGCGCACCGACTCGATGACGGCGCGGTAGTTGGCCATCGGCTCGCCCATGCCCATGAACACGACGTGCGAAAGCCGGCGGCCCTCAGAGGTGAGCAACCGCGCGGCGTCGACCCCCTGCTCCACGATCTCGTGCGCGTTCAGGTTGCGACCGAAGGGGAACATCCCCGTCGCGCAGAAGGGACAGCCGATCGGGCAACCTGCCTGCGACGAGATGCACAGCGTCGAGCGGTCCGCGTAACGCATGACGACCGCCTCGACGGAGTGGCCGCCGTCCAGCTCGTAGAGCGTCTTGGTGGTGAGCCCGCGGTCCGCCTGGCTGACGGCGATCGCGCGCAGCGACGTGGCGCGAAATTCCCGCGCCAGCTCGTCGCGCAGAGGTTTCGGCACGTCGCGCATCGAGGCGAAGCTGGTGGTGCCGCGGGCGAGCCACGACCAGATCTGCCTGCGCCGGTACGCGGGTGCGTCGCGCTTCGCGAGCCAGGCCTCGAGCTCGGCCGCGGGAAGAGAAAGTATCGGCGTCACGGGCCTACTGTACCGAGGGGCTCGTAGACCTCCCCCACCTCGCGGACCAGGCCATCGTCGACCAGCTTGCGCAGGTGCGCGAGCAGCGTCATCTCGGCGGCGACCGTCAGCTTTTCGTCCAGCTCGCCATAGACGCGCCTGGTGAGATCGGACGCGGTCCCTCCGCCGCGACGCACCTCGGCAAGGATCTGTTCTTCGCGTTCGAGGCGATGGTGACGGTACTCCTCGATCTTCGCCATGGCGTCGACGACCGGATCCCAGTGCCCGGGAAACAGCATCCGCGGCTTCAGTGACGCCAGCCGGTCGAGCGAGCGCAGGTAGGCGGCGACGTCGCCCTCGGGGTACGTGACCATCGAGCTGCCCTGGCCGAGGATCAGATCCCCGGTGAAGACCGCGCCGTCGGCGGCCAGCAAAAAGCAAAGGTGGTCGGCGCTATGTCCCGGCGTGTGGAGCGCGGTGATGTTGAGGTTGCCCACACGCACGATGTCGCCATCGTGCAGGTCGGGGTGCCGGCGGACCGACGCGTGGTGCGGCTCGGCGACGCGCTCCGCCAGCGGCAGGTGGTCGGGATGCGCGTGCGTGACCAGGACGACGCCCACCGTCTTGTCCGCCAGGCGCTTGTTGAGCGCGGCGAGGTGCGTGTCGTCGTCCGGTCCGGGGTCGATGACCGCCGCCACCGGTCCCGCGTCGAGGATCCAGGTGTTGGTGCCCGGCCCGGTGTACGGCCCTGGATTTGGGGCGACGACGCGGGAAACGGCCGTCAACGAGTGGGGGCGGCGGGCAAGTAGATGTCGGCGCCGTCCGACCGGCTCGAGTCGAGCCAGCCGTCGAGCTGCGTGTCGACGATGAGGCGGACGAGCGGCTCCCCGAGCTCGGACACCGGGAGCGGCGTTCGCTCACCGCTGGCGGTGAGGCCGACCTTCCACCACGCGCCCATCGGCTCGGCGACGACGTGCAGCGAATCCCCGAGGAGCCAGTCCTGGGCGCGGCTGAACGCTTCGACGAGCAGCGGCTCCGACCCGACCACGACCGCGTCGGCAGGTATGTCCTTGGTGGCCGCAGGCAGCGCGAGGTTGAGTACGGCGCCCAGGACCACGCCGCGGGCGCTGTCCTTCGGCTCGACCGCAGCCGACTCCAGGCCGGCGGCACGACGTCCTACCTCCTGCGCCTGCTCGAAGAGACCCTCGAGCATCTCGGGGCGGCCGAACGCAGCCTGCCTGGCCGACTCCTGAAGTGCGAGCACTGAGGAACGCAGCTTGTGGCCCAGCCGGCCGAGCAGATGGTCGCGCTGCTCGTGCGCCAGGCGCTGCCCAAGCTCCGCCGACCGGCGCGCCACTCGCAGCCCGCCCCGCTCCGCCCACCCCACGAAGCGCCCGTTCAGCATCAGGGCCTCCCAGGGGCCGCCTGGCGGCGGGAACTCAGGGTCGGCGGGGCCGTAACGCTGGTGATCGGGGACGGATTCGAGGCCGCCGCCGACCCGAACCCACATCGGCGCTACGGCGCTCATAGACGCGTCTAACGCTACTTACGTCCGAATCCGCGCCGGAACGGTGAATCTGAACGTGGTACCGCGCTTGTCGCTGGCGGCGACCCAGATCCGGCCGCCGAACGAGCGTTCGACCACCAGACGGCACAGGTAGAGCCCGAGGCCCAGGCCGCCCTGCGAGCGGCTGCGGCCGGCGGGCCCGGTCTTCTCGAACACGGTGTCCAGCGTCCCGGCCGGAAGTCCCTGGCCGTTGTCGGCGACCGTGACCTCGAGCCAGCCACGCTGCACCTGGCGCGCCTCGACCTGCACCGACGCCGTCGTGTACTCGAGCGCGTTGCCGATCAGGTTGGTCAGCACCTGCGCCAGGTGGGCGGGCTCGCAAAACGCCGGCGGCAGGTTGTCGGGCAGGTTGATCTTGACCGCCTCGGTGCGCTCGGCGTAACGGTGCTGCAAGACGGCGAGCACCCCGGTCAAGGCAGAGGCCAGGTCGACCGGCTCGGGCGTCGGCTCGAAGTGCCTGGTCTCGAGCTTGGCGATGATCAGCTGGCTTTCGACCAGGCTGAGCAGGCGGTCCGACGACTCGTACGCCTCTTGCAGCAGCGTCCGGCGGCCGGTTGTGTCGATGGTCTCGTCCCACTGCATGATCCCGGCGAGCGTGTTCTTCATCGCCGCGGCCGGGCTGCGTACCTCATGGCCGATGGCGCGGAGCATGAGGTCTTTCGCCTCCAGGGCCTGCCGCTGCACGGTCACGTCCTCGTGCAGGGTGAGGACGCCGGCCGGCTCACCCTCGAGGCCTGGGATGACGACGCGGCGCACATGCACAGTACGGTCGGGGTCGCGCATGCGGAGCTCGAGAGTCCCGTCCGAGTCGCCGTCCTCGGAGGGCGTGGCGCCCGCTGCGGCGTACACCTCCTCGGGCTTGCGGCCGGGCATATCCGACGCCTGCAGACTGTAGATCGACTCGATCTCGGGGTTGGCGTAGACGATTCGCCCCGCCGCGTCTTCGAGCATCACGCCCACAGGCGAGTGGCGGAGGATCGCGTTCATCATCCGGCGTTCGCGGTCGAGCGCGTCGACGAGCTCGAGCTGGCCGAGCAGCACCGACGCCTGCCCGGCGAGCACGCCGGCGAGCCTTCGCGTCTCGGCCCCACCGACGGTGATGCGCGCGACGAGCAGTCCGGCGAGCCGGCCCTCGACCTGGATCGGGATGGCGAACGCATCAGGCGGCGAGCCCAGCAGGTCGAGCAGGGCGCGCAGGCGCCGCGCACCCGCCGACGAGGTCAGGGCGCGGAGAAGCTGTGCGCTGTCGGTGACCGGAACCCTGGGCGCCACCTCGCCGTCGTCAGACCGTCGCACCAGCTCGCCGTCCTCGAGCAGCCAGAGCTCGCCCTGGGAGCCAGCGAGCGCGCGGCTGACCAGACGCGCCATCTCCGCGCGGGCGCGGTCGGGTTCGGTCGGCGTCAGCTCAGTGAAGGCGGCGACCGCTTCCAGCGTCCGGATTCGGCCGCGCGTCTCGGCGACCAGCCGCGCGTTCTCGATCGCAACGGCGGCGTGCCGCGCGAAGTCCAGCGCGGCTGCGCTGGGCTCGGGCACCAGGGTCGAAGCGTGGACCGCCCCGATCGCGCCGACAAGGCGGTCGGCGTACCAGAGCGGCACCAGGTTCCACGCGTAGTCGTGCGCCGTGCCGCTGACGATCCCCGCAGGCACCACCCGGTCGTCGGAGCTGAGACCGGCCCACCCCAGCACCTCCTCGGCCGCTTCGTCGCCGCTGCCTCGCGTCGCGGTCACGTGGCCCTCGGTGTCGAAAGCCCAGCAGACGGCGCCGACGCATTCGAGCATCGTCCGGGCCTGGTCCGCGATGTTGGCAACCACGCTCATCAGCTCGTGGCCCGCCAGCGCCGCAAGCTCCTGGATGCGGACCGACTGCGCAAGCGCCATCTCGTTGGCGTGGTGCAGCCGCATGGTCCTCAATGCGATGCCGACCACCGGCGTCGCGGACTCGAGCAGCTTGAGGTGCGCGGCCTGGAACCTTCCGCCGTCGTTGCGCATCGCGACGAGCCCGGCGACCACGCGATCGTTCTGCACGATGGGCGCCCAGACCACGTGGCTCGGAGAGCGGCTGAAGATGTAGTTGCCGACCGGTCCGGTTCGGTCGGACGGCTCTGGGGTCACGTCGAGCACCCCGGTGCCGCCTTCCATCATGCGCCGGAAGAAAGGCGCGTTTTCGATCGCCACCGGGCCCATCGGCGTCATCGGCTCGTCATGACCGCCGGCAAAGCCCGCGACCAGGCCGGCGACGTCGACGTAGGCGAGCACCATGTGCGTCGAGCCGAGGTAGTCGCCCGCGACCGAGCTCACCGCGACCGCGAGCTGGTGCTCGTCTGATGCTCCGGCGACGCCCATCTCAAGGAGGTGCAACGCTTCGAGGCGCGCGCGCTCGGTCTGCGCCTGCGCAAAGTGGTCCGCGTTGGCAAGGGCGAGGCTGACGTGCGCGGCCACGTCCTGGAGGAGCCTGACATGCCATTCGTCGAACGCGTCCTCGCTGTACGACTGGAGGGAGAGCATGGCCGTGATCTTGTCGCCGCTGAGCACGGGGACCCACACGAAGGATCTCGAGACGCGGCTCTTGTCCGAGGGCGGTCCGGAAACAAAGACCGCCGCGCCCTGTGCCACCGTCCATACCTCGCGCTCCAGCTCTTTGCCCTCGAAGGTCCGCGCCCACGGGGACTTGCGGACCAGGACGGGCTTGCCGGTCTCGTACGCCTCCCGCGACGGACCGGTCACCGCCAGCGCGACCGGCGGCACCACCTCCTCCACGCCGGCGACGTATTGATAGCCCTCGGCGACCGGGCCCTCAGGGGTCTGCGTGATCGCGGCAAGGATGAACCCGTCGAAGGTCAGGTTGACGGACAGCTCTTCGCGGAGCGTGCGCATGATCGACCAGCGGTCGAGGCTCGACGCGAGTCTGCGCCCGACCGAGTTCACGACCTCCAGCCTCCGCCGCTGGTCCTCGATGGCCTCGTAGCTGCGGGCGTTGCGAAGCGCCAGCGCGACCTCGTCGCAGACGAGCTCCATGAACGCTGCCGTCGAGTCTTCGTACACGTAAGGGCGTGCGCACTTGATGGCCAGGGCGCCGCGGGCAACGCCACCTTCTTTGAGCGGCACCCACAGCGAAGAGTGCGGCTCATAGGTGATGACGGGCTTGCCCCCGGCTACGACTTCTCTCGCCGTCGCGCCGAGCGGTGACCGCGCCGGCAGCCAGCGCGTCGTGGGCGAACTCTCGCCTTCGACGTGAAGGTGACCCGCGGGTCCGTCGGCGTCCGGCAGCGTCACCATGTCGAGCGCATCCACCGGCAGCAGCTCGCGCAGCGTGCTGTAGAGGCCCGCGACGACTGTGCTTTCGTCAAGGGTCGAGGTCATGGCGCGGGCGATGCTGTTCAACGCCTGCAAGCGTCTCGCCTGATTCCGGGTCAGCTCGTTGAGGGAGGCGTTGGCGAGGAGCACACCGAGCCGGCGGTGCACATCTTCGAGGAACGTGAGCTCCGACGTCGGTACCCGCCGTCTTCGGTTCGAGTGATAGATGACGCTTCCAATCAGCTCGCCCTGGTGCACCACGGGGACCCAGATCGCGAGCTTGTTGCTGACACGGGAGCCGGGACCCTTGCCGAACTCGAGACGCCCCGACTCGACCGGCACGACAGTCGTCTTGGGGTTGGCGAACTGCTTCGCGTAAGAGGATTCGCGGACCGGTCGCCGTCTCACGTCCTGCAGGACGCCGGCGTCCATGGGCAGCGAGTGGTACCAGCCCTCCCGCTCGAGGACCTGGAGGTTGATCGAGTTGTAGTCGAACTTGCGGGCGAGACCGCGATACAAAACCTGGACCAGGTCGGTCTCGGTGACGCACGTGCCCAGCTCCTGGACGAGGGCGTTGACCGAGGGTGCCGCGCTTCCGTTGGGGTGCCCGCGGTGGCTCTGCGAGCCCCCGGAGAGGGGTCGCGTCACGGCCGCCGAGGAGCGATGCGAGCCCGGGTTACCTCTCGCGGAAGTGGCCATTGTCACGGATATACTGCGGCAAGGCGCCATGCCGTTTACACCGCCGAAACCAATTGCGCCTACTCCCGAGGAGTTGCGGGGGTCGACTGTGCTCGTTGTCGACGACGAACGGGCGTGGCGGGTGATCCTGGAAACCGACCTCAAGATGCTGGGCTACAAGGTCTCCATGGCCGAGGACGCCGACCAGGCCCTGATCCGCGCCGCAGCCGACAAGCCAGAGGTAGCGATCATCGACCTGATGCTGCCCGAGCCGATGGATGGCTGGGGCTTGCTGAACGAGCTCCGCGCCCGCGGGCAGAAGGTCCCGGTGATCTTCTACACGGCGTACCCTGTCTTCCCCTCGGGGACGGATGATCCGGACGTGGTGGGATACATGAGCAAAGCCGTCGACAGAGCCGACCTGTACGCGTTGCTGCCGGTCGCGATCAGGCGCTCCCGCGAGCGTCGCGACTCCGAGCGTTAGGTCTTGCTTCTTACCAGCCGAGCAGGGTCGAAACCGCGTCGGTCCAGCTGTTCGACGTGGTCAGCGAGTCTGTCCACGACGGCTCCCAATCGGCGCCGACGGCGATCGCCAGCGCAGCCAGAACCAGAACCGCGATCAACACACCCTGGACCCTAAGACGCCATGTCATCCCCGATACACCCCTTTGTTTTTCCAACTACGCCAGGTCCGGTAGCTAGTATGCCGGGAACCCGGCACATCTGAGCATTCTACGGTAGTCAATAATCGTAAAAAATCATTTAGGGGTCGCCTTGGAAAATCGAACCGTTGTGCGCGAAACGCGGAACCCGGCCCGACGCGAGGTCCGGCTGCCGCCGCTGCCCCCCGGGCTCGAGGTGTACCGGCCGGCCGACGTCCTCGGCTCGTCGGTCCTGGTCGTCGAGGACGAGGCGGCCATGCTCCAGCAGCTGCGGATCGACCTACACGACCTCGGCTACCGGCCTTCGGTTGCCGCCTCGCCGCGCGAGGCCCAGAACGTGCTCGAGCACGAGCGGGTGGCCGCGGTTCTTCTCGACCTCGTGCTCGACGAGCGCGAGGACTCCGGCTTCGAGCTCCTGACCTGGATCCGGGAGCACCATCCGGGCCTGCCCGTGATCGTGCTGTCGGCCGCGCAGGTCAACTCGGCCGCGATCCGCCGCGCTTACGAGCTGGGGGCAAGCTCCTACTTCGTCAAGGGCAACGTGCCCATGGCCCACATCTACTCCGACCTCGCTGCGCGGCTGGTCGAGCGCGGCACAGGGCGTCCCGGCACCTACCGCTTCGGCAAGCTCATCTTCGACCCTACCCGGCGCACGGTCAAGCTGGGCGAGGCGGAGGCTCGCCTCACCCAGCAGCAGGCGGCCCTCGTCCTGTTTCTCGCCCAGGGCTCCAAGCCGGCCACCGCACGCGACCTCATCCAGGCCGGCCTGTTCCGCAACAACGCGGCGCACTCGACCGTCCACTCGGCGCTGCTCACGCTGCGCCGCCGGCTCGACGAGCTCGAGCCCGGCCTCGGGGCGACGTTCGTCCACGCCTCGGCTCGCGGCTACAGCCTGGTCGCATTTCATGACTGAGGAGAAGGCGACCACCCCGCTCCCCAGCAAGTCGGTGCTCGACGACGTCATCGACCTGCGCCGGCATTTTCACAAGCACCCCGAGGTCAGCTTCCAAGAGCACGAGACGACGCTCTATCTGAAGGAGAGGCTGCGTGAGCTCGGCCTCGACCTCGAGACCTGTCCTACCGAGACGGGCGCGGTCGCGCTCCTCGACACCGGCCGGCCCGGAAAGACCGTGATGCTCCGGGCCGATATCGACGCACTTCCGATCCACGAAGAGTCAGGCGTCGATTTCCAGTCGCGCGACGACGGTCGCATGCACGCGTGCGGCCACGACGCGCACATGGCGATCATGATCGGCGTCGCGCGGACGCTCATCGACCGGATCTGGGACGTCAACGGCAAATACCTTTTTGTCTTCCAGCCGGCCGAGGAGATCGTCGAGGGTGCGAAGGCGATGATCGCGCGCGGGCTGCTCGATCAGCAAAGACCCGATGTCGTGGTCGGCCTTCACATCGTGAGCTTCGTGCAGTCGGGAACCGTGATCACGAGGCCGGGTCTGTTGTGGGCGGGATCGGACGCGTTCGACATCAGGTTCTCCGGACCAGGCGGACACGGCGGCATGATGGGCCGCCGCGGCAACGTGCTCGCCGCGCAGGCGTTCTTCGTCGAGCGCCTGCACACGGTCGTCGAGGGTCTCGAGCACGAAGGCGTCCAGTGCCATACCACGATCGGGAACATCAGCAGCGACGGCGCCTGGAACATCGTGCCGCGCGGGGTGCTGGTCCAGGGGAGCCTGCGCACGTTCAACGACTCATTGCGCGAGCTGGCGCTGGACCGGCTGCACGACCTCCTGCGTGAGACACAGAGCGAGTTCGAGGTGCAGACCGACGTCGAGCTGGTGCACGGCACGGTGCCGTTGATGAACGAGCCAAACGTGACGCGCAAGGTGCTCGAGGTCGGAGAAGAGCTGATCGGCGACAGGGCGAGTCTTCTCGGCCGGCCGCTCACGGTGAGCGATGACTTCGCGGAGTTCCTGACCCGGATCCCTGGCTGCTACTTCATGCTCGGCGCGCGACCGGACGGCGACACCGCGCCGGCGCACCACTCATCGACGTTCCGCATCGACGAGGCCGCGCTGCCAGTCGGCGTCAAGGTGTTGGCGGGAGCCGCCTCTCGACTCGCCTCCGAGTAGCCGATGATCAACGTGCTCGCGATCTTCCTGGGAATCGCGGGCGGCCTGGCGACGGGCGGGTCGCTGCAGGGCCTGCAGCAGGTGCAGAGGCTGCGCTGGATCTGGGTCGTGCTCGTGGCGCTGGCGGTCAGGCTCATCACGGTGTTGACGCCCCTTCGCAGCGTCGAGGGCGTTCAGTACGTGTACGCGGCGGTGTTCGTGCTCCTGGTCGCGTGGATCGTGTTGAACATCACGAGGCTGAGCGGGCTGTGGATCATCGCCCTCGGTGCGGCCCTCAACCTCGTCGTGATCCTGGCCAATGGCGGACGCATGCCGGTCGCCTCCTCGGTCGCGCCGGTCCGGCCCGGCGTGGCGGTGTACACGGCGATGACGTCGAGCACGCATCTCAACTGGCTTGGTGACTGGATCGGACTCCCCGTGATCTCGCCCGGCAGCCCGCTCTGGGGTGCCTACAGCCCGGGCGACCTGGTGCTCGGGGCGGGCATCCTGGTCACCGCGTTCATGCTGACTCGCCCTCAGCAGCGGCCGGCCGAAACCGCAGGCCGTATAGTGAGTTGACCCCGCCGTGATCATCTTCTGGATCTTCACGCTCTTCGTCGGCGCTTCAGCCTTTGCCTTCGGGCTGATCGCGCTCCAGCTCGGCATCGCGTGGTCGATCGTCTACGCGGTCCTAGCGATGCTGGTCTGCCGCGGCATCCTGACCCTTTTCAAGCGGTGGCTGATCCTCAGCGAGCGGATTGCGCCAGAGGCCGACCAGGACGAACGGACGCTGGAAACCAATCGGGCCCTGTTCTGGCGCCGCATCAGAACCCTAACGATCCTTTTCGCCATCTACTTCGCCGGCATGTTCCTGCTGTTCGGCCTTGGCCCGCTGGAAGCACTCGACGCGCTGCCCGGCATCCTCGGCACCGCGATCCCGCAGCTCCTGTACTTCCTGGTGATCATGATCGCCAACTTCATGCTGTTCTTCGGGGCTTTCTTCATCTACGGCCGCATCGGGCGCACGTATGTCGACCCGGGAGAGGCCAACTACGACGTCAGCATCGACGACGTCCGCGGCCAGAAGTCCGCGGTCGAGGAGATGCGCAGGATCCTGCGCCTCATGGAGCAGGGCCGGAACTACGTGCGCGCCGGCGGCAAGCGCGAGCGCGGCGTACTGATGGTCGGACCTCCCGGCACCGGCAAGACGATGCTGGCCAAGGGCATCGCGTCCTCGATGCACGTGCCGATCATCATCACCTCGGGGTCCTCATTCCAGGGCATGTTCCTGGGCATGGACGCGCTCAACGTCTTCATGACTGTGCGCGCCGCGAAGAGCCGCGCCAAGCGCTGGGGCGGAAGCGTCGTCTTCATCGACGAGTTCGACGCGCTCGGTAACCGCCGGAGCGGCATGGGTGGCGGTGCGGGCGGCGGCGGGATGGGTGGTTTCTTCGGTGGAGGTCAGCTGGGACTCAACACGTTGCTGGTGATGATGGACGGCGTCGACAACCCCGGTTATTTCAAGCAGATGGGACGGCGCTTCGTCAACATCAGCCTCGACGGGCTCTTCCTGCCCAGGCAGATCGGCGCGAACGGCACTCGGATCAAGCTGCGCATCCCGATCCTGAAAGCCCCTCGCTACAACATCCTGTTCGTCGGCGCGACGAACCGGCCCCAGGTCCTCGACGAGGCCGTCGTGCGGCCGGGCCGTTTCGGTCGCCAGATCATCTTCCGGATGCCGACCAAGGAAGACCGCAAGGACATCGCGGACCTCTACTTCGCGAAGAAGAAGCATGATCCAGATCTCGACACCCCGGCGCGCCGCGATGAGTTCGCGCGCGTCACGCACGGATACTCCCCCGCGATGATCGAGCAGGCCACCTCCGTCGCGCTGATGTACGCGTTCGAGGCAGGACGCGATGCCTTCAACTGGCGCGATGTGCGCGAGGCGATGGGCAACATCGAGGCTGGGCTTGCGCATCCCATCGTGTACACGGAGCGCGAAAAGGTCGCGGTCGCAAGGCACGAACTCGGGCACGCCGTCGCCGCGCGATTCTTCCTCCCCGACCAGGTGTCCGTGAGGCTGTCGATCAAAGCACGCACCGGCTCGCTGGGACATCACCGCGCGGTCGACAAGGAAGAGGAGTATTCAAAGTTCCGGTCGCAGATGGCGGGAGAGCTGCGGCACGGCCTCGGGGCGATCGCGGCGGAGCGGGTCTTCTACGGCGAAAACTCGACGGGCGTCAGCCAGGACCTGGAGACCGCCACCCAGGAGGCAGCGATCATGATTGGCGTCTGGGGAATGGGCCCCGACCCACTTCCGCCTCACCTGTCGCGCCTCGCAGTCAGCATCGGCGAGTATCTGATCTCGGTTGCGGCGACAATGGCCGACAGCGAGCTCTCCGGGGCAAGCCCGGCGGGCCGTGCGCTCGCCAATCCACGCTCGCGGCAGGCGGTCGCTCAGGTGCTGGGCGCCGCCTACATCGACGACTGGCGCGTGATGTACGTCAACAAGGAGGCGATCGACCTCGCCGCCGAGGCCCTGATGGCGCAGGGCGAGCTGGTGGGCGACGAGATCGGCGGCCTGCTCGACTCCGTCAACCTGCGCGAGCCGACCGACAAGGACCCGTACCCGGAGGAGATTCCCTTGCCGCCGGTCCTCGAGCCACTCAAGATCGAGGCGGCAATGGTCGAAGTGGAGCAGACCGCCTGAGGGCACGGCGGATCGCGTCGGTGCTGGTTGCCTTCCTCGTCGCCACGTGGCCGGTGCAGGCCGGCGCGCGCGATCCGGGCGAGGGCCCGAACGCGCACCACCAGGCCGCACGCATCATCGCCGCCGAGCTCGGGATGCAGGAGGCGACGTCGCGACTTCGCGCCCTGGCGGCCGAAGAACCGGTCGGGCTGACGGAGATCATCCGGCATGAGCTCGCGCTCAGCGCCGCGAGGTACGCGTTTCGCCGGGCGGCGCGCCAGGAGCAGGCGCGCATCTATGAGGTGGCGGGTTACGCGAGCGTGCAGAGCTCGGTCATGCCGCTGCTGCCGGCCTCGGTGCAGGGGCCGCTCGGCGACTCCATCGCCGGCCTCCACTCGCTTTACATCCTGGCCGGGATCGACGAGTACTACCTCGTGAACCCTCACTACACGCGCCTGTACACGGACGCGGCGCCGTTGAGCTCGCTGCGCTCCTACTACCTGGAGGCGCAGAACCGCTACGGCATCGACGCCAGCTACCTCGCGTCGATCAACTACATCGAGAGCAAGTTCGGACGGGTCAACGGGCCCTCGTCAGCCGGAGCGATGGGGCCGATGCAGTTCCTGCCTTCGACGTGGGCGAACTACGGGAACGGCGGCAACATCATGGACCCGCACGCGTCGATCCTCGCCGCCGCTCGCTACCTGCAGCACTACGGGGCGCCGTACGACATGCGGACGGCGATCTGGCACTACAACCTGAGCTACGACTACGTCGACTCGGTGGAGTTCTTCGCGCGGGCGTACCGGGCCGACCCGGGGTGGCTCGACCGGATGTACTACTGGGATACGTACGGCTAGCGCCGATTCCGCACTCCTGACGCCAGAGGGGCCGAATTCGGCTCGGATTCCGCACTTTTGGCGCCAAACCGAACTGCCCGCGATCGTTAGAGTAAGTACTCATGGAGTATCGGATCGAACAATTGGCGCGCACGGCCGGTGTGGCCGTGGACACGATCCGCTTCTATCAGGGCAAAGGACTGCTGGACGCTCCGCGGCGGGACGGCCGGGTGACGTGGTACGGCGACTCCCACGTCGAGCGACTGCGCAGGATCAAGGAGCTCCAGCAGCAGGGCTTCACCCTGACCGTCATCCAGCGCTTCCTGGCGGGCGAGCTCGAGGCGTCCGATGAGGCGCTGGTCGCCGCGGTCACCCACCCGAGCGCGCCGCAGACCCTGACCCTGGCCGAGCTCGCCGAACGAAGCGGCGTGGCCGAGCCGCTGCTGGCGAGCCTCCAGCAGGCCGGTCTGCTCGTGCCCATCACGGGCGGCGACGAGCCCCTCTACCCCGCCGACGACCTGGAGGCGATCGCCGCCGGCATGAAGCTCATCGCTGCAGGCGTGCCCCTTGGCGCGCTGATGGAGCTCGGCAAAGAGCACGCGGCAGCCATGGACAGAACCGCGAGGCAGGCCGTCGATCTCTTCGACCGCCACGTGCGGGAGCGCATCCAGGCCGAAGGCGGCGAGACCGAAGCCGCCGAGCGCAAGCTGCTGCAGACCTTCAACGAGCTGCTGGAGGCGAGCGGCGTCCTGGTGCGCCACCACTTCGAGCGGACGCTGCTGCGCGCTGCGCGCGAGCACATCGAAAAAAGGGGATGAAGAGCCCCTCCGGCGCTTCGCGCCACCTCCCCATGAATGGGGAGGAGTTATGAAGAGCCCCTCCGGCGCT
>DASWDZ010000147.1:0-6203 GCA_036395015.1 Candidatus Dormiibacterota bacterium | reverse complement strand
GCCTCTAGGCCAGGGCCGACTCCAGGTCGGCGATCAGGTCGCCGGCGTCCTCGACCCCGACCGACAGCCGGATCAGCCCATCCCCCACCCCGGAACGCTGCCGCTCGGCGGCCGGGATCGAGGCGTGGGTCATGCGGGCAGGGTGCTCGGCCAGCGACTCGACCGCGCCCAGCGACTCGGCCAGGGCGAAGATCTTCAGCCGCTCCAGCGTCCGGAACGCGGTCGCCTCGTCGGCCACCTCGAAGCTGACCATGCCGCCGAACATCCGCATCTGGCGGGCGGCGACGGATCGGTTGGGATGCGAGTCCAGGCCCGGGTAGTAGACACGCTTCACGGCCTTGTGGCGCGCGAGCGCGGTGGCGAGGTCCATGGCGTTCGCGCTCTGCCGCTCGACGCGAAGCGCCAGCGTCTTCACCCCGCGCAGCAGGAGCCAGCAGTCGAACGGCGAGGGCACCGCTCCCACGGCGTTCTGGTGGAAGCGCAGCTGCCTCTCCAGCTCGTCGTCGTTGAGCATGATCGCGCCGCCGACCACATCGCTGTGGCCGCCGAGGTACTTGGTCGAGCTGTGGACGACAACGTCCGCGCCGAGGTGCAGCGGCTGCTGCAGGTATGGCGTGGCGAACGTGTTGTCGACGCAAACCATCGCGCCGCGGCTGTGCGCGATCTCGCTCACGGCGTCGATGTCGACGATACGCAGCAGCGGGTTGGTCGGCGACTCGAGCCAGACCATCTTCGTGCGGTCGGTCATTGCGGACTCGACCTTGTCGACATCACTCGCGTCGACGCCGGTGAACGTGAGGCCGTAGCGTTTGAGCACCTTGTCGAACAGGCGGAACGTCCCGCCGTACACGTCCTCCATGTAGACGACGTGGTCGCCCGGGTTGAGCAGCAGCATCAGGGTGGTCTCGGCGCCCAGTCCTGAGGAGAAGGCCAGGCCGTGCTTGGCGTCCTCTAGCGCGGCGAGGCATTCCTCGAGCGCGTTGCGCGTCGGATTGCCGGAGCGTCCGTACTCGAAGCCCTTGTGCTTGCCCACGCCCTGCTGGGCGAAGGTGGTCGCCATATGGATCGGCTGGACGACGGCGCCGGTCGCGGGGTCAGGCCCCTGGCCGATGTGCAGGGCGCGCGTGGAGAATCCCCAGTTCCCCTCCCGGCTCGCCGGGGAGGGTGACCCGGCCGGCGAAGCCGGCCCGGGCGGGTGGGGACTCTCGGGCAAGCTAACCCCGTCCGCGATGAGCGACGAACTCGAGCAGGTCCGCGCGCGTGATCACCGCCACCGGCTCGTCACCGTCGATCACCAGCACCGCCTGCTCGCCGCGCAGCAGCGGCTCGAAGGCGTCGTCGAGCGAGGAATCGACGGCGACCTGGCTGAGCGGCGCGTCCATCGCGGCCGACACTTTGGTGGTGACGACCGCCGGGTCGCGGTACACGCGGTCGAGCAGGGTCCGCTCCTGCAGCGCGCCGACCACACCGTGTCCGTTCGCGTCCTCGACCACGGGCAGCTGCGAGATGCCGTAGCGCTGCATGAGGTCGATCGCCTCACCGACCGACTTGCCCGCCTCCACGGTCACGAGCTGCGGGAGGCCCTTGGGGTGCGACGCGATCACCTCGCGGATGCGTACCGCACCCAGGCGCGCCAGGTAGCCGTTCTGGCGCATCCACTCGTCGTTGAAGAACTTGCTCAGGTAGTTGCGGCCGGTGTCCGGAAACAGGACGACGATCACCTCGCCGGCGCCGCGCTCGCGGGCCACCTCCATCGCCGCGTGGAGAGCGAGGCCGGAGGAGCCGCCGACCAGGATCCCCTCCTCGCGCGCCAGCCGGCGCGCGGCGACGAAGGACTGCTTGTCCGTGACCTGCACGATCTGGTCGACGATCTTGATGTCCATTGTCCCGGGCATGAAGTCCTCGCCCACGCCCTCGACCTTGTAGGGCGCGATCTGGCCGGAGTAGAGCGATCCTTCGGGGTCGGCGCCCACGATGTGGACCGAGGGCTTGCGCTCCTTCAGGTACCTGGCGACGCCGCTGATCGTGCCCCCCGTGCCCATACCGGCCACGAAGACGTCGACCTTGCCCTCGGTCTGGTCCCAGATCTCAGGACCGGTCGTCCGGTAGTGGGCCTCCGGGTTGCGCGGGTTGAAGTACTGGTTGGGCTGGAAGGCGCCAGGGATCTCGCGGGCGAGCCTGTCGGCCACCGAGTAGTAGGACTGCGGTGACTCCCGCTCGACGTTGGTCGGGCAGACGACAACGTCGGCGCCGTAGGCCTTGAGGAGGCTGATCTTCTCGGCCGACATCTTGTCCGGCATGACGAAGACCATCTTGTAGCCCTTGATGGCGGCGACCATGGCGAGCCCGTGGCCGGTGTTGCCAGAGGTGGGCTCGATGATGGTGCCGCCCGGCCGCAGCTGGCCGGTGCGCTCGGCCTCCTCGATCATGGTCAGGCCGATCCGGTCCTTGACGCTGCCGCCGGGGTTCAGCTCCTCGAGCTTGGCCAGGATCGTCGGCTTGAGGCCCGCGGTCACCTTGTGCAGGCGGACCAATGGCGTGTTCCCGACCAGGTCGAGAATGGATTCGACGTACCGCACCCTTAGCGGATTCTAGGCGCTGGCCGGGCAGAATCCGCGAGTGCCGGCACTCGCGCCTTTGCCGGATTGTCGAAGGGCGCGAGTGCCGGCAGTGGGCGCGAATCGCCTCAACTGCTCACGGCGCGCGTCCGGTCGGCGCGGTGCTCGGCGCCGAACCAGCGGAAGAACACCACCCCGGCCGCGATCCCGAGCGTGACCTTGCCGAACACCATCAGCACCGCGCCCGCGATCGTCTGATCGATCAGGGCCGTGAAACCCTGGATCAGCCGCGGCGCGTGCGTGTAGAACTCGTAGAAGGGCGTGCGCGAGAAGATCAGGACCAGCGCCACGCCATCCTGCGGCAGCGTGGCGAGCAGCATGTAGACGAGCCTGGCGCCCGGCGACATCTGCCAGCGCGCGTGCATCGCCGTCGCGCGCACGATCGGCCAGTAGAGGACTACCCCGGCGCCGATGAACATCACGTGCTCGAGGATGTGCAGCTCCTCGTTGCGCAGCGTCGCGTCGTACAGCGCCGGCAGGTGCCAAACGACCATGACCACGCCCGCGATCAGCTGCGCGGGGACCGGCTCCGTCGCGAGGCGCAGACCCGGGATCCGGAGCAGACGGCCCGCCATCTCGGGCGACACGCCGAGCAGCAGCAGCGGCGGCGCCACGAAGCCGAGCAGGACGTGCTGCAGCATGTGCACGCTGTCGAGGTAGTAGTCGGCGATGGTGTCGATCGGGGTCTCCAGGGAGAGCCACACCGTGAAGAGGCCGCCCAGGAAGTAGACGGTGTGCTGCCGGCCGGCGTCGGTGACGCGCCGCGCGAGCCAGGCGTGGCCGAGGTAGAGCACGAGCAGCCCGGCGTAGACGGTCGGGTCGAGGGGCCAGGTGATTGCCACTTAAGCCCCTCTCCCCAGCCCTCTCCCCGAGGGGGAGACGGTCATGACGGCGGCGATCATCACGATCGCGACCACGAGCACGTGCGCCGCCGTGCACCACAGGCAGATCGCGCCCACGCGCACGATCTCGATGAAGACCAGGTACAGCACCGTCAGCAGCCCGACCGCCGACCACGCCAGGTGGACCGGCCCGAACCGCCACCCCCACAGCAGCGCGCTGACTCCAAACCACACGATGCCCGCGACCGAAGTCGGCACCGACGTCCCGGCGATGACGGCGTACGAGCTCGAAAGCACCGCCTCGCAGTTGATGGTCCCCGACACCGGACAGGCGGGCGTGATGCCCGCGTAGTGGACCATCGTCAGGTAGATCGAGACCCCGACCCCCACCACGCTGGCCGCGACCGCGGCCAGCTGCAGCCGTGGCACTAGCCCAGCTTCTGTTCCAGGCCCTGGATGGTCGGGCTCGAGCAGACCGCCGCCGGCTGGTCGA
Source organism: Candidatus Dormiibacterota bacterium (assembly GCA_036395015.1). Taxonomy (GTDB): domain Bacteria; phylum Chloroflexota; class Dormibacteria; order Dormibacterales; family Dormibacteraceae; genus 40CM-4-65-16. The sequence goes on along the minus strand of DASWDZ010000147.1, from coordinate 2,250 downwards.
TGGTGATCTTGCAGATCGCCGCGGTCAGCAGGTTGGCGGAGCCGATGATCGCCTTGGCATGGACCGAGTTGGGATCCTTCAGCTCGTCGGCGACCGCCTGCCAGCTCTGCCCGGCGAGCACCTCGGGCGAGTACATCGCGCCCGTGAAGGCGTAGCGGTTCCCGATGTCGACGAAGGGGATGCTGCTCTGGGGGTTGTACTTGGTGAACAGCTGGTCCTCGGCCGGCGTCGGTGTGTCGAGCGGATTCCGTTCGCGGTCGCTGGTCTCGAGGCCGCGAAAGTCGATGTACTGGCTGGTGTAGGTGGCGCCGTGGAACGTGAAGGTGGGCGTGTTCGGAAACTCGATGTCCGCCGCCGAAGCCGACGATGTGAGACCGGAGAACGTCCCGAAACGGGATAACGCGATGATCAGCGCCCAGCGCTGGGCGCCGCAGAAAGGACAGAACTCGCCGCCCAGGTAGAAGACCTCGGGCTTGCCGGTCGCACCGGTCAGCGGCGTCCCGGTCACCGGCTTGAGCAGGTTGTTGGCGGTGCCCTGGCCGATGCTCTCGAACTCCGAGGCAGGCAGGCTCGTGATCTGGGCGATGACCTGCTGCGTCTCGTCGCCCGGCGGCGTCTTCACCGGAAGCGGCGTCGTGTACCAGCGATAGACGAGGAAGGCCGCCACCACCACGGCCAGAAGGGCCGCGACCGCGGCGGGGCCGACCCAGACGGGCGTCCGCGCAACGGGCCTGCGGACCGGCGCCCAGCGCATGTCTCTCGCGCGCTTGCTGTTCACGTCTCGCGGGTGATGGGCTGCGCCAGGATCCACAGGCTCGTGAAGGTGTACATGACCATCAGCAACAGCATGGGGTATTGGCTGAGCAGCGCTCGCTGGGCGGTCTTGAAGACGCCGCTCGCGCGCAAATGCGACAGCAGGACGGCGACGACGTGGCCGAGCACGATGAGCACGATCTGCGCGTACCACACCGTCGAGGCCTGGGCCAGGGCGAAGCTCGGCTTGAACGACGCGATCGCGGGCCACAGGTGCCATCCCTTCTGCAGCGGGTCGTTCAGCAGCGGGAAGCCGTACTGGGCGTAGACCATCATGTAGGTGTAGTTGTGCGCCGCGTTGTAGACCAGCGCGATCGGCACCAGCGTCAGCACGAACGCGCTCACAGTCGCCCGCACGTCGACCTTGCCCTGGCCAAGGTAGATGACCGCCTCCATGAAAGCGGTGAACACCAGCAGGAAGGTCACCGTCAGCAGGACCAGGCCGAAGGTGCGCTCGACGAAAAATCCCAACGGGCCGAACGGCTCCCACCACGGCTCGAGGAAGATCGTGAAGTCCTGCCAGGCGGGGGTCGACGTGATGCCGTCGAACGCGAGCGTGCTGAGCATCAGGATCACGAACACGACGCGGTCCCAGCCGCTCTCGAACGGCTTGAGCAGGCCGACGCCCCAGGGCCTGAGGTAGACGGCCCGGATCTCGCCCTTGTCGTCGCGCTCGGCCTCGACCGGCCCGAACCGGCCGACGATCCCGAACAGCACCGTGAAGGCCTCGCAGTGCTCGAGCCAGGCGTTGCGGCCGAAGAGAGACATTCCGGCCAGCGTGATCACCGTGTAGCAGACCGCGGCGAAGGCCACGATCTGCGGCCGGCTCGCCATCCCGCTGGTCAGCTCGAGGCAGGCGAAGGCGAAGTAGGCGGCCGCGGCCGGCCACACGCCGACGTCGGGGAGCTTCCACGCCGGGCGCAGCGGCACGAGCCGGGCCACGAGGTGGTAGAGCGCGGCCCACGGGTTGAGCAGGTACCAGAGGTTGCCGACGAGGCCGGAAAGGATCACGGCGACCGCCCAGAAGTAGATCCAGACGACGTACTCGGCGGGGTTGTAGAACGCGACGCTCGAGCCGAAGAAGCCCGCGACGACGACGATCAAGAGGCCGATGACCCCGATCGCCCCGCCGATGATCCGCGGCCAGGGAGAACGGGCGACACGCGTCAGCCACGGCACCACGCGGCGGGGATATCCCGTCCCCGCAGTTCCGCTGGGATCGCCGGCGAAAAGCACGACGAGCACGAACGAGAGGAAGACGACTCCGCAGGCCGCGAATAGATAAAGGTAGAGCGGGACCTGCAGGTCGAAGCGCTGGCCGAAGCCGTGGAGGAGGATCTCCGCGGAGAGTCTCAAGGGCTCACCAACAGGGAACCGAGCTCGGTGCCCGTCTCCTCCCACTCGACCTCACACGTGCACGTCTTGTCGGCTTTAAAC
>DASWDZ010000146.1:0-6214 GCA_036395015.1 Candidatus Dormiibacterota bacterium | reverse complement strand
GTCGAGGCACTCGTGGTCGCGGTGACCGTCGTCGCGGCCTGGCGCCAGCGCGGCTCCGGTCCGGCGCGCCCGATCGCAACCGGCATCGTGGCGTCCTTGCTTTTCACACCGTACGTGGGCTTCCAGGACTTCGCGGTACTCGTGGTTGCGGGTTGGCTGCTCATCCGCTCGCAGGTCACAGCGTTCCAGGTCGGGCTATTGGTCGTCGGCTACGCGCTGCTCGAGCTCGCCCTGGTTGTGCTGGCCATCCCGATCCTCTTGGCCGAGGCGCTACTGCTCCTGTCGCTGGCCGCAAACGCGCGACCGCCGGCAGTCGCGCCCTTCGGGGACGTCGCAAGGGCGCGAGTGCCGGCAAACGCGCGAAATCGCGACGTGCCCTAGCCATAGAATCCCGCCGTGTTCTCGGCCAAAGAGCGGGACGCGGTGCGGGCTGCGATCCTGGAGGCGGCCCAGTCGGACGCACGGATCTCGGGCGGGGCGATCACAGGTTCGGCGGCGGGCGGGACCCAGGATGAGTGGTCGGATGTCGATGTTGCCTTCGGAGTGAGGCAGGGCTCCTCGGTCGACAGCGTCCTGGCCGACTTCACAGACCTGATGTACCGGCGGTTCGATGCCCGCCACCACGTCGACGTGAGGGTGCCCAGCTGGATCTATCGCGTGTTCCTGCTCCCGAGCACCCTGCAGGTGGACATCGCGGTCGCTCCTCAGGCCGAGTTCGGTGCACGCTCGCCAAGATTCCGTCTGGCCTTCGGTGAAGCCGCAGACCTACCGCCGCCCTCGCCGGCGACGGCGGAAGGCTTGATTGGATTGGCCTGGCTCCTCGCCCTCCACGTCAGGTCGTCGCTCGAGCGCGGAAAACTCTGGAGCGCCGAGTTCTTTGTCAGCTGGCTCAGGGACCAGATCCTTGCTCTGGCCTGTCTCCGACACGGCCTCCCTGTCACAGAGGCGCGTGGCGTCGACCAGCTTCCGTCCGAGGTCGCGCGACCCTTCGAGGAGACGTTGGTCCGGTCCCTGGACCGGGATGAGCTGGGGCGCGCGTTCATGGCGTCGTGAACCGCCTGCTCGTCGAGGCGCGGCTCGCCGACCCCACCCTTGCGGATCGCATCGAGCCGGCGTTGCGTGAGACCGCCGGCCTGGCCTCGCCGACCAACCGCTGACGCAAGTCCGGCTGGAGCCGACGGTGGGATTCGAACCCACGACCTGCCACTTACGAGGCGGCTGCTCTGCCAGCTGAGCTACGTCGGCGAAGAAATCGCGTCGCGATCGACCAAAAATTTAGCGTTCGCGCGAGAACACAGGCTAACATCGGTCGGGGATGCGAACTCTCGACGTGGAACGACTCGCGGCCGGCGATTATGCCCTCGTCAAGCCGCTTCTCGTCGAGCTCCACCTCAGCGAACAGGTCCACTACACCGACCACCCGCAGCTGCCTCGCGAGGAGATCGAGCGGCACCTGGCCCAGATCCCGTCCGCCTTTCGCGGCGAGAACGTCATCTTCGCGGCGCGCGACGAAGGCGGCCAGGTCGTCGGCTTCTGCTGGATCGTCCTTTACGACCCGGGAACGGGCCTCGAAGGCGAGGTGGCCGAGCTTTACGTGGCCGAAGACCACCGCGGCCAGGGCATCGGCGAGATGCTGGTCCGCCAGGCGGTCCGCCTCTTCGCTGAGCGCCGGGTGACCCTCGCCTACGTCTGGACCCGCGGCGACAACGAGGCGGCGGTCCGGCTCTACCGCTCGGCGGGCTTCGAGCCCAACCGCCAGCTGGTCATGACCTGGTACCCCGTCGACCCCTTCGCGAACGGCGGCTAAAGGCACCCGACTAGCATCAGCTGATGCGTCCCTTCCTGGCCATCACGGCCGGGCTTCTCGTGACCGCGCTCGTGGCCGCCGGCGTCACCCTGGTCATCCTGCGCGCCCAGTCCCGGACAAATCCCCAGCAGGTCAACCTGCGGCCGGGCATCACCCTCACGGAGGACTCCGCCATCGTCCAGGCCGCGGCCAAGGCGCGCCCGGCGGTGGTCAGCGTGGTGACCCAGCAGCAGCCGTCGGCCGTCCGCGGCTCCGGTTACCTCGCGACGAGCGACGGCTACATCGTCACCAACATCACCGTGATCGCCGGCGCCACGGGCATGACGGTCCTCGTTCCCGGTGACTCGACTCCACATCCGGCGCGGCTTGTCGACTACGACTGCCAGGTCGGGGTGGCGGTGATCAAGATCGACAAGGTCAGCGGTCTGCCGACGCTCTCTTTCGCCGACCCGGCAGCGTTGGTCCAGGGCCAGGTCATCGTCGCCGTCGGCGGACCGGTCGAAGGCAGCGCCATCACGCCGGGTTACGTCAGCGCGATGCACCGGGTGGCCTCGGTCAAAGACCCGCTCAACGTCGGCCGCACGCTGCAGTTCAGCGATACCATCCAGACCAACGCCGCCATCGACGACGGGACCTCGGGCGGGCCGCTCTTGAACGTGGGCAGCCAGGTGGTCGGCATCGCGATGGAGTCGCCGACGGCGCTCGCCGGCTTCGGTCTCAACGTCGCCGACATCCAGGACGTCGTGCAGCAGATCCTGACCACCGGGCAGGTGGTCGTGGCCTCGATGGGCGCCACCACCGCGGACGTCACCCTCGAGAACTCCGCGCTGAACGGGCTGCCCGAAGGCGCCCAGGTCCTCACGGTGGAGGGTGGCGGGCCGGCCGAAGCCGCCGGACTGAAGGTGGGCGATGTGATCACCCAGGTCGACGACGTAAAGGTCGACGCGGCGCACCCGCTTTCGCTCCTGCTTCGCTCCCGGTTCCGTCCCAACCAGCGGGTCACCGTCACCTACTCGAGGGCGGCGACCTCGACCCAGGCCGAGCTGACCCTGACCAACCAGCACCCGACCTGCGCATGAGCACCCCCGCTTAAATGACCTCGGTCATGTCGGGTGGCGTCCGCGAGTCGATCCACGAGGCGCTGCAAGACGCGGTGCGCAAGCTGGGCGTCGAAGGCGAGATTCCGGACCTGGAGCTCGGACGCGCCAAGGTGCCGGCGCACGGCGACTACGCCAGCTCGGCCGGCCTCAAGCTGGCCCGGCCGCTCCGGCAGGACCCGAAAGCGATCGCGGCGCGGCTGGCCGAGACGATCGAGGTCGCAGACGGCGCCGCGACCGCCGAATCCGCGGGTGGCTACGTCAACTTCAGGCTCACCGACGAGTGGCTGCGTGGCCTGGTGAGCCGGATCGATGCGCGCTACGGCTCCCGCGACATCGGCCGGGGCGAGCGCCTGCAGGTAGAGTTCGGCAGCGTCAACCCGACCGGGCCGCTCCATATCGGCCACGGACGCGGGGTCATGCTCGGCGACTCACTCTGCCGGCTTCTCGCCTTCACGGGGCATTCCGTCCAGCGCGAGTACTACGTGAACTCCGACAACACGCAGACCCGCCGCTTCGGGGCATCGGTCTACGCGCGCCTCCATGGACAGGAACCGCCCGAAGGCGGCTACACCGGTGACTACGTCAGAGAGCTGGCGGAGATGGCGCGGCACGACCTGCCAGCGATCGAGGAGCTCCCCGAGGAGGAGGCCGAACCGAAGCTGCGGATGTACGCCATCGACAAGATGGTCGAGCGAATCCAGGCCACAGTCGCGCGCGTCAACGTCCGCTACGACCAGTGGTACTACGAGAACCGGCTCTGGGAAGCAGGCCTCCCTCAAAAGGCGATCGAGCGCCTCCGCGAGTCGGGCCATATCAAAGAGCGCGAGGGTGCGCTGTGGTTCGGCGAGCCCGCCGACGACGAGGAGGACCGCGTCGTGATACGGGCGAACGGCCAGCCGACCTACTTCGCGTCCGACCTCGGTTACCTGCTGAGCCGGTTCGAGGAACGCGGCTACAACCGCGTGGTCGAGGTGTGGGCCGCCGACCACCACGGTTACGTGCCACGCATGAAGTCCGCCGCGGGCGCACTCGGATTCGACGAGCAGAAGCTCGTGATCATCCTCCACCAGATGGTCAACCTGAAGGAAGGCAAGATGTCGAAGCGGGCCGGGCGATTTGTCACCCTCGACGAGCTGGTCGATCGGGTCGGCAGCGATGCGGTGCGCTACTTCTATCTCTTGCGGTCGCCCGACACGACGATCGAGTTCGACCTCGAGCTTGCGGTCACGCACGGCAACGAGAACCCCGTCTATTACGCGCAGTACGCGCATGCCCGGCTGACAAACGTCGAGAGTGCGGCCAGTGAGCGGCATCAGCGGTTGCCGGAGAATGCAGATGCCACCTTCTTGACGCAACCGTGGGAGCTGGACGTGGCCCGCCAGCTCGCCTTCTGGCCCGATGTGGTCGAGGACGCGACACGGATGCTCGAGCCACACCGTATTCCTTATTACGTGCACGACCTCGCGACGGCGGTCCATCGCTTTTACCATGCGGGCAACGCGCACAGCGAGCACCGTGTGGTGGTCGACGATCCCGCCTTGACAAGGGCGAGGCTGGAGCTCTGCCGCGCCGCGCGTCACACTTTGAAGACCGCGCTCGACCTCATGGGCGTGAGCGCGCCAGAAAGGATGTAGGAGAGCAGAACGCATTGGATGTCACCTGGCTCGGACACGGTTGCTTCCGGCTGCGCGGGCGAGGCGCGGCGGTGGTCACCGACCCGTACCCTCCGGCGATCGGGCTCAAGCTCGGGCGCATGGACGCCGAAGTCGTGACCGTGAGTCACGAGCACGACAACCACAACTACACACAGGTCGTGCGCGACGGCGCGTACGAGATACGCGGACCTGGCGAGTACGAGATAGCGGGCGTGAGCGTGATCGGCGTCCCGACCTACCACGACTCGGAGAAGGGCGCCAGGCACGGGCGCAACACGGTGTACCTGATCGAGATCGACGACGTGCGTATCTGTCACCTGGGCGACCTCGGGCACAAGCTTGAGGACGCGGAGGCGGAGGCCGTCGCGTCGCCGGATGTGCTGCTGGTGCCGGTGGGCGGCCGCTCGGCGATCAACGGCGCGCAGGCGGCCGAGGTCGTGCGCCAGCTGGAACCGCGCTACGTCGTGCCGATGCACTACGCGATCCCCGGCCTGAAGCTGGAGCTCGACCCCCTCGACCGCTTCCTGAGGGAGATGGGAGTGACCACGTCCGAGCCGCAGCCGAAGCTGTCGGTGCAGAGGTCGTCGGTCAGCGAGTACGAGACCAAGGTCGTCGTTCTGGAACCCAGGGCAGAGGTGAAGGTTTAATCCGACCGCCTTTCTAGGTAACATTTGAAAAACCGCCAGGAGGGTCGTCTATGTCGAAGTACGTTTTCGTAACCGGCGGTGTCGTCTCCTCCCTTGGCAAGGGAATCACGGCGGCCTCGATCGGCAACATCCTCAAAGCCCGTCACCTGACCGTCTCCCTCCAGAAGCTCGACCCGTACCTCAACGTCGACCCCGGCACCATGAGCCCCTACCAGCACGGCGAGGTGTTCGTAACCGACGACGGCGCGGAGACCGACCTCGACCTCGGGCATTACGAGCGGTTCGTCGACGAGAACCTGACCGTCGTTTCGAACGTGACGACCGGGAAGATCTATCAAGAGGTGATCGCGCGCGAGCGGCGCGGCGACTACCTCGGCGCCACGGTGCAGGTCATCCCGCACGTCACCAACGTGATCAAGGAGAAGATCCTCCGCGCCTCCAAAGACCCGCAGGCCGATGTGGTGGTGGTCGAGGTGGGGGGCACCGTCGGCGACATCGAGAGCCTCCCGTTCCTGGAGGCCATCCGGCAGCTGAAGAACGATCTCGGCCGGCAGAACGTGTTTTACGTCCACTGCTCGCTGGTCCCGGTGGTGCGCGGCCAGGAGATGAAGACCAAACCCACGCAGCACTCGGTGCAGGCCCTGCGCGCGATCGGTATCCAGCCCGACGCGATCATCTGCCGCTCCGAACTGCCGATCGATAATGACCTCAAGGAGAAAATCGCGCTGTTCACGGACGTGGCGCGCGATGCGGTCGTGTCGGTTCCCGACGTGGAGTCGATCTATGAGGTCCCGTTGATGCTCGAGGCATCAGGTCTCGGCAAGGTGATGGCCAAGCACTTCGAGCTGGACGAGGCCGCGCACGTCCCCGACCACTCGCAGTGGATCGAGCTCGTGGACAGAATCAAGCACCCGCGCGCGACGGTGCCGATCGCGATCGTCGGCAAGTACATCGCGCTGCCTGACGCGTACCTCAGCGTGATCGAGTCGCTGAAGCACGCCGGCA
>DASWDZ010000145.1:0-21903 GCA_036395015.1 Candidatus Dormiibacterota bacterium | reverse complement strand
GCGGCGTCCTGCATCGCGCGAAAGCTATGCGTGCGCCCACTCTGGTTGGCCATGTTGATCACCTCTTTCCAGGCTGAGGTGTAGTTCGCCGCCGGGTCCAGGCCGGCCGGCAGCCTGACCACCCCGACCGCTCCCGGCGCGCCGGGCGGCGGCGCACTCGGCAGTTGGCTCAGGACCTTGGCCACGGCCGAGACCTCGGCCTCGGTCTCGCCCTTCAGGGTGGGGAGAAACTTCAGAAATCCGGCGATCTGCTGGTCGATCGGTCCCGGCGGCCGGTAGGCGGGGCCCGGGAGCACGGTCGCGAACGGCCGGTAGACCGCCTCGAACTGGGCCGGCGTCAGCTGCTCGCGGACCAGGATCCCCAGCGCTACCACCTGCGCCGACTCCAGCGCGGCCGCGACGGCGGCGCTGTCGTGCAGGTGCTTGCCGATGGAGGCCTGGGCCTGGGTGACCCGAAACCCGGTCGTGAACGCGTTGACCATCGCCTGGTCGGCGCCCGAGAGCAGCCCGTCCAGCACCTCCTCGACCGCCTGGCTCGACCGCCGCTTCCGGGAGACCATGCGCGCGGTCGCGATCCACTCCCACTGCGCGGGACCCAGCACCTTGCCGGCCGCGGTCAGAAACTGCCCGGCCTCGGTCGCGCTCAGCGGACTCGAACCTGTTCGGGGAGAAGGCCCTTGACCCGGAGCTTATCGATCGGGTGATAGGCGTCCACGATGCGCATGGTGCCTGACGCAGAGCGCAAAACCATCGACTGGGTGAACGCATAGACGTCTTCGTAGCGGACGCCCTTCAGGAGCTCTCCGGTCGTGATGCCCGTGGCCGCGAAGAACACGTCCTTGCCCGAGCACAGGTCGTCGATGCACAGGATTTTGTCGGGCTTGTGGCCTTCCTTCGCGGCAAGCTCGCGTTCCTCGTCGTTGCGGAAGTAGAGCTTCGCCTGCATGTCGCCGCCCATCGTCTTGATCGCGCAGGCCGCGAGCACGCCCTCGGTGGCGCCGCCGGACCCCATCATGCAGTGGATCCCGAAACGCGTCTCGAGCGCGGCCTCCAGGGCGCCCGCCACATCGCCGGCGGAGATGAGCTTGATCCGGGCTCCCACCTCCCGGATCTGGGCGATGATGTCCTTGTTCCGGTCGCGGTCGAGGACGACGACGGCGAGCTCCTGGACCGGCAGCCCCTCGGCCTTGGCGATCCGCTTCAGGTTCCAGTCCACCGGCATCTCGAGGTCGATCACGCCGCGCGCCTTGCGGCCGACCACGAGCTTCTGCATGTAATGGACGTGGGTGGTGAACATGGTTCCGCGCTCTGAGAGTGCGACGACCGAGATCGCCCCTGGCAGCCCCGACGCAGTGAGGCTCGTCCCCTCGATGGGGTCGATGGCAACGTCGACCTCCGGCTCCAGGCCGTTGCCGATCTGCTCGCCGAAGAAGAGCATCGGCGCCTCGTCCTTCTCGCCCTCGCCGATCACGACCGTGCCGCGCATGTCGACGGACGCCAGCGACTCACGGATGGCCTCCACCGCCCGGCGGTCCGCGGCATCCTTGTTGCCCCTGCCCTGGAGCGGCGCCGCCGCCAGCGCCCCGGCCTCGGTGACGCGCAGGAGCTCGAGCGCGAGGTTGCGATTGATCTTGGGCTCTTCGATCATTCAGAAAAGAAAGCTAGCCGATGCCGCGCCGCCGGATAGGCAGCTTGTCAGCCTCCACCCACAGGTCGTCTTTGCGCGCGAGCCGGCGGTCGCCTCCCCGGTCCACGTAGACGCAAGTCCGCTCGAGGACCGCTGTGACCCGCACCCTCTGGTCGCGCAGCAGGGCGTCGAAGCCGTCGATCAGGACCTCGTCCTCGTCGAGCTCGACCTCGCTGAGCGGACGCGACCCGCCCGGGCGGACCTTGGTCGACAGCTCCAACGCCGGCCGAGGGCCGGTCGGGGGGCTCGGCTTGATGGTCAGCCGGGAGGAACCCGAGCCGGCCAGCCGGATGCCAGGCCGGGGGGCGGGCACCGCGGGCTTGGCGGGCAAAGGTTTGGGCGTGGGCAGCTGCGAGGACGGGGTGGGTTTGGCCGTCTGCTTCGCCGCAGGCATGACAACCGGTCTGCGCCCCTTGGGTGGGGTCGCCGCCCGGGCGCGGGGCTGCTGGCCTCGAGCCCGGGACGGCTTTTTCTCAGGTCGTCTAGAAGAACTCACCCCAGAACTTTCTGACTTTACCGACTGCGTTCGGCGCAGCCCTCAACGTTACGACCGTCGACTGCGCAGGCACAGACGCCATCCGCTCCGGCGGCGTGTCCGGGATGCCCTCCGGGTGGACCCGGATGACGCCGTAGTGCACGCCGCCCTCCTGGACCACAAGCGCCCCGACGGTGGCGTCGCCCTCCAGGCGGCCGGTGCTCGTGATCTTCAGGCGATTGCTGGCGATCACGCTGCCCTTCACCAGCCCGGAGACCGTGATCCGGGCCCCGCGGATGTCGGCCTCGACGTGGGCTTCGGGACCGATCATCAGGTCGCCGTCACACTCGATCTGTCCGCTGAAGTTGCCGAGTACCTGCCCAGGGCCCTTCAGGTTGAGCTTGCCAGACAGACTGTCGTCACGGGCCAGCACGGTGGCCTTCTGCTCGAAAACGATCGGGTCGCTTCCCCCATTCGTGCTGGCTGTGCCAGCCGTCTCCACTGCGGCTTCCGCCATCTCAATTCCTCCCTGGCCGCCCCGTTTTCCCCAAACGGCGGCTCCCTCCTCGCGCAGCATACCGGCTGCCGAGCCGGTGACTACATCTCTTGATGCGTCGACAAGTAATCGATGAGAGCCTCCTTTTCGGGCCGGATCTCGCCGTCCAGCACCAGCTCTTCGAGCTTCTGCTTGATCCTTCCCACCTCCGGACCTGGACCGATGCGGCGGATCCGCATGATCTCCTCGCCGGAGATCAGTGGTGCCAGGCGCGAGGGAAGCTCCTTGCGGACGGCGTCCAGCCGCGCCTGCAGCTCGTCGAGCTTCTCCGGCTCCGGGTAGGCGGAGGCGGCGATGTCCGCCCTGGCCAGGGCCATCAGGCGGTCGAGCAGGGGCCCCGCGTCTCGGGCCAGCCGGCGCACGGCGCCGTCGGTCCATTCCGACTTGTAGAACACCGGCCGCAGGTGCAGGCGGACCAGGCCGGTGACGACCTCGATCTCCTTCTGCGAGAAACGCAGCCGCTCGAGGGCGCGCCGCGCCATCTCGGCCCCCACCTCCTCGTGGCCGAGGAACGTGCCGTCTCCCTTCGCCGTCTGCGGCTTGCCGGCGTCGTGGAACAGCGCCGCCACCCGGAGCAGGAGGTCCGGCCGCGTCGCCGCCACGGTGAGCACCGTGTGCCCGAACACGTCGTGGGTGTGGTAGCCGGTCTGAGGGACGCCCTTGCAGGCCGCGATCTCGGGCAGGATGACCTCGAGGAGCTCAGCCTCGTCGAGGAGCTCGATAGCCTGCTGAGGCCGCGGCGAGGCGAGCATCTTGCGCAGCTCGTCGCTGATCCGCTCGGCGGAGATGACGGGCGGCGCGAGCCGCCCTTTCAGCTCGCGCATCGCCGGCATCAGATCCGGCGCGAGCTGCATGCCCAGCTCGGCGGCGAAGCGGATCGACCGCAGCATCCGCAGGGGGTCGTCGCTGAACGTCTGTCTCGGATCGGACGGAGTCCGCAGGAGTCCTGCCTCGAGGTCCTTGCGGCCGCCCAGGCGGTCGACAACCTTGCCGCCCAGGTCCATGAGGAGCGTGTTGATCGTGAAGTCGCGGCGTCGGAGGTCCTCGTCGAGGCTCGCCCGCCGGACCTCCGGCTTGCGCGAATCGGGCGCGTAGGACTCGGCGCGCGCGGTGACGAACTCGACCAGGTGGCCCGGCAGGGTCACCTGCGCGGTGCCAAAGCGCTCGAACGTCACCGGGGGCGGCGCCGCGGCCAGCTCGGCGAAGCGCCGTGCGAAGGCGAGCGAGTCCCCCTCGACGACGACGTCGGGGTTGGGGTGCGGCCGGCCGAGCAGCTTGTCCCTGACGTAGCCACCGACCACCCACGCCTGGAGGCCGAGGTCGTCCGCCGTTCGCTTGAGGAGGCTGAGAAGCTCCTCTTCGGTGAGAGGCTCGGTCGGAGAGGCCCTCGACGGATCTTCGGCGCCCATGCGGCCCATCTTCGGGCTCAGCTCCTGCGCGGCTCGCTCACGAATCTCCAATGCGCTCGCTGCGCTGCTCGTCGCTTCGCCCGAATCTGGACCACCTGGATCGCCGAATCTCTCGCCGAGGTCTCTCGGCCAAGCCTCACTGGTTCAGGCGCGCCCATTCCACGGCTCCCACCTGCCCGGCGCGATCACCCAGTCGGGCACGGCGCAGGTAGGGCCGGCGTGCGGGCTTGATGAACGGTGACGAGCGCAGTATTTCGAGCATGGTCGGCTGGACGAGCGCCCACGAGCGCGAGACGCCGCCGCCGATCACGAAGACCTCGGGGTCGAGCGCGTTGGTGAGGCTGATCAGGGCCACGCCCATGTAACGGGCGGCTCGCTCGACGACCATGCGCGCGCTCTGGTCGCCGCGCGCGGCAGCGGCGAAGAGCTCCGACGCCGGGTGTCCGGTCTCGCGCGCGAGCGCGGTGCCGCTGACGAAAGCCTCGAGGCACCCGCGCTGGCCGCAGTTGTCGAGAGGGCCGTTGGGGTCGATGATCATGTGCCCGATCTCGCCGGCCGTGCCGTGGGCGCCGCGGTGGAGCTTGCCGTCGATGATCAGGCCGCCGCCGACGCCGGTCGACCACGTGATGTAGACCATGTTGCGCGTGCCCCGGCCGGCGCCGTGGTGAAACTCTCCGAGCCCGGCCATGTCGGCGTCGTTGGCGAGCTGGACCTTGGCCCCGGTGGCGCGGGCCATCATCGCCGCCAGCGCGACATTCTGCCAGGGCAGGTTCGGTGGGTTGACCAGCACCCCGCGCTTGACGTCGATCGGACCCGGCGCGGCGATGGTGATGCTGCGCACCTTCTCGCGACCGCGGTGGCGGTCGATCTCGGTCGCGGCCCAGTCGACCATGGACTGCGCGGTCGGCAGGAGTGCGGTCCTGGTCTTGATGCTCGTGACCAGGCGGCCGTCGGAGCGCGCGAGCGCGACGCGGACCTGGGTCCCGCCGAGGTCGATTCCGGCCAGCATGGCGCGGTAAAGCGTAATGGCTGATTAAGCCCCTCTCCCCGGCCCTCTCCCCGAGGGTAGAGGGAGCCAACTCGCCTAGGAGGCCAGGAGCTGTTGGCCGCGCAGGGCGGCGAGGATCTCGACCGGCGCCCGGGCGCGGTTGAACGTGTAGAAGTGCAGGCCGGGCACCCCGGTCTCGAGGAGCTCCACGCACTGGGCCATGCAGTGCTGGACGCCGATCGCTCGAATCGCATCGTCATCAGGTGCTTCGTCGATCGCGGCCTGCAGCGCAGGCGGCACGGTCGCCCCTGACATGGTGCTCATCACCTTCAGCGAGCGCCGGCTCGGTACGGGCATCAAGCCGGGCACGATCGGCACCGTGATGCCGGCTGCTCGCGCCCTAGCGACGAGGTCGAAGTAGAAACGGTTGTCGAAGAAGAGCTGCGTGATCAGGAAGTCGGCGCCCGCCTCGACCTTCAACTTCATGTAGCGGGACTCGTGCTCGAGGTCGGGACTCTCCGGGTGCTTCTCCGCGCTGCACGCAGCACCGACGCCAAACCTGTAGCCGCCGCGCCGGACCAGTGAGACGAGGTCGCTCCCATGAGTGAGCTGTGGGTCCACCGGTTCGAACGGCTGACCAGACACCGGAGGATCGCCCCGCAGCGCGAGCACGTTCGCGACCCCCTCGCGCTCCATCCAGTTGAGGATCTGCCGGGTGCGGTCCGCGGTGTTCGCGCACGTGAGGTGCGCCATCGCTTCGATGTGGTAGTGGCGCTTGATGCGAGTCACCAGCTCGAGGGTCTTCTCGCCAGTACGCACGCGATACGTGACCGAGACCCAATCCGGCGCGTGGCCGGCAAGAGTGGCGACCGTGTGCTCGAGCACGTCGACCTCGCTCTCGTCGCGTGGGGCCATGAACTCGAACGAGATCGTCGGCCGGTCGCGTCTGAGCATGTCCGCGATGCGCATGGTCTCGGAACTCTACCTCAGTACGCGGGCGTCTCCGACGCGGCGCGTCACGCGCTGGGCGTCCAGGTATTCGAGCAGGGCAAGCACCGGCCTCCGGCTCGCGCCGATGCGGTCGCGCAGCTGGGCCACTGTGAGAGAGCCGTTCGCGGCGATCAGCTCCTTGACGATCTCGACCGCCGACTCATAAGCGTCCTTCGTGAACGCGACGTCGTCGCTGACGCGGACGATGTCGCCCCGCTGAGAAAGCGCGCGCACCAGCTCTTCGCTCGCGCCGCTCTGGCGCATCGCCTCGGGAAGCGATGGAGGCGTGAAAGCGCTGGCGGCGAGCAGCCTGATGAGATCGGCCTGCGGCCCGCTCGAGGCGAGCTCGACGCGATGACCTGGGGACGCGAGCGACCCGTTGCGCTCGACCACCTTGCCGTCCTCGACAAGGCCGGCGATGACGGAGGGAAATGACGCCGGCGATACGCCCAGCCGGCTGCGCATCTCCTCGCGAGCCATTCCGGGCCGTAACGGATGAGCGCTGTGGTAGGTCTCGAGCTCGCGAGCGGCACGTGAGGCGATCGAGCTCCATGCCTCGTCGCTGAACAGCCAGTCGCCGAGGCGCCGCGCGTGCAGCCTTGCGATGTCGGCTTGCGGCGAGACCGTCGCCTTCAGCAGCGCCGACACCGTCACGCCTCGCGGGTACTTGCGCAGCTCCTGCTCCAGGACGTCGCCGGCGGCCCGGCGCGCGAGCTGCTCGCGCACGGCCGAGTCGTGTCGCGCGTGCTTGCGCGGCGAGACATCGACGAAGCTCCCTCCCGCGACCGTCACCGCAGGGCTGGGCACCCTCAGCACGAAGCGGTCCTGCGCGGCCGCCGCGATCGGCTGCTCGAGGTAGAGCTGAACCCAGCCCTTGGCACCGGGAGTGATCTCGTCGCCCTCGAGCACGATCACCCGGCAGGCGACATCGCTGGTGCCCGTGTGCAGCATGAGCTCCGCGCCGTGTCGCACCGGAAGCGCGGCCGAGGCGAGAACACGCAGGGTCGCATCGATTCGACGCACAGGGGCCATCGTGTTCAAGCGCGCCAGAACGTCGCCGCGCCCAATCTCGCTCTTCTCGACTCCGCTCAGGTTGGCCGCGACCCGGTTGCCCGGATCTACCGACTCGACCTTCTCGTTGTGGCGCTGCAGGCCTCGGATCCGCACCACCCGGCCGGACGGGATTACCTCCATCTCGTCTCCGACCCGGAGCGAGCCGTCCACCAGGGTGCCGGTGACGACGGTGCCGAAGCCGCTCATCGTGAACACGCGGTCGATCGGCAGCCGAGGCCGTCCAGTGTCAGGCCGGGACGTGGCGGCCTCGAGCAGGGCGTCGAGCGAGGCGATGAGCTGCGGCAGCCCGTCGCCCCTCACCGCGGAGACCGGGAGGATCTCGGCGCCCTCGAGCGTGGTGCCCTCGATCGCGCCGGTCACCTCCTCGACGACCGCCCCTAGCCAGTCGCGGTCGACAAGGTCGGCCTTGGTGACGACCACGATGCCGCGCCGCACGTCGAGCAGGTCCACCACCTCCAGGTGCTCCCGCGTCTGCGGCATGACACCCTCGTCGGCGGCCACCACCAGCAACACCGCGTCGAGGCCATGCGCCCCGGCCAGCATGTTGCGCATGAAGCGGGCGTGCCCAGGTACGTCCACGATGCCGATCTCGCGTCCGCTGGGAAGGGTCATGTGCGCGAAGCCGAGGTCGATCGTCATCCCGCGCCGCTTCTCCTCCTCCAGCCGGTCCGGGTCGATCCCGGTCAGCGCATTGACGAGGGTCGATTTGCCGTGATCGATGTGGCCGGCGGTGCCGACGACGAAGCTCACCTGTGGGTCTTCGCGACGGCCGCCTCGACCGCATCGATGAGCGTCTCGTCCTCGCCCTTGAGCACGGTCCGCGGGTCGAGGCAGCATGTGTCCTTCTCGATGCGCGCGATCACAGGCGGGTCGCCTTGGCGAAGCGCCTTCGCGATGCGCGAGGCGGGGCCCTCGATCCCAAGCAACACCGTCGGAAGCTCGTGGCCCGGCATAGATCCTCCACCGACCTCGGAGGTGCCGACGACGACGTAGGTCTTGACGCCCCGGTCTTCGAGCTTCACCGACCAGAATCCAGCCCGGCGGCGCAACTCCTCGACCGGCGCTCGCAGCATCCTCTCGACCGGGATGTCGCCAGCCCGTCCCGTCAGCCGCTGCCGGAGCGTCGCCTCGAGAGCGGCGAGCGTCAGCTTGTCGATTCGAAGCGCACGCGCCAGCGGGTGTCGCGACATCTTCTCGATGGGATCCGTGCGGCCGACCACGATGCCCGCCTGCGGGCCGCCGAGCAGCTTGTCGCCGGAGAAGGTGACGACATCGCAGTGGCGCAGCGACTCGGCGACCGTAGGCTCGTCGGCGATGGGGTCGACGGCGCCGCTTCCAAGATCATCTATCAGCAGCAGGCTGTTCTTCGTCGCGACCTCGGCCAGCTCGCCCAGCGATGCCGATTCCACAAACCCGGTAACCCGGAAATTGGAGGTGTGGACCCGCAGCAGGGCCGCGGTTCGCGCGGTGATCGCCGACTCGTAGTCGGACACGCGGGTGCGGTTGGTCGTCCCCACCTCGACCATCCGCGCACCTGAAAGCCGCATCACGTCCGGCATCCGAAACGAACCGCCGATCTCGACCAGCTGGCCGCGCGAGACGATGACCTCCTTGCCCTTGCATAGAGCGGTGAGGGCGAGCAGCACGGCGGCGGCGTTGTTGTTGACGACGAGCGCCGCCTCGGATTGGAACAGGGCGGTCAGAAAGCCCGACACCAGGCTTGCCCGCTCGCCGCGCCTGCCCGTCTCCAGGTCGAGCTCGACGTTGCCGTAGCCGGCGGCGACGCTCAAAGACTCGATCGCAGCCTGGGACAGCGGCGCCCGGCCGAGGTTGGTGTGGAGGATCACGCCGGTGGCGTTGATGACCTTGCGCAGCCTCGGCGCGATCGCGGACTGGAGGCGCGCCGACACCGCGGCCACACGCTCGGCACCTCCGTCGGCACCCTCACGCTCCGCCGCGATCTGCTCGCGGATCGCAGCCACCACGCGAGCCCGGCCGTGCTGCTTGACTAGCTCGGCATAGGCGGGTTCGTTGACGAGCGTGCCTACAGCAGGCAGGGATACAGGCCCGTGAGCCCTGGGACTCGATACCCGTCGCATTCGCCTATTGAGATTAGGCTCGCGGGCTGGAAGAACGGCGTCATCACGACATTGAGCAGGTTGAAGCCCTGGAAGAACTGGAAGACCAGCAGCACGACCACGCAGCCCGCCCAGACCTCGCGCTTGCGTACGGCCACGTCGTAAAAGAAGCGGGGGTTGCGATCGCGGAAGATCGCCTCGACCACGTTCCAGCCGTCCAGCCCGGGTATCGGCAGCAGCTGGAAGGCGAAGATCGAAAGGTTCAGGAAGACGATCACGTAGAGGACGAGGCCGAGCAGTCCCGGACCGATCTCGAACGAGACCGGCAGCCCTGCGCGGTTGACGGCGCGCAGGAGAAAGCCCAGGGCCAGCGCCACCAGCAGGTTGGCCGCCGGGCCGCCCAGCTCGAAGATGACCTTCTGGCGCACGGTGTTGATGCGGTTGGGCTGGATCGGAACCCGTTTCCCCCATCCGACCAGGGCGAGGAAGACGGCGAGCACTCCGAAGGGATCCAGGAACCGCCGCGGGTCGAGGTTGAAGTAGCCGAAGTAGCGCACCGAGCGGTCGCCCTGGAAGTAGGCCGCCGCCGCGTGGCCCATCTCGTGGAGCGGGATGGCGATCAGGAGCGCCGGCACCAGCACCAGCAACCCGATGAGGAGGTTGACGAGGTTCATGCAGGGGCCCCCACGAAATCACGGCGAAGCCTCAGATTTCGTGGGGATCTCACTCGATCGGGATCTTGCGGTCGCGCTTCGTCGTCCGCCGCCTGGTCCGGGCGCGGCGGACGCGAGTGGACGCCGGCGCCGGCCCCACCCGGTGCTCATAGATGAGCAGCAACGCGGTGATCAGCTCTCGCTGCGCATTGAGCAGGTGCACCTGCGCCGCCGGAGGCACCATGTCCGACAGCACGTTGCCGACGCGCGAGCCGAGCTCGTTCATGAGCTCGATGACTCGCTCCCCGTCGCGAGTCACTGTTTGGCGGCCTCAGGCCTGGCGGCGCGCGGCGCGAATCGCACGCGAAGCTCACCGTCCTCGATCGAGGCGCCCGCGGTGTCGCGGCGCTCCAGCACGCGCGGCAGCGTGATCTCGCGGCGGTAGTTGCCGACGGTCACGTAGAGATCGCCGTTGTGGCGGCTGAGGTCGACCGCTGAGCGGTCGACGAACGGCACCTTGAGGCTGAGCACGTAGTCCGCCCCCTCCTTATCTATGCGCTGAGGGTTGGACGTGGCGAACCGGCGCGACGGATCGTCGTCGCCGTAGATGGCTTGCGCCATCTGCGCCAGCATCTTTTGCCCCACGACCTCACGGTCGAAGAGCGGCACGTTGAAGATGGGGATCCCGGCGAAGGACTGCTCGACCTCGCGCTGGTAGCGGTGATGGATGCGCTGCCACTTCTGGAAGAGCTCGTCGTGCAGCTCGCCTGGAAGCAGTCGGTTCACCACAACCGCGTCCGTCACATAGCCGAACAGGCTCAAATATGTGTAGGCCCGCTTCGCCTCTTTCACCACCATCTTCTCGAGGTTGAGGACGATGCGCACGGTCGTGGTCTCGGGGTCGGTCAGGACCTTGCGCATGCCCTCGAGGTCGAGCAGCAGGTCCTTCAGCGAGGCGTAGACCTCGTCCGACGGAAGCGGCATCTTCATCATCGGCTGAAGGACAGGGCGCGCCACGCGCATCGCTCGCCTCGACCACGGATAGATCTTGTCCAGCCACCACTTGGCGGCGTCGGGGAAGGTCAGCAGCTGCAGCGTCTCTCCGGTCGGCGCGCAGTCGACGATCAGCACGTCGTGCTCGGCGCGCTGCGCGTAGTGCTTGATCCACATGAGGGACGCGACCTCGTCCATGCCGGGCGGGTTGGCGACCTCGTCGGCGAGCACCTCGTCGAGGCCCTGCGTGGAGAAGACCTCGACCGCGTAGTCGTGGAGCTTCGTCCAGTGGCGCTGCATCTCGTGGAGGGACGAGACCTCGTGCGCCCACAGGCTGTCCGCGACCTTCGTCGCCTCGTTCCCAAGCTCGACATCGAACGAGTCGCCGAGCGAGTGGGCCGGGTCCGTGCTCATGACCACCGTGCGGTAACCGGCGGCGGCGCAGCGGACCGCGGTCGCGGCGGCGACCGACGTCTTGCCGACGCCACCCTTGCCGGTGAAAAGAACGACCCTCACGCGGCGAAGTCTACGTTCGGGGCGTTTTCCTCCGCTTCCCGGCCGCGATCATCTCGTTGACGTGCTCCTGGACCAGGGTCTCGACGTGGCGCAGGATCGCGATCGTCGTCTCGGTGTTCTGCTCGGTCAAGTCGGTGACCCCCCTGATCGCCTGCAGGATCTCCACGTTCTGGCGGTCTGCTTTGTCAGCCTCCTGGGCGGCGTGCTCCAGGGTCAGCCTGTCCTTCTGCGACTGCCGGTTGCCGGCCAGCAGAAGCACCGGGCCCGTGTAAGCGGCCTGGGTGGAGAAGGCGAGGTTGAGCAGGATGTACGGGTAGGGGTCGATGTGGATGCGGCCGGTTGCCTGGAGTGTATTGATGGTGATCCACGCGACGACGAGCCCGGTCTGGATGATCAGGAATCGCCACGAGCCGATGAATGCGGCGATGCTGTCCGCGAGCTGTTCGCCGACCGTGGCCTGCTCGTGGTGGATGACGTTGACGGGATGCTGATGCGCGAGCTTCGCCGAGCCGCGCCGGCGGACGGTCTGCTTGAGTGCGGCGCTGGCGGCGTCGCTGGTTCGGACTGCCACAGCGAGTCGAAACTCTAGCGTTTAGACCCCGGTTTTCCGCCCGGTTACTTGACGATCAGCGGTACGGTCAACGATCCGATTCCGAGCAGCACGAGCATGGCCATGCTGACCACCGCGAGCCGGACCAGGTCTTTGGTGAAGTAAGGCACGCGGTCGAGCGGGATCGAGGGGTCGGTCGACTGGACGATGAAGCGACCGCCGCGCTGCTTGACGTACTGGTTGCGCGCGCCAAGCGACATCTCGACGGCGCGGACCAGCGCCTGGTCGCCCCCGACGCGGGCCTGAGAGACGCCTTTGGTCGGAGCTGCGGTCGGGGCGCCCGCCGCCGCGACCGATGACAGCGGCCCTGCCGGCCGCATCGGCTGGCGGAACTTGCCTTTCGCGCGCTTTTTGCCCTTGCGGCCCATAGATCTGCAAGTCTAGAGGCGCGTGAAAACCAACTCGACCGTCCCCACCCGGCCGAGACCGCTGCGCGGTCTCGGCCGACCTCCCCAGCGAGTGGGGAGGTGAAGCCGGGGAGGAGTAGGACAGGCAGGCGGCTGGGGGAACTTCTGCTGGGTCGTGGGGTGCGACCGGGGGAGGGTTCCGCCTGCCTGTCGTTGGGCCGTGGGACTCAACCTGCTGGGATGTTGGCTACGATATGTTGTGTCCCGGGTGAAGTTATAACCCCGAATATAGTTGCTGTCAAGGGGCTTTGAGCAAACCGTCGCCTGGCAACCGCTTGCGCTGGCTGCCCTATCTGTTCGCCGCCGGCGCGATCTTCTGGCTCATCGAGCTGACGCAGTTCGCGGCCGTCCTCGCCGCCCCCGTCGGACGCGAGCAGCTGCGCGTGGCGCTCGTGAACGCGGGTCTCACCAGTGACGTCGACACGCTGCTGATCGTCGAGGCGGTGCTGATCGTGTTCTTCGAGCTGGTCGCGGCGGTGTTGCACGGCGCCGCCTACTACGGGCTCAAGGGGTTTCGGGCCTGGGGCTGGGTGGTGGCCGTGATCGTGTCGGCTGCCTGGTCGCTCGTCCTGGTGGGGATCCCGATCCTGGTGTTCCTCTTGCGGCGGCCGACGCGCGAAGCCTACGGGATCAGCTAGCGCCTAGCGGCCGATCCGGAAAAAGATGACGTCTCCGTCCTTGACCCGGTAGTCGCGGCCCTCCACGCGGAGCTTGCCCGCCGCCCGCAGCGCGTCCATCGAACCCGCAGCCACCAGCTCGTCCACCGACGTGACCTCGGCGCGGATGAAGTGCTTCTCGAAATCGGTGTGGATCTTGGAGGCGGCGATCGGCGCGGGCGCGTCGCGCTCGCACGGCCAGGCGCGGACCTCCGGCTCGCCGGCCGTGAAGTAGGTGATGAGTCCGCCCGCCTGCCAAACGGCGCGGGCGATCCGGCCGAGGCCCGACTCGTCGATCCCATAGCTCGCGCGCATCTCCGCCTGCTCGCCCGGGTCGAGCTCCGCGAGCTCGGCTTCCAACCGGGCCGACAGCGTGAGGGCGGGCGCCCCTTCGGCCGCCGCGAGCTTCGCAACCTTGGCGGCCGGCTCTCCACCTTGTGGCACGAGCTCCTCGGCAACGTTGGCGACATAGACGGCCGGCCTCAGCGTGACCGGGAAGATGCCGAGCAGAAGAGCGCGCTGGTCGGGTTCGAGCGCCAGCGTGCGCAGCGGCTGGCCGGCATCGAGCTGCTGCTTGGCCGCGTTCAACACCTCAGTCTCGGCCTGCGCGTCCTTCTTCCCCGCCCGCGCCTCCTTGCCGACCACGTCCAGACGCTTCTCGACCGACGCGAGATCCGCGAGCACCAGGTCGAGCGCGAACTCCTCGAGCTCGGCCACCGGGTCCGGGTCTGGTCCGAAGCAGCGCGCGACCTTGAGCAGCACGTCCGCCTGCCGCGCGAAGGCGACGCGCTGGGCGCGACTGCCGGGTGGCGAGTCCTCGACGCGCACCTGCGCCGGCGTTTTCTTGGCCGGTTTCACGGCCTCCGCGAGCCGGTCGAGCCGCTCGTCGGGGATGTCGACCATGCCGACGCCGTCCGCGCCGCGGCCCGCGGTCAGGGCGTTGAAGAGCGTGGTCTTGCCAGTCCCCGCCGGACCGACGATGGCAACGTGTACCGGCACTTAAGCCCCTGCGCGCAAGCGCACTCAGGCGAGTTCCTGGTCCAGCTCGAAGGCTTTGTGCAGGACCCGCACGCCCTTGTCGACGTGGTCGCGCGCGACAAGGCATGTGATCCGGATCTCCGACGTGCTGATCATCTCGATGTTGATGCCGGCGTCCGCGAGCGCCCGGAACATGCGCGCCGCGATGCCTGGCGTGCCCAGCATGCCGGTCCCGACGATGGACAGCTTGGCGATCCCGCCCGCCGACGAGACCCGCGTCGCGCCGACCTCCCTGGCCGCGACCTTGACGAGCTTCTCGGCCGCCTTAAGGTCCGACTCGGCGACGGAGAACGTGAGGTCGGTGTGGCCGGAGCGGCCGATGTTCTGGACGATGACGTCGACGGAGATGCCGGCGGCGCTCAGCGGCTCGAAGATCGTCGCCGCGACGCCGGGACGGTCGCGGACGCCGATCACGGTGATCTTCGCGACGTTCGTCTCTTGCGCGATTCCGCGCACGCGCTGGCGATCTTCCATCGGGAGCTGGGCGACGATCATCGTACCCACGCCCTCGTGGAAGCTCGACCGCACGTGGATGGGCACCCCGTACAGCTCCCCGATCTCTACCGCCCTGGGATGCAGGATTCGCGCACCGACCGCGGCCAGCTCCAACATCTCGTCGTACTGGATGTGGGTCAGCTTGCGCGCCGACTTCACGACGCGCGGGTCCGCGGTGTAGATGCCGTCGACGTCGGTGTAGATCTCGCACGCGTCCGCTCGCAACGCCGCCGCCAGCGCGACCGCGGTGGTGTCCGATCCTCCGCGACCGAGGGTGGTGATCTCGAGCTCCTCGGTGACGCCCTGGAATCCCGCGATCACGGGCACCTGCTGGCGACCCAGCGCTTCGAGAATGCGGTCGGGCTTGATGTCGCGGATGCGCGCGCGCGAGTGGTGCTCGCTGGTGCGCACGCCCGCCTGCGCGCCCGACAGCGACACGGCAGGCACGCCCATCCCCTGCAGGCACATGGCGACGAGCGGCGCCGTGATGGTCTCGCCGTTGGCGATGAGCATGTCGAGCTCGCGCGCGGGCGGCTCCGCGTTGACACTCTTCGCGAGCGTGATCAGGCGGTCGGTCGTGTGGCCCATCGCCGAGACCACCGCCACCACCTGCTGGCCCTGCATCACGGTGTTGGCGATGCGCCGGCTGACGCGGCGGATGCGGGCGGCGGAACCGACCGAGGTGCCGCCGTACTTCTGGACGATCACAACGTGCGGAACATGCCCTTGTCGGTGATCTTCGTCACCATGGCCCGCCCGCGCAGCGGATGGGCTTCCTCCATCGCGTTCGCGATGCGGTTGGCCTGCGAGGCCGCGCAGAACGCGAACACGCTAGGCCCGGCGCCGCAGATCGCCGCGCCGTAAGCGCCCGCAGCCTCGGCGACGTTGATCACTTCCTCCACCCACGGGTAGAGGTGGAGGCGGTGCGGCTGATGGAGGCGGTCGCGCAGCGCCTGCCCCAGGAGCGAGCTGCGTTTGGAGACGATCGCGCGCGCCAGCAGCGCCGTCCGCGCGGCGTTGAACGTCGCGTCGCCCAGGGGCACTTCAAACGGCAGCACCGCGCGCGCCTTGTCGGTCGCCACCGGCTGGTGGGCGACGAACAGGGCCAGGCCCCAACCCGGGTTCGGCAGCTTCTCGTCCACCTGCTCGGAGACGATGCGGATGCCGCCCGACGCCGAGGCCGCGACGTTGTCGAGGTGACCTTCGTCGGCCCCAGCGTCGATGACGTGCGACCTGACGTCCCACGGACTGCTCAGCGCCGACGCCGCGAGGCGGGCCGCGGCGCTGCTGCCGAGGCCGACCCCCATCGGGATCTCGCTGCGGACGCGACCTTTCATGCTCAGGCGCGTGAACGGGTTCTCGTGCGCGTAGAGGTAGTCGGCACCTTCGCCCTCGTACTCCCAGGACGGGCGCTCCGCCTCGTTGGCCTCGACCTCGAGCCACAGGTCGATCGCCATCGCCATGCAATCGAAGCCGGGACCGATGTTGGCGATGCTGGCCGGCACTCTTATTCGCACGGTCCCCACCCGGCCCGCTGCGCGGGCCGACCTCCCCGGCAAGCCGGGAGGTGATTGGGTTTCACAGCTTCAAGACCTTAGCGAGTGTGCGGGCATCACCGTCGAGTTCGATTGGCGGTTCGACGCTTTTCAGCGCCGCGTCAGGATCCTTCAGGCCGGAACCGGTCAGCACGACGACGGTCACCGCGTCCTTTTCGATCCTCCCGTCCTGGACCAGCCGGATCAGGAGCGCCAGCGGCGCCGCCGACGCGGGTTCGGCGAACAGGCCCTCGCTGCTCGCAAGCCGGATCTGGGCGGACAGGATCTCGGTGTCGGTCACAGCGGCGATCAGGCCGCCCGACTCGTCGCGGGCCGAGGTCGCGCCCTCCCACGACGCCGGGTTGCCGATCCGGATCGCCGACGCCACCGTCTTCGGGCTGGCGACCGGGGCGCCCAGGACGATGGGCGCCGCGCCCTCGGCCTGGGCGCCGACCATCCGCGGCAGGCGAGTTGCCCGGCCCGCCTCCTGGTACTCGCGAAACCCTTTCCAGTAGGCGGTTATGTTGCCCGCGTTGCCGACCGGGAGCACGAGGTAGTCGGGCGCGTCGCCGAGCTCGTCGACGATCTCGAACGCCGCCGTCTTCTGGCCCTCGATCCGGTGCGGGTTCACGGAGTTCATGAGCGCCACCGGGTAACGAGCGGTCAGGTCGCGGACCGTGTCGAGCGCGTGGTCGAAGTTGCCTTTGAGCGCCACGACCTTGGCGCCGTACATGAGCGCCTGGGAGAGCTTGTTGAGCGCGATCTCTCCTGACGGGACGACGACGATGGCGCGCGCGCCGGTGCGGGCCGCGTAGGCGGCCATCGATGCCGAGGTGTTGCCCGTCGACGCGCACATGAACACCCTGTGCCCGGCCTCCAGCGCTTTGGCGACGGCGACGACCATGCCGCGGTCTTTGAACGACCCCGTCGGGTTCAGGCCCTCGTATTTGAAGTAGAGGTGCTCGAGGCCGAGCGCGCGGCCGATGTTGCGGCTCGGCACCAGCGGCGTCGAGCCCTCGCGCAGGTCGACCTCG
Organism: Candidatus Dormiibacterota bacterium; assembly: GCA_036395015.1. Classification (GTDB taxonomy): domain Bacteria; phylum Chloroflexota; class Dormibacteria; order Dormibacterales; family Dormibacteraceae; genus 40CM-4-65-16. The sequence continues at coordinate 4,709 of DASWDZ010000145.1, read as the reverse complement.
GGCGTGGCCGGACCGATGGGCAGGTGCTCGCGATAGCGCGCGATGACGCCCACGTGATTGCTCTTTAGAAGACGCGAAGGAACGAGGAGACGGCGCGGATCGGTTCGAGCTGCGCCATGCGCTCGCGCGCCCTCTGCAAGCTCGCGTCGAGCGAGGGGTGCGTGGTGACCACGAGCTCGGCGGTCTGGTCATGTGAGAAGGCGTCCTTCTGGATGAAGCTCGAGATGCTGACGCCCTCCTCCGCGAAGACCTGTCCAACCGCCGCGACCACGCCTGGCCTGTCCTCGGCCTGGATCCGGTAGTAGGCGCGCGTCTTCACCTCGCCGATCGGGATCACGCCGATCCGGTCGTCGAAGCTGAAGGACGGCCGGCTCTGCACGCCGCGACGGATCGAGCGTGAGAGGTCGATCAGATCGCCCACCACCGCGGATGCTGTCGGGCGCCCGCCCGCGCCCAGCCCGACGAGCAGGACCTTCCCCACCAGGTCGCCCTCGACGTAGACCGCGTTCTCGGCGCCCTCGACGCGCGCCAGCGGGTGGTCGAGGGGAACCATCGCCGGGTGGACACGCGCTTCGACGCGGCCTGGGTGACGCTGGGTGTGCGCGATGAGCTTGATGGCGTAGCCGAGCTCGCGCGCGTACCGGAAGTCGACCGGCTCGATGCCGTCGATGCCTTCGCGGTAGATGTCATCGGGGTGCACCTTGATCTCGTAGGCGATCGAGCCCAGGATCGCCAGCTTGTAGGTCGCGTCGTAGCCGCCGATGTCGTCGGTCGGGTCGGCCTCCGCGTAGCCGGCATCCTGCGCTTCTTTGATCGCGTCGGCCATCGCCATGCCGGTGGACGCCATCCGGCCGAGGACATAGTTGGTCGTCCCGTTGATGACCGCGGACACGCTCTCGATGCGGTTGGCCTGGAGGTCGGTGCGAAAAGTGCTGATGAGCGGGATGCCGCCTCCCACCGCGGCCTCGAAGTAGACGTCGACGTTTTTCTCGGCCGCCTGGTCCAGCAGCTGCGGACCATGCTTGGCCATCACGACCTTGTTCGCCGTGATCACGTGCTTGCCGGCCTGGATGGCGCGCTCGAGGTAGGAGCGCATGGGCTCGTCGCCGCCGGCGACTTCGATCACGACCTCGATCGACGAGTCGTCGAGAAGCTCCGACGCGTCGGCGGTGAGCAGATTGCTCGAGATCTCGATCGGGCGGCGCTTGCCGACGTCGCGGACCAGGACCTTCTGCAGGCAGAGCTCGACTCCTGCCCGGCGCGAGAGCTGCGGGCCCCACGACAGCATGCGATCGGCGACCTGCGAGCCGACCGTGCCCAGGCCGATGAGCCCGACGTTCAATGGGCGGGCGGACATAGGCGGTCTATTCTCCATGCGATGGCCCTGATCCTGCGCGAGACCGACGTCCAGGACCTGATCGAGATGCCGGACGTCATCGCAGCCGTGGAGTCGGCCATGCGCGAGCTGGGCGAAGGCGACGCGCAGAACGAGCCACGGCGGCGAGCCTTCGGTCCGGGCGGACTGCTCAACGTGATGTTCGCCTCCTACCCGGGCGCGAACCTCAGCGGGCTGAAGACCTACACCGTGTCCAACGGGCATGTCCGGTTCCTCGTGGTGCTGTTCGGGGTCGACGGCTCGCTGCAGGCGCTCATCGAGTCCGACTTCATGGGCGCCTATCGGACGGGCGCGGCGACGGCGGTCGCGGTGAAAGCGCTGGGGCAACCCGGCGCGGCGACCGTCGGGCTGATCGGGACCGGCTGGCAGGCGGCGACGCAGGCGCTCGCGCTGTCGCACGTGCTCGAGATCGAGGAGCTGCGCGTCTACGGCCGCAACGAGGAGCGTCGGGCGGCGTTCGCCGACGAGCAGCACGCCCAGCTAGGCATCAACACAGTGGCCGCTGACAGCCCCGAGGCGGCGGTGCGGGGGGCCGACGTCGTCGTCACGGTGACCACCAGCCAGGTCCCGGTCCTCGACGCCGACTGGGTCGAACCGCATGCGACAGTGGCGGCGGTGGGATCCAACTTCCGCAATCGTGCGGAGCTGCCGCCCGAGCTGGTCGAGCGCGCGCAGACGGTCGTCGTCGACCAGCTCGCCACCGCCCAGATGGAGAGCGGCGACCTGATCCAGGCGGCCGAGGCCGGCAGGTTCGACTGGGGCGAGGCCGTCGAGCTGGGTTCGGTGGTCGCCGGGATGTGGGAACGCCCCGACCAACCGGGCATCACCCTGTTCGAGTCACATGGCCTCGCGCTGTGGGACGTGGCGGCGGCCTCGGTTGTCCTGGCCGCGGCCCGCAAGCGCGGCGGCTACGAGGAGATCGAGCTCCTCACGTAGCTAGTGCGGGACGTGGGTGTCGATCGGCTGCGGCGCGAGGGCGCCGATCTGCAGGTACGAGCCGACGACAAAGGCCGTGAGCAGGATCACGACGAGGGCGGCGCTGGCCGCCGTGTAGATCACCCACGGCGCCGGCCCGGCTGCGGCAAGACGGATCATCAAGTCCGACCAGTCCGGCCCACGCCGGGGATTCCAGGTTTCAACCTCTGCCCGGATCGCCCGGCTGACGTCTGCTTCTGAGGGCATGGGTCGCCCTCCCTGGGTGGAGTTATCTTCCACGTAGGGCACCTTCACTTCTCGAACGCGCAGCGTTCGGTTGCTGGTCGCTGCCCATGACTTTTCGCATGATCGCCACCGCCTTGGCGATCCTCGAGGCCACGGTACCGGCCGGCACGCCGAGCACCTCGGCGATCTCCTCGCGCGTCAACCCTTCGTAGTAATGAAGGACGACGGCCGCCCGGAGCTTCGGGCTCAACACGCTGAGCGCCTTGGCGACCACATCACGCGCCTCGGCCCGGTCGTAGTCCCGCCGGTCGGGGGCAACATAAAGACGCGCGGGAAGAAAGCGGGCGAGCTTCTGCCGCCGGAGGTGGGAGATGGCGAGGTTGATGCCGATTCTTCGGAGCCAGGCGCCCGGTGGCGCCGTGGGCGTGTAGCGGTGGCGGGCGCGATAGGCGCGGACGAAGGTCTCCTGGGTCAGGTCCTCGGCTGCCGCGGCGTCGAGCACCACGGCCCGGATCGCGCGATAGACGGAGTGGAACTCCTGGTCGTACAGCTGCCGGAACTGCGTCTGGGGATCGAGCTGCCCGCCCTCGGCCACGGCGGATAGTTTGACTGGGCGCGCGGTGGTGCTGACCGATTCGGTGTCTTTGGATCCAAAAGCACGTAATGAGGCGGGCGGATTCAATCGGTCGACGCAACATTTGCCGACGGGGACACCTGTGACATTAGCCGGTAGAGCGCCTGTGCTGGAGTCTGCCAACCGAGTGTCTTGCGAGTCCGCCGGTTCATTTGAGCTGACACGAGGGCGAGGTGTCTGGGGCCGTAAGGACTGAGGTCCAGGCCTTTGGGAAAGTACTGGCGGAGCAATCCATTGGTGTTCTCGTTGGAGCCGCGCTGCCAGGGACTCGATGGGTCGCAGAAGTAAACCTCGATGCCAGTCGCCAGCTTGAGCTGAAGGTGGTTGCGCATCTCAAAGCCCTGGTCCCAGGTCAGAGACTTCCACAACGTCTGCGGGAGTTTTCGAGTGGCGGCGGTAATAGCTTTCTCAACCTCTGCTGCACCATGCCCGTCGGGCAGGTGCAGCAGGATTAGATAGCGGGCCGCCCGTTCCACCAGTGTGCCGATGGCCGACCTCTGGTCCTTGCCCATGAGGAGGTCGCCTTCCCAGTGGCCGGGCACGGCGCGATCTTCTACTTCGGGGGGACGTTCACTGATCATGACCATGTTGGGGATTCGGCCCCGGCGCTCGGAGGTCTTGCGATGTGGTTTGCGCATCGCCCGCCCCGTTCGCAGGCAGATTGCCAGCTCTCGCCGCAACGCGCCTCGGCCCTGAACGTAGATCGCCTGGTAAATAGCTTCGTGGGACACCCACATCTCCGGCCGACTCGGGAACTGCAGTCGCAACTGGGCCGCGATCTGCTCCGGGCTCAGCTTTTCATTGAGTTTGAATTGCACCAGCTTGCGCAGCTTGGCATTGACGGCTAGCTTGGCCCTCTTCGGCCGCGAGGCCAGACGCCGCGCACGCTCATGGGCATGGCTCGGTCGATAGTCCCACGGTTCAATTCGAGGCCGGCCCAGCTTGGCCGACCTCATCGTCGAGCGAGCTCGGTATTTCTGATGCATGTTGCACCGGAGCTCTCGGAGCACGGTTGATGGCCAGCGCCCAAGGCTACTGGCGATGGCCCGAATGCTGTCGCCGCGTTCGACTCCGGCGAAGATCTGCTCCCGCTCACTCATTGACAGGTGACGCTGGCTCGACTGTGCTGGGACGTTGGGTGGCATGATGCCGCCAGCCTGCCTGAACCAGCGCTGCGCTGTCCGCTGGCTGACTCCAGCCGCTAGAGCAGCGTCCCGCCAAGGGAGCCCGCTTCTAACCTTCCCCCAGAACTGCTGTCGGCCCGCGCGGTTCGGTAGACGCATGCAACGACCTCCTCAGATGGTGCTGTTGCATCGACTCCTTGAACCCAAGGGCCCTTGATAGGCACGTTTGGCGCCAAACCCGCCTATGGCCAGGGACCCGCGGAGCATCTAGCTTCTGCCGCGGACGCGCACGATCCCGGACTCGTAGGCGAGTACAACCGCCTGCACCCGATCGCGAAGGCCCAGCTTGCTGAGAATGTGCGCAACGTGCGTCTTGGTGGTGTGCTCGGAGACC
>DASWDZ010000144.1:0-6695 GCA_036395015.1 Candidatus Dormiibacterota bacterium | reverse complement strand
CCTCGGTCCGCGGGCCGACCCCTCCCAGGTCGCCGACGCGGCACGACTGATCCGCGACGCCGAACGGCCGGTCATCGTCGCCGGGGGCGGAGTGTGGTGGGCGCGCGCCGAGGACGAGCTGCGCGCTTTGGTCGAAGTCGGGCACGTGCCGCTGACGGTCAATGGCATGGCACGCGGGATGCTGCCGCCTTCGCATCCGCTCTTTTTCTCGAGGGCGCGCTCGCACGCTTTGCGAGAGTCCGATGTTGCGCTGGTCATCGGCGCCCGCCTGGACTTCCGGCTCAACTTCGGCCAGCCGCCGGTGTTTGGTGAAGACACGCGCCTCGTCCATGTCGACGTGGACCGCGCGCCGATCTCCGGGTCGTTGAAGGCAGTCATCGGCGAGCTTGGAACCCTGGTGCGCGGCGCGCCTGATCGTGAGGGATGGATCGCCACGCTGCGCGACGCCGAGTCCGCGGCGCGAAAGCGCGACCTGGCGATGATGTCGAGCGACAGCTCGCCGGTCCATCCGGCACGCCTGATCGCCGAGGTCGATCGGTTCGCGGATCCCGACGCGATCATCGTCGGCGACGGCGGCGACTTCATATCGTTCGCGGGCCGCCTGCTCGAGCGGGAGAAGCCTGGGCTGTGGATCGACCCAGGGCCTTTCGGATGTCTCGGTTCAGGCCCTGGCTACGCGATGGCGGCCAAGCTGGCGCGGCCCGAGCGCCAGGTACTCCTTCTTTCCGGGGATGGCGCCTTTGGCTTCTCGGCGATGGAGTTCGACACCATGGTCAGGCACCGAATCCCGGTCGTCTGCGTGGTCGGCAACAACGGGATCTGGGCGCTGGAGAAGCACCCGATGCAGAGCATGTTGGGCGTCAGTGTGGCCGCCGACCTCGGGCATGGGACGCGCTACGACAAGGTGGTCGAGGCGCTCGGCGGTCACGGCGAGATGGTCGAGCGGCCGGAGGACATACGTCCCGCGCTGGAGCGCGCCTTCAAGTCCGGCCTGCCCGCGTGCGTCAACGTGATCTGTGATCCGGACGCCGAATATCCGCGATCATCAGTCCTGATGTGAGCGCGACCGAGCTGAAAGCCGTCGAGGAGGCGGACGAGTGGCGCACCGCGCAGGCGCAGTTCGACGAGGCGGCGGAGATCATCCGGCTCGAACAGTGGCTGCGCGAGGTCCTGCGCGAGGTCCAGCGCGAATTCACGTGCCACTTCCCGGTCAAGCTCGACGACGGACACACACGCATCTTCACGGGCTACCGGGTCCAGCACAACATCAACCGCGGGCCCGCCAAAGGCGGCATCCGCTACCACCCTGACGTCTCGCTCAACGAAGTGAAAGCGCTGGCGATGTGGATGACGTGGAAGTGCGCGGTCGTCAATATACCGTTCGGTGGCGCCAAAGGTGGCATCATCGTCAACCCGCGCGAGCTATCGCCCAACGAGCTCGAGCACATGACGCGTCGCTTCGCCACCGAGATCTCGATCCTGATCGGTAGCGACCGCGACATCCCCGCCCCAGACGTGAACACGGACGGCCAGACGATGGCCTGGATCATGGACACCCTCTCGATGCATATCGGCTACTCGGTCCCGGCGTCGGTGACGGGAAAGCCCCTGGAGATCGGTGGTTCGGCGGGCCGCGTGGAGGCGACCGGCCGCGGGGTGACGATCTGCTCCGTCGCCGCACTCGAGCACCTGGGCCGCGCGCCGCACCAGACGAAGGTCGCAGTCCAGGGCTTCGGCAACGTAGGCAGTATCAGCGCCAAGCTGCTCGAGGAGGCGGGCTGCACTGTCGTCGCAGTCTCGGAGGACTACGGCGGCATCTACAACCCGCTCGGTCTCTCCATCAAAAGAGTGCTCGAGTATCGGGCGCGCGAGAAGACGCTGAAGGGATTTCCTGGGGCGCAGGAGATCGGCAACCAGGAGCTGTTGACGCTCGAGTGCGACCTCCTCGTGCCGGCCGCGATCGGCAACCAGCTGACCTCACGCAACGCGCGCGACGTGAAGGCCAAGCTGATCGTCGAGGGCGCGAACGGACCGACGACGCCCGAGGCGGACGCGATCTTTCGTGAGCGCGGCATCTTTCTGGTTCCGGACATCCTCGCCAACGCAGGCGGCGTGACGGTGTCGTACTTCGAGTGGGTGCAGGACCTGCAGTCGTTCTTCTGGTCTGAGCACGAGGTCAACCAGAAGCTGAAGGCCATTCTTTCCCGCGCGTTCAACGAGGTGCTGAAGACGCGCGAGGAACGCAAGCTCGACATGCGGATGGCGGCGTACGTGCAGGCGGTCTCACGTGTCGCCGGGGCGACGAGGGAGCGGGGACTCTACCCCTAGGACATCAGGCGCGACTGCCGGCGCTCGCGCCCTTCGAGGCACTTTCAAGGGCGCTTCCGCCGGCGCTCGCGGCAAGCATTGCCCGCACCTGGCTGACGACCGACTCCGGGCTCCCCAAGACGTCACCCGCTGTGAAGCGAAGCAGCCTGACTCCTGCCTCGAGCAGCCGGTTCTGTCGTCGATTGTCTTCGGCCAGCTGCATGCGGTGAACGCCCCCGTCGTACTCGATGCCCAATCGTTGCTTCTCGTAATAGAGGTCGGGACGACCGACGAACCGGCCCCATCTGTTGTGGATCGACACCTGCGCCTTCGGGCGGGGAAGCCCGGCCAGGACGAGAAGCATGCGCAGGCGCGACTCCATGGGCGACTCAGCGGCCGGCTCCACGTGCTGCAGCACCTGGCGCAGCTTCTTGATGCCCCGCCGGCCTGCATTCGCGTCGGCCCATGACGTCAGCTGAGCGAGTTTCACACGACGGTCGTGCATGGCGGAGTCGGCGAGTATCACAGCCTCGACCAGGCCCAGGCGGCCACAGACCTCGCCGAGCGTGCGGACGATCGATGTGGCCGGCATACCGCGGACCTGCACGACGTCGCCCTTGGCGAAGCCCGAACGTCGCAACGCGACACCGGCTCGCGCGGAGACCCCAGCGTCTTGCGGGACAGTGGCTTCGACGGGATCACAGGGGGCGACATCCATACCGTGGAGCCATGCCGCGGTCAGCCCAGAGAAGGCTGCCCCACGAGGGAGTCGTTGGATCACGGCCGCCAGGCGATGCATCGGCTCGTCACGAAGCGCGCTCGAGACGTACGTCGACGGTCCCAGGCGGGTCCAGGCGAGGCTTTCGAGCTGCCAGCGAGTAAGTCCAGCGCGCCTCGCGTCATGGATCGTGAACGGACCTCGAAGCAGCTGCTTCGGCAAGAAGGGCCTGTGTCCCACGCCGGACAGCATTGACTGGCTTCACGCAGGAAACAACCTCGCGTGTTAAGGGCGCGTCCGCCGGCGTTCGCGCCTCCGAGGCGCACATCAAGGGCGCGAGCGCCGGCACTCGCGGGTATTAGATCTCGCGGCGGCGGAAGCTCAGGACGCTCAGGGAGAGGACGATCGCGAACCAGACCGCGACCCACAAGAGAAAAGACGTCGGGGGCGGATCGGTGGCCGCGAACGGGTTCGCCCGGCCGGCGGTGCCCAGGGCGCGCAATGCGGCGATGAACGTCTCGGGCTCCATCGCGTAGATCGCGCCGCGCCACAACCCGTCCGAAGGCAGCACAAGATGACTGATCACGCCGACGTTCGCCAGCGCTTCGTTCTCGAGGCCAGACCCGATGTCGCCCACGACACCCGCGATCCACCCCACGAGCCACGCCACCAGCGCGATCACGCCTGCGGTGATTCCTGAGAGGCGCGTCGACAGCAACAGCCCCAGCGACAGCAGGATCAGGCCCTCGGCGCCGACGTACGCGAGCAGCTGCACCGGATGCGGCGGCAGATACCCGGTCGCCCAGTCGACCGCCGCCAGCTCGAGCGAACCGGCGCCGGCGGCGTAGATGGCGACCAGCGCGCCGAGGCCGAGCCACTTGCCGATCACGACCTCGCTCCGCCGCACCGGCCGCGCGAGCATCGCCAGCAGCAACCCGCTCTCGACCTCGCCCGAGATGAGAGGCCCCGCCACGACGGCGGCGCTCAAGGCGAGCACGCCGCTGAACATGAACGTGACCACGATCAGCAGCTGCGATGTGATGAACGCGACCTGGTCGGGCGGGAGGGGCGTTCCGTCGCTGCGGGTGATAGTCGTGATCTTGTTGAAGCCCCACGCCGAGAAACCGACGACGAGGAGCGTGAGCACCAGCAGCGCCAGGAGCAGGCGCCGCCGCGATGATTCCTGGATCGTCAATCGGGCGATCACGAGCACCGGAGGCAGGTTCACTTCTCCTCGTCCTCGAGCAGCTGGAGAAATCGGTCTTCCAGCGTCTGGTGCCGCGGTGCGACTTCATACACACGTCCGCCCATCGACACGATGGTCGACACCAGCTCGGGCACGCGCTCGGCATTGAGGCTGGCGAACGTCAGCTGGTCGCCCTCGTCATCGATGCGCCCGTAGCTCGCCAGCTTGTTCTTGTCCGCCTGGCCCAGGCCCGTGACGCGCACGCGCACGGCGGTGCCGCTCAGCAGGTCGTCCATCGTGCCCGATGCGATCACGCGTCCGTGGTCGACAACGGCAACCCGGTCGCACACCTGCTCCACCTCACTCAACAGGTGAGAGTTCAAAAAGACCGCGGTGCCGCGCGACGCAAGGCCGCGGATGATCTCGCGCACGTCGTGCCGGCCGACCGGGTCGAGCGCGGACGTAGGCTCGTCGAGGAAGACGAGCTCGGGCTCGCCGAGCAGGGCGGCGCCAAGCCCGAGGCGCTGCTGCATGCCCTTGGAGAAGGTGCTGACGCGGTCGCCGGCCCGGTCCGTCAGGCCCACGGTCTCCAGCACGGTGCGGATCTCGTCCTTCCAGCTTGCCCGGGGCAGAGGTGCGAGCTCGCAGTGGAGCGCAAGCACCTCGTACGCCGACAGCCACTGCTGGTAGCGGAACAGCTCGGGCAGGTAGCCGATGCGACGGCGCGCGTCGAGGTCGCCCAGCGGCTTGCCGAGCAGCCAGCCCTGGCCTGACGTCGGCGTCAGCAGCCCGAGCAGGAGCTTCACAGCCGTGGTCTTGCCGGCGCCGTTGGGGCCGAGGAATCCGAAAACCTCGCCCCGCGGCACCGTCATCGACAGGCCGGCGAGCGCGACCGTATGGCCAAATCGCTTGGTGAGCTCGACCGTCCTGACGGCAGGCGTGCCGGCGGCCGCCTCCTCCTCGGAGACGGCCGCCTCTGCCTTCTCTGCTACCTCGGCCTCAGCCACTCGCTCAGGCTAACGGCGAGCCACTACTTGAGGTTATTCGCGATTTCGAGCGCGTCCGACTGTTTGATGCTGCCGGCGACCGCCCACACGTGGCCGCCCTTGACCCAGACCACCGCCGAGCCGACGCCGGTGTTGTCGCCGAGTGCCACTCCGTCGACGCCCTGGACCTTGACGGCCTTGGACGTCCCGTACTCGACCGGGACCGGGATGAAGAGCGTCGTGCTCGGGTCGCCGATCGCCTGGATGGTCTTCTTGAGCTCGGGCGAGATGCCTGGCTGCTCGAGGATGTAGTTCGTGAGGTCGCCGGCGCTCACCTGCGTCGAGGTGACGGTCGGTGAGACCGACTTGGCGACGATGAGCTGCGGCAGGTTGATGTCGCTCGCGTTCGAGGTGCCGGTGGGCTGGCTGAGCTGCCCATAAACCGCGCCCACCGCCGGACCGACGGTGATCGTCAACGTCGCGCCGTCCATGTTTGCGGGCATTGCCGGCAGCGTCTTGCCGTGCGCCGCGGCGGCAGCTTTCGCCTTGTCGGCGCTGAATGTGAAGGTGGCGATGGCCTGCGACATCTGACCATAGGTCACGGTCGTCGACACGCCGGCCGGCAGCTTCGACACCACGGGCGGTTGGAGGCTTCCCGTCGGGGCGGTCGGGCTCACGTCGAACTGCGGCTCCTTCGTCCACTTCATCGTGCCGTAGTCGGCGAGCTCGGACAGCGCCTTGAGGTCGCTCAACGTGATCGGCACCGCCTGGACCCTGGTGGGCTGGAAGAAGAGCCCGTTGGCCGCGAAGGCGGCTCCGACCAGGGCGACCGCCGCCACCGCGGCCACGAAGGCGAGCTTGATCGGACGCGCCGTCGGGCGCACGATCGGCAACCGCAACCCCAGCGCCGGCTGCGCCTTGGGCGCGTTCATCACGCGGTCGAAAGCGCGCCGAACGTCGACCCGAGCCTCGGGGACGGCCAGCAGGGTTGCCATCGTGCGCGCGTCGTCCGCGATCGATGCCAGTCGCGCCTGGCACTCGGCGCAACCGTCAAGATGCGCGGCGTAGGCGCCGGCTTTCGCGTCGGGGTCGTCGACCATTCGCCGCAGTGTTCCTTCAGTTAGATGTTCCACGGGTGACCTCCTTGCGCAGCGTTTCCTCCGCGCGCCTCAACAAAGTTCCGATCTGACCGATTCCGACACCGAGCGCTTGCGCGACCTCGGCGTAGCTGAGCCCGCTCGCGCGCAAGACGAGCGCGGCCGCGGGTTTGGGAGCCATATGGCCGAGGGCCTCGCGCACCCGGCGCCGGTCCTCGTTGAGCTCCGCCTGCCTCTGAGGATCGAGCGACTGCTCGCCTGCGTCCATCGCTTGCGCGAGCTCGCGCTTCTGCCTGCGACGCGCGCCGCGCAGGCGGTTGAGCGAGGCGTGGGCGGCAGCTCGATGCAGCCAGGCCGGTGCGTACTCGGCGGTGGCCGAGTGCAGCCGGTGAAAGTCGATG
>DASWDZ010000143.1:0-3430 GCA_036395015.1 Candidatus Dormiibacterota bacterium | reverse complement strand
CGATGAAGGTGGCAGAGGCGGCGACACCGAACCTGCCGTTGCGGAGGGCCTGGTCAGCGACGAACCCGACCAGGAGGGTTGCGACTACGGCCGCCCAGGTCGCGTTCGCCCGGAGCTTGGGGCTGGACCAGGCGGGAAGGGCCGCCTCCGAAACCGGACGCCATGCGGTCCCGTCCCAACGCCAGCGGCCGTCCGGCGAAAGCTGACCCAGGTGCGTCGGGCTGACGTCGGCCACCAGACATCCAAACGAAGCAAGGCGGCCGAACGGTTACGGCGATTTCAACCGACACGTCAATCCGAGGGTGGCCCGAGGGCGACGGGCCCTCCTCGATTGAGGGATCGCGGTAGTAATCAGCGGTTGGCGTCGAGCAGCGAAAGCAGACCTTCGGGGTACAAACGATCCCCACCCCGGAAATCGACGAGCGGCTTCCACGTCACGGTCAGCGCTCCTCCATCTGCCTCCAATCCAGCGATTTGCTCAACGTGGTAAATCTCTGTGTCGAGCAGATCCGCATCAAACAAGAGGACGATCTCGTGGCCCGGGCCGCCGTCATAGGTGAAGATGTTCTCAAGCGCTCCGAGGGGCCGGATGTTAACCAACTCCGCGCCGATTTCTTCGCGGATCTCACGGCGGATTGCCGTCTCACCGGTCTCACCGAACTCGATCCCGCCACCGAGTGGACGGTAAAAGACCTCGGCCTTCACGGGATCCTCGCCTCTGAACACCAGGATCTGGTCCTCGGATCTGATTACGGCCAGGACGATAGGTCGAATGGCAGCGGGTGGGGCAGCCACAGCGGCGCCATCATCCCATTGAGGCTCTGGCGCGGATCGACTGAAGGTCCGGAGGGGAGGGATGGGCTGATCCAGCCTGGCCGCTAACCACGCGACTGCCGGCGCTCGCGGCATTGACGGAGGGAAATGAGGCGCGAGTGCCGGCACTCGGCGCATTTGGCGGAGGGGGAGGGATTTGAACCCCCGATCGGCTTGCACCGATAACGGTTTTCAAGACCGCCGCCATAAGCCGGACTCGGCCACCCCTCCGAGGGTGTGAGCGATTATCGCGCTCCGATCAGTTCTACCCCGCCCATGTAAGGCTTCAACGCCTCCGGCACGGAGATCATCCCGTCGGCGCGCTGGTACGTCTCCAGGATCGCGTCGATCGTCCGCGGCAGCGCCAGCCCCGAACCGTTGATCGTGTGCGCGAACTTCGGCGCCGCGCCGCGGCCAGGCCGGTAGCGGATGTTGGCCCGCATCGCCTGGAAGTCGTTGAACGTCGAGCACGACGACACCTCGAGGTAGCGGTCGAGGCCGGGAGCCCACGCGTTCAGGTCGTACTTCTTGTACTGCGCGAACCCCATATCGCCGGTGCACATCGCCATCACGTTGTAGTGGAGGCCCAACCGCTGCAGGATGTCCTCCGCATCGCGCGTCAGCTTTTCGAACTCGTCGAGCGACTGCTCCGCGGTCGTGACCTTGACCAGCTCGACCTTCGAGAACTGGTGCAGGCGGATGAAACCGCGCGTGTCCTTCCCCGCGGCGCCGGCCTCCGTCCGCCACGACGGCGCATAGGCCACGTACTTCAGCGGCAGCAGGTCACCGTCGAGGATCTCGTCGCGGTGGTAGTTCGTGACCGGCACCTCGGCGGTGGGAATCAGCCACAGGTCACGCTCCTCGACCTTGAAGGCCTGGTCGGCGAACTTCGGCAAATTTGCGGTGCCGACCATGGAGGCCGAGTTGACGAGCATCGGAGCCCACACCTCCTTGTAGCCGTGCTCAAGCGTGTGGACGTCGAGCATGAACTGCACCAGCGCACGTTCCAGCCGCGCGCCTTCGCCGAGCAGAAACGCGAAACGCGAACCCGTCACGCGCGCCGCGTGCTCGAAGTCCAGGATCCCCAGCGCCTCGCCGAGGTCGAAATGGGTGCGCGGCGCAAACCCGAGGTCGGGCTTGCTCCCCCACTCCCTGGTCACCACGTTGTCGGCCTCGGTCTCGCCGATCGGCACCGACTCGTGAAAAACGTTCGGGACTTGAAGCAACAGGCCGTCGAGCTCGCGCTTGACCGCGTCCGCGACCGCCAGCTCGCTCTTCGCCGTGCCGGCCATCTGGCGCAGCCGCTCCTTCATGGTCTCGTCGCGCGACTTCGCGAACTCCCTGGACAGCTTGTTCTGCTCGGCCTTGATGGTCTCCGCCTTGCTCAGGTGCCCGCGCCAGACACCGTCCAGGCGCAGGATCTCGTCGACCGGGGCGGGCTCGCCTTTCAACTCCGCCGCGCGCCGCACCTGGTCCGCGTTCCTGCGGATGAACTCCAGCGAGAGCACCGCTAGGATTCCGACTTCATGACCGGGAAAAGGATCACGTCGCGGATCGACGGCTGGTCCGTCAGGAGCATGACCAGGCGGTCGATCCCCACGCCCAAGCCCCCGCACGGCGGGAGGCCGTACTCGACGGCGCGCAGGAAGTCGTCGTCCATGGGGTGCGCCTCGACGTTCCCGGCGGCGCGCATCGCGGCCTGGGCCTCGAAACGGGCGCGCTGGTCGATCGGGTCGGTGAGCTCGGTGAACGCGTTCGCGTACTCGCGGCCGAGGACGATGAGCTCGAATCGCTCCACAAACCGCGGATCGTCCTCGCGCGGCCGCGCCAGCGGCGAGATCTCGACCGGGTAGTCGAGCACGAACGTGGGCTGCCGCAACCGCGGTTCGACATGCTCCTCGAACAGGTCGTTGAGCTCTTCGCCGACGGCGTGCCGCCCGGTGTGCTCGAGCACCAGGTCGGCCATCCGCTCCCGGCGATATGGCGGCGTGAGGTCGACCGACTCGCCCTGGTAGGAGGTCTGCAGGGGACGGCCGGCGGCCATCGCCGCCACCACCATCAGGTCCTCCACGAGCTGCATCACGTCCTCGTAGTCCGCGTACGCCTGGTACGACTCGAGGAGCGTGAACTCCGGGTTGTGGCGCGGCGACAGACCCTCGTTGCGAAACACGCGACCGATCTCATAGACGCGCTCAAAGCCGCCGACCAGCAGCCGTTTCAGGTGCAGCTCGAGCGCGATGCGCAGAAAGAGGTCGCGGTCCAGCGAGTTGTGATGCGTCAGAAAGGGTCGCGCGTGGCCTCCCCCTGGAATCTCCTGGAGCACGGGCGTCTCGACGTCGATGAATCCGCGCTCCTCCAGCAGGCCCCGAATCGCGGTGATGATCTTCGTGCGCGCCCGAAAGACCTCGCGGACCTCGGGGTTGGCGATGAGGTCGACGTAGCGCTGGCGGTACCGAATCTCAACGTCCTTCAATCCGTGCCACTTCTCGGGCATCGGCCTCAGGGATTTGGTCAGCAGCTGGAACGACTGGACCTCGACGGTGATCTCGCCTCGCTTGGTCCGAAAGATCGGCCCGATGACCCCGATGATGTCGCCGAGGTCGAGGTCAGCGAAACG
>DASWDZ010000142.1:0-2090 GCA_036395015.1 Candidatus Dormiibacterota bacterium | reverse complement strand
GATCCTCGAGCAGATCTTCCGCGACCAGTGGGGACGTGTTCTCGCTGCGATGATCGGCTTCCTCGGCGACTTCGACCTCGCCGAGGAAGCCGCGCAGGACGCCTTCTCGATCGCCGCGGAGCGGTGGCCGCGAGACGGGGTCCCCGCCAACCCGGCGGCCTGGCTGGTGACGACGGCGCGCAACCGAGCCATCAACCGCATCCGCCGCGATCGCACGCTGGCCGCGAAGACCCGCCTGCTGCGGGTGCCCGAGCCGACGGAGGAAAGCGTGGACCCGAAGACCTTCCCAGACGAGCGCCTCGAGCTCATCTTCATGTGCTGTCACCCGGCGCTCTCGGTCGACGCGCAGGTCGCACTCACGCTGCGGACGCTCGGCGGCCTGAGCACCGGCGAGATCGCCCGCGCCTTCCTGATCCCCGAGCCCACGATGGCCCAGCGCCTGGTGCGGGCGAAGCGCAAGATCAAGGCTGCCGGGATCCCGTTCCGGGTGCCTCCCGACCACCTGCTGCCCGATCGGCTCGTTGCCGTGCTCGCGGTCGTCTACTTGATCTTCAACGAGGGCTACGGTGGCCGGGGCGACCTGGCAGCCGAGGCGATCCGGCTGGGGCGTGCGCTCGCCGAGCTGATGCCGGACGAGCCGGAGGTGCAAGGACTGCTGGCGCTGATGCTGCTGCTGGACGCTCGTCGGGAGGCGCGGTTCCGCGACGGCGAGCTGGTGCTGCTCGCCGACCAAGACCGCTCGCGCCTGGACACCGCGGAGATCGCCGAGGGTCGGGAGGCGCTCGACCGGAGCCTGGGGCTGCTCGGTCGTGGTCCCTACCTTGTGCAGGCGGCGATCGCGTCCCTGCACGCCGACGAAACGCGCGACTGGCCCCACATCGCTGCCCTCTATGATGAGCTCTCGAGCCTGACCGACTCGCCCGTCGTCGAGCTCAACCGAGCGGTCGCGGTCGCGGAGGCGCACGGTCCCGCGGCGGGTCTCGAGATCGTCGACCGCCTCCCTCTGGAGGACTACCGCTACCTGCACGCGACGAGAGGCGAGCTGCTGCGCCGCCTTGGGCGCATGGAAGAAGCCCGCGAGGCGTATCGCCGAGCCCTCACTCTGGTGCACGACGACGCCGAGCGGCGCCTGCTGGAGCGGCGGTTGGCGGACATCGGCAGGGCTACCGGTCCCGGTCAGCTTTGACGGATCGGGGAGCCCGATCCGTCAGGACGTGGGTGGGAGTTCGACGAGGCGGCCATCCTGTTCGGCAAAGTCCCAGACGTCGATGGCCGGTGGTTCTACGCCGAGCGTCGTGAGGACGGTGCAGATCTGGCTTCGATGATCGGTCCCGTGGTGCAGCGCCTGCGCGAGGCGGATGCCCATCGGGGCGTGGGTCTCGGACCCGTCGTCGCGGCGCCTCACGGTGATGGCGTCGGGGTCCAGGTCCTGTGCCAGGAGCCCCGACCAGGCGGCGCCGTGGCCCTCCATCGCGGCCCGGAGCTCAGAGAGGTCCATGTGGTCCTCGTCGATCAGAGGGGTGCTCCCACCGGTCACGGCGAACAGGTAGGAGGAGTCGGCCCCGACGAGGTGGCGCGCCGTCTCGAGGATCGGGCCGTAGGTTCCCGGGACCGCGATCCCCAGTTGCTCTGGGGTGAGGTCGAGGCACGCATCGACCACACGCAGCGTCGCCCACACGTGGTGCCCGAACGCGTCCTCCAGCACGGACCTGCCCATGCGGCCACCGTAACAGACAGATGAAGCGCTCTCTGCGCTGACCTCCGGGCTAGTCTGACGTCACCGTGAGATGCGAACATACGTTCGTGCCGAACGACGCAACGATCCTGCACGCGGACGTCGACTCCTTCTATGCGTCGGTCGAGCAGCGGGATGACCCTCTTCTGCGCGGCCGCCCCGTCATCGTCGGGGCCGGCGTTGTCCTGGCCGCCAGTTACGAGGCCAAGGCGTTTGGCATCCGCACGCCGATGGGAGGGACGCAGGCTCGCCGGCTGTGCCCGCACGCGATCGTCGTCCACCCCCGCATGGATGCCTACAGCCAGGCGAGCAAGGCGCTGTTCGAGGTGTTCAACGACACGACGCCCTTCGTGGA
>DASWDZ010000141.1:0-4905 GCA_036395015.1 Candidatus Dormiibacterota bacterium | reverse complement strand
AAGCACGATCTGGCGCTCGTCCTCGCTCAGGATCTCGACCCCGAGCGCGAGCCCCTCTAGCTCCTTGACCAGCACACGGAACGACTCCGGGATGCCGGCCTCGAGCGTGTTGTCGCCCTTGACGATCGCCTCGTAGGCCTTGACCCGGCCGACGATATCGTCCGACTTCACGGTCAGGATCTCCTGCAGCACGTGGGCGGCGCCGTAGGCCTCGAGCGCCCACACCTCCATCTCGCCGAACCGCTGGCCGCCGAACTGCGCCTTGCCGCCCAGCGGCTGCTGGGTGACGAGGCTGTACGGACCGGTCGAGCGGGCGTGGATCTTGTCCTCGACGAGGTGCGCCAGCTTGAGCATGTAGATGTAGCCGACCGTCACCGGCTCGTCGAACTCCTCGCCGGTGCGCCCGTCGCGCAGCCGCACCTTGCCGTCCAGTGGCAGGCCGGCCTTGCCAAGCTCTTTGACGATCGTCTCCATGGGAGCGCCGTCGAAGACGGGAGTCGCGATCCGCATGCCGAGCGAGTGGGCGACCCACCCGAGGTGGGTCTCCAGCACCTGGCCCAGGTTCATGCGGCTTGGAACGCCCAGCGGGTTGAGCACGATGTCGACGGGGGTGCCGTCGGGCAGGTACGGCATATCCTCCGCCGGCATGATCCGGGCGACCACGCCCTTGTTGCCGTGGCGGCCCGCCATCTTGTCGCCGGCCGAGATCTTGCGCTTCTGCGCGATGTAGACCCGGACCATCTCGTTGATGCCCGGGCCGAGCTCGTCCTTGTTCTCGCGGGAGAACACTTTGACGTCGACCACGATCCCGCGCTCGCCGTGGGGCACGCGCAGGCTCGAGTCGCGGACCTCTCGCGCCTTCTCGCCGAAGATCGCGCGCAGCAGTCGCTCCTCAGCGGACAGCTCGGTCTCGCCCTTGGGCGTGATCTTGCCGACCAGGATGTCGCCTTGCTGGACCTCGGCGCCGATGTAGACGATGCCGCGCTCATCCAGGTTGCGCAGCGCGTCGTCGGCGACGTTGGGGATGTCGCGGGTGATCTCCTCCGGCCCGAGCTTCGTCTCGCGGGCCTCGGACTCGTACTCCTCGATGTGGATCGAGGTGTACATGTCTTCTTTGACGACTCGCTCTGAGAGCAGGATTGCGTCCTCGAAGTTGTAGCCCTCCCACGGCATGAAGGCCACGAGCACGTTGCGGCCCAGCGCCATCTCGCCGTTGTCGATCGCGGGACCGTCGGCCAGGATGTCGCCCTTGTCCACGTGCTGGCCCGGCTTGACCACCGCGCGGTGGTTGAGGCAGGTGCCCTGGTTGGAGCGAGCGAACTTCTGGAGCGGGTAGTGACGCTCCGGCCCGCTGCCGTCCGGCTTGACCACGATCTCGAACACCGGCGTGGCGTGGACCGTCTTCAGCTCTTTGGGGTGCGCGATGTCGGTGACCGTCCCCGCGACGTCGGCGACGATCATCTCGCCCGAATCCTTCGCCGCGTAGTACTCGACACCGGTGCCGACCAGCGGCGCGTCGGTGACCAGAAGCGGCACGGCCTGACGCTGCATGTTGGCGCCCATCAGGGCGCGGCCCGCGTCGTCGTGCTCCAGGAACGGGATCAGCGCGGTGGCGACGGACACGATCTGCTTCGGCGAGACGTCCATGAACTGGATGTTCTGGACGTCCTCGATCTTGAAGTCACCGCGGGCGCGAGCCGGCACGCGCGCGTCTACAAATGTGCTGTCCGGCGTCAGGGCCGCGTTGGCCTGGGCGATGCCGTACATGTCCTCCTCGTCGGCGGACAGGTACTCGACCTCGTCGGAGACCCAGGGCACGACGTCGACTGACCCGACCTTGGCCTTGAGCAGCTTCTGCACCGCCTTGGCGTCCAGGACTTCGTGCGCGGGCAGGACCTCGTTGCCCTTCGCGTCCACTGCGGCGCGGCGCAGCGTCCGGCCCTCGAGCCTGGGCGCGATGTCCTCATTCAGGGCGACGCGGTTGTACACGCGCCGGAACGGGGTCTCGATGAAGCCGAACTCGTTGACCTTGGCGTAGGTGGCGAGGTTGCCGATCAGGCCGATGTTCGGACCCTCGGGGGTCTCGATCGGGCAGATGCGGCCGTAGTGGCTGTGGTGCACGTCGCGAACGTCGAAGCCTGCGCGCTCTCGCGACAGACCGCCGGGGCCGAGGGCCGAGAGGCGGCGCTTGTGGGTCAGCTCGGAAAGCGGGTTGTGCTGGTCCATGAACTGCGACAGCTGGCTCGATCCGAAGAACTCCTTGATCGCAGCGACCACAGGGCGAGCGTTGATCAGCGACGCCGACGTGACCGTGTGCGGGTCGCTGATCGTCATGCGCTCCTTGATGATCCGCTCCATGCGGATCAGGCCCATGCGGAACTGGTTCTGAAGGAGCTCGCCCACTGCACGCACCCGGCGGTTGCCGAGGTGGTCGATGTCGTCGGCGATCTGCTTCTCGCGAGGCGCGTTGTTCAGCTCGATGAGCTTGCGGATGAACGCGATGAAGTCACCCTTCTCGAGGATCCGGAGCTCACGCCGGCGGACGCGCTCGAGGATGTCCTCCTCGTCGCGGCCCAGACGCTTGTCGACCTTGTAGCGGCCGACGCGGCCGAGGTCGAACCGGCGCGGGTTGAAGAACAGCGACTGCAGCAGATTGCGGGCGTTGTCAACCGACGGCGGGTCGCCTGGACGGACGCGGCGGTAAAGCTCGAGCAGAGCCTCCTCGGTCTTGGTGGTCGTGTCCTTCTCGAGCGTCTGTTCCAGGTAGTGGTGGTCGGGGTTGTTGTCGACGTCGCCGAAGAGCTCGTGGAGAGCCCGCTTCTGACCTTCGCGGTCGTTCTCGGTGCCCTGAAGCTCGAGTGCCTTGAGCAGTACGGTGACGGGGACCTTGCGCTTGCGGTCGATCTTGACCGTGAGCAGGTCCTTGGCCGACGTCTCGATCTCCAGCCATGCCCCGCGGTTGGGGATGAGCTTGGCCCCGAAGAGCTTGCGGCCGGTGTTCGGGTCCTCGGCGGCGGTGAAGTACACGCCCGGTGAGCGCACCAGCTGCGACACGACGACCCGCTCGGTACCGTTCACGATGAACGTGCCCTCGTCGGTCATCATGGCGAAGTCGCCCATGTAAACCTCGGACTCCTTGATCTCACCTGTCTCCTTGATGGTCAGGCGGGTGCGGATCCGCAGCGGCGCCGCGTACGTCATGTCCCGGTTGCGGCATTCCTCGACCGAGAACTTCGGCTGGCCGAACTCGTAGTCGAGAAACTTCAGCTCGAAGTTCTTGCCGGTGTAGTCGGTGATGGGGTTGATCTCGTCGAAGAGTTCACGCAGACCCTCGGTCTTGAACCATTTGAACGACTCGAGCTGGGTGGCGATGAGGTCTTTGAGCTCGACGAGGTTCGGGATACGGCCATAGCTAAGACGCGCGGGGGCTCTCATCTCTGAGATCAATTCGGTTCTCCTTCCAGGAAAAAGGGCGCGCTCAGCTAATGGGCTTCGTGAGCGGCCGGGACGTGCACAAACGGCGAGTATACGTCAGATTACCCCTCTTTAGGGGCGCTTAAACAGACCAGGCGAGGCGGCCGCCTGGCCGAGGTTTGCGGGGCACTATACCACCGCCCGGCGCCTGTCGCTAGCCTGTCGTTGACATGCCTGACTGGGGGGCGCTGAGGGGGGAATTCCCCCTCCTGGATCGCTACATCTACCTCAACGCCTGCTCGCTCGGGCCTCTTCCAAGGAGCGGGATGGCCGCGCTCCACCAGTACGCCGCCGACTGGGACCGGCAGGGCACCCCGGTCTGGTTTTCGACCTGGCTGCCGCTGCTGGAGCGGTTCCGGGGCCGGGTGGCCGAGCTGCTGCGGGCTCCGGCCGGGACGACCGCGATCGCCCCGTCCGTGTCCGTCGCCCTGACCACGCTCGCGTCGGGCCTCCCGGTGCCCGCGGGCCGCGACAAGGTGCTGGTCGGAGAGCTCGACTTTCCGACCGTGGGTCACCAGTGGCTCTCGCGGCCGGGGTTTGAGGTCGAGTTCGTGCCTTCCCCGGACGGCATGACGATCCCGCCCGAGGCGTTCGCGGAGCGCATCGACTCCCGGACCGCCCTGGTGGCGACTACCCACCTCTTCTACACGACCGGCTACCTCCAGGACGTACGGGCGATCGCGGACGCTGCCCACGCCGCCGGCGCGCTGTGCGTCATCGATGGCTACCAGACCTGCGGCTGCGTCCCCCTCGACGTCGCCGCCATGGACTGCGACGCGTTCGTCGGCGGTTGCCTGAAGTGGCTCAGCGGCGGCCCAGGCAACGCCTTCCTCTATATGCGTCCCGAGCTGATCCCTCGATCGCAGCCGCAAGGCACGGGTTGGTTCGCAACGCGCGACCCGTTCTCCTTCACGTTGCAAGAGCTGGTGTTCGCCGACGACGCCCGCCGCCTGGAGACGGGAACGTGGGCGATGGCGTGCCACTACGCGGGACTGGCGGGGATGGAGCTCTGCCTCAGCGTGGGAATCGACAACATCCAGGAAAGGCTGCGTGACCTGACGGACCGAATCCTGGAGCGCTGCGACGAGGCCGGGGTGACGACGTTCACACCCAGAGACCGTGAACGCCGCTGCGGAATTGTGACGTTGGAATGCGACGAGCCCGAAAAAGTCGAGGCAGAGCTCCACGCGGCCGGGGTCATCGTGGATGCGCGGCCGGGCCGAGTTCGGCTATCGCCTCACTGGTGCGTGACGGAGGACGAGCTCGAGCGCGGGATGGACCTGGTACTGCGGCTGGTCAGGCCGCCCAGCGCTCGCCCCACCGCCGGCGCGAGACCACCGGGGTCTCCGGCGGGATGAACTGGTAACCGTCGGCCACCCGCACCACCTGCCAGCCAGCTTCGTGAACCAGGCGGTGGTGGTAGTAGCAGAG
>DASWDZ010000140.1:0-3393 GCA_036395015.1 Candidatus Dormiibacterota bacterium | reverse complement strand
GGTGCTTGACCAGATGCAGCCGGAAGCGCGCCCGCTCGCGCTCGGCCCTGACGGCCGGGTCGGGCAGCCAGATCTCGGGAACCAGGTCGAGCCGGGCGAGCTCGGCCAGCACCCAGCAGTCGATCTTGTCCGTCTTGCAGGCAAGCGGCGCCAGCCCGCGCGCCTTCACCGCATCGGCGATCCGCACCTCCCACCCCGCCAGCTCGAGCCGGTCGTGCACGAAGCGTGCGCCGCTCATCGACTCGATCACCGCCAGCACCGGCGCATCGCCCAGTCGATGCACCAGCTTCACCAGCCCGTCACGATCCGGGGGCACCGCGCCGATCGCAACCCGCTCGCCCTCCCGGTCGAGCGCCTGCCAATCAAGACGCTTGCGGCTGAGATCCAATCCGACGTACAACACTGCAGGGGCCTCCCTTCGTCTATCGAGGACGCGTGGAGTTTCCCTCCACGGGAGGCCCTCCTTCATCAGATTCCTTACCATGCGCTCCAAATGGCAACTGGTCGCCACGCATGGCAACGGTTTTCGCATGTTTCTGCGGTTCTTGAGGCCGTTGGATTTGCGACCGGTTGCCACATAAAGGCTCCATCCTTTGTAGTCTGGTAAGGCAACAGAGTGCGTGCAGGTAGGGCGTTGATCCCTCGTGTCGACCACCTCTCGTTTAACAGGTTGATCGTGGAAGCCGGTGCGCTACGCCGCTGTGGGTGGCCGGGTATGGCCGCGCGGGGGGTACCCCGCGGGCTCCAGTTCAGGGTCGACGTCGACGACATCACCTCGGGGGATCGGTCTTGCGCCGGCAAGCCGTTACATGGTCTGACCCACGTCTGACCCGCAGGGTCCCGCACGCAAACTGGTTTCGCGTTGCGACCCCCAACCTCAGGAGTTGACGGTCACCTGGTCGTCGGGATTCGGGTCCTGGGATCGGAGTGCCTGAGCTGGACCCGCCTCTGAGGTTCCAGGGGAGGCGGGTCCAACTTAGGTCCCGCGCTTACCGGGTGCTGAGATTGACGAGGCGTCGTGTCGAGACGCCACCGATTAGCTGCTCGCCGGACTTGCGAGCTCGGACGAACATTTGGATGCCGGTTGCGCGTGCTCCGAACTTGACGCGCGCCGTGGGCCGCATCCGGAACGTGACCCATCCGTCCGGGCCGGTCGCGGCCTCCGGAGGCGTCGTCGTCGTGCCGAACGGAAGTGCGACGACGAAGACCAGTGCTCCTTGGACGGAGTGGTTGCGGCTGTCGGAGACTTGGAAGCGAGCGGTGAATGTCCGCCGCGAGCGCAAAGGCTGTGGGCGGAATTGGACGCGGTCAACCAAGAGGCGGTTTGGTAGCGACACCTCGCTGATCAGGATGGTGGCGCCACCTGGCGCCTCGGCCTTGGCGACAACGGCCGTTGGAGCTGATGTCGCCGAGGCGGTGCCGGCGCTGTTGCGTCCGGTCACGCGGACGCGAAGCGTCGTCCCTTCATCGGCCGATGTGAGGACGTACGTCTTTGACGTTGCGCCGCTGATGTTGGAGCAGTTGCCGCCGCTGCGGTCACAGCGCTGCCACTGATAAGTGAAAGTGATCGGCTGTTGGCCGCTCCAGGTTCCTGTGTTGGCGGTGAGCGTCTGGCCAACCTGCGGTGTGCCGCTGATCGTTGGCGGCGCGGTGTTGGCAGGTCGTGCCGGCGCCGCTCGCACGATCGCGGTGGCGTTAGACGTGGCGGATGCTGCGCCTTCCGAGTTGGCGGCCGTCACTCGCACTCGCAAGCGGTGGCCGACGTCTGCCGGGCGGACGGTGTAGCGCCTGAAGGATGCGCCGGAGATCGCTGTGCAGCCTTCGCCGTTGCCGCCGCTTCCGCTGGCGGGGCAGCGGAGCCAGCGGTAGCTGTAGTTGAACGGTCCCGTTCCGCTGAATGATCCGTTCGACGCGGTGAGGATGTTTCCGACAACAGGTGTGCCTGTGATCGTCGGCTCCCCTGTGGCCCGAGGCGGCGCCTGTGGCAGCGCCGAACCTCCGGCCGGTAACAGTGCTGCCAGGATCGAGACGGCCGCGAGCGCCGTCGCGACGACTAGGTGACGATGCCTGCCTGTGGTCTCCATCGTGACCCCCCTAAAGTGTCTGCTGCTTGTTCGTATTACGACTCTGATCGTAGAGTGAAGTTAGGTGAAGTTAGAGTCGCGTGGCAGAAGCGCGCGCAAGTCTTCGCACGATTGGGCGCAGCGGCGGCATTCCTCCGCGCAGACTGCGCAGTGTTCATGGTGGTCAGCGTGCCGCTGGCACTCCTCCGCGCACGCGATGCAGCCGACGATGCACGCCAAAAGGGCGTCGTGGAGCACCCGCGGCTCGCGGCTGGAGTGCCGCGACAGCAACCGGACCGTCACACCGCAGAGGTCGGCTTCGGATGCAGTCAACGAGCTGTTGTACGCCGCCTCGCTGAGACACGCGTCGGCACAGCTGACGCAAGCCGCCTCGCACGCGGAGGATCTTTCGATGCACTCCACGAGCGTCTCGAGATCCACCTGCGTGGCTTCCGGATGTTGCTTCATCATCTGCTCAAGAGACATGCCCCTCCTCCTCGGCCTTCGCCAGTCGTTTACAATCTCGTAACACGATGATGGTCGTAATACGAATAGAGGTTGCCGTTGCAGCGAGCGTCTAAACCAGCCGTGACAGAGCGTGAGTACGCGCGAGCAGCCGAGCTGCGAGAGGCGCTGCGACTCTTCCAACGTCGCACCGAGGAGGTGACGCATGCGCACGGGCTTACGCCGCGTACGTACCAGCTGCTGCTGATGCTCAAGACCGCGCGCAACGGCGACGGGCGGGCCACACCGCCCGAACTCGAAGAGCGCCTTCAGCTAGGCAAGAGCACCGTCACCGAACTGGTCCTCCGAACAGAAAAGCGCGGCCTCGTTCGCCGCGAGCTCGATCGCGAACGTGCCCGCGGCATCTCCGTCGTGGTGACCCCAACAGGAGCACGGCGCCTCGCGGCCGCCGTGGCGGACCTCGGCGACGAACGAAAGCGACTGTTCGACATACTCGGCCGCCTCGCGTAGGCGCTACGTACGACAACTGCAATTGGGCCCGACGAAGGTTCGTGGCCATGTGGGACCCGCTAGTGCAGGACGCCCACGTCATCCGATGTCCCCGCCTCGTCTGGGGTGTCTTCGGCTCACTCGACTGCCTAGGCCTGCCCCCACAACAAGACGCCGCGTCCCGCGACGGCTCGCGATCGGACCACTAACCTCGAAACCAGCGGCGAGTGAGGCACGCGGCCGATCTTGCGGTGCCTTGCGTCAGACCTTCGTTTCCTCCCGACGCGGCGGGACGCTCCCCGACTACCGCACCGAGACCGAGGCGGCGCTGAGCGAGGAGCGCCGCGCGTGCTTCGTCGGCGTGTGCCGCGCCGAG
>DASWDZ010000139.1:0-5877 GCA_036395015.1 Candidatus Dormiibacterota bacterium | reverse complement strand
GCCGACGCCGACGCCCGCGCATTCCGCCTACACAACGTCGATCGCTGTGTAGCCGCTCAGGCCCTCCTGACCCCGGACACGCTCATCCTGCGAGCCGACCAGAACAGCCCGACCCAACTGGCCGACCAGGTCCTCGCCGCGCTCCAGAACTGACCCCCGGATCCGCTGGCCACCAGCCCCGGGCCCGACCGTTGCGACAGCCGGAGTTACGAGACGTCCCTTTAGTTCGTCCAACTTTGACCGGCTCTCTTAGAGCGTTATTCAATCGATGGTCATGATGTTCGGTAGATTTCCAGTTTGGTGATGGTGTCCAGGAACATCGGGAATCGGTCGAGGAGTCCGGCGGCAGCCTCGTCCTACGCGGTCGTCGCTTGGGATTGACGTCCGCTTGGTCGCATGCCGCGGAGCGCGGACCAGAGCGGCGGGCCGATGGGTGGTGGGTCAGGCCCCGTCCTGGGCGGAGAGGTCCTTGTCCTCCATCTCCCACGCATGGTCGAGTGTGTGGTAGGCAGAGTGTCGGATGAGGAATGGTAGCGTCCACGACCGCATGCGCCGCTTGACCTCCCCGGCGTTGTACGCGCGCATCGCCGCGACGTAGGCCTCCCGATGCTGGCGCAGTCCATCCGGGGTAAGCGCCGCGCCCTCCGGTATCCGCAACCCGACCTGCTTCGCGAAGTCCTCGCTTTCGGTGCGGATGGTGTGGCGGATGATCCGGTCGCGGTCGCGTCCTCCCCCGCGCGGGCCCTTGCGCATCTCCGGCGAGACCCGCGCCGCGACGCCGTCGAAGAACGCCCAGCAGGCCCGCAATAGCGTGATCCCGCGCTCGAGCTCCGCCTCGCCCATCGGCCCCTGTTCGGTCGCTGAGGGCGAGAAGGAGATGCCCCAGAAGTCGGTCGAACCGGTTCCGACCCTGTCCTCCACGATCTCGAGGGGCCCGGCGGCGTCGAACTCGCGTGCTATCCCGGCGAGACCCGTGACCGGCCGGTAGCGCTCCCGATAGGACTCGAGCGTCTCCAGGGCGAGCTCGGCGCTCCTGGCGCCCCGACTCCACCCTGGCCAGTCGATGCCGAAGGCCACCGACCGCTTCCCCTTGGGCCCGCGTTCGATGACGGTGCGGACGGGCATGGCTCATCATTGCATGGGGGGCAACAGTCTCCTGAGGCCGACGGCAGCACGACGCGCAGCGGCCCGCACGGCAAACCTGGGTTCTGTGCACGGATCGTGGAACCACTCCCGGTCGCGCGTTAGAGCGTTTTTCACTCGATGTTGGTCGATGGGTTGGTCCAGCAGGTTGATCGACTTGTGACGTGTCCATGGTGGACGCAGCGGCCGATCGTTGGTAGATCACCTGGCTTGTGAGAACTCAAACGATCTTCGCGGACCGGCCGCCGCGGATGCAGATTATGGCCGGACTGAGCCGCGAGCAAGTCGACCGCGTCGTCGCCGATGTGTATGCCCACGGCGCTATCGATCCGTCGCGACGCCGTGCGGTCGGCCCGTACCGTGCGGTCCTGGTCGTGCTGATCTACCTGCGGCACAACCTGTCCCAAGCCCTGGTGGCCGAACTGTTCGGCTGCTCCCAGCCCACCGTGTCCCGGCTGATCGGCCGGCTCGCCCCGCTCATCACGACCGTACTGACCCACACGCCGAACACCGAGCCGAACGGCCGCTGCGCTCCACCGTGCGTGTCGACGGGTTCCTCGCCCCGACCGGCGACCGCCGCCACGACACGTACACGGCGGGCATGTACTCCGGCAAGCGCCACCGCTGCGGCTTCAACCTCCAGGTCGTCGGATCCGCCTACGGCACGCTCATCCTGGTCGGTGACCCGCAGCCCGGCGCGATGCACGACGCCAAGGCATGGCACGCCTCCGGCCTGGCCGCCCTGTTCACCGGCCGGCTGCACGCCGACGACGGGCCGGGCGGCTTCGCCGACAGCGCCTACACCGGTACCGGCCTGTGCGTACCCCGGCGCAGGCCCAACGGCCAGCAACTGACCGACTCGGCCCGCGAGTACAACCAGGCCATCGCCTCCACCGGGCCAGCGTCGAACGCGTCATCGCCCACCTCAAGAACTGGAAACTCCTGACCACCGGTTACCGCGACTCCTCGACCGATTCCCGATGTTCCTGGACACCATCACCAAACTGGAAATCTACCGAACATCATGACCATCGATTGAATAACGCTCTTACCTCGACAAACGTCCCCGCAGGTCCACCATTGAACCTTGACCACGCAGCCCCAGCCCTCATCGGCGGGGCTGCTCGCGTTCTGGGCTCAGGTAGTCCTTCTCCAGTAGTTCGCTGAGAGCGAGCAGGACATCCTCGCTTCGGCCTCGCGCTCGGAGGACCGACGCCAGATGTTGTACAGCGCTCAAGAATCGTTCATCGGCTGTGTCGGGACGCCGTGCAAGGCGGACCTCGCACTCCGCGATGTCGGATCTCACGGCACTCAAGCGCTTTCCTCCCATAGCAGCCCGGCCGGACGGAGTCTCGTCACGCCCGGCCGGGGCGTTCGGAGCGACACCCAAACCGGGGCGACCCTGGCGGAACGCGCGCATCTGAGGTCACCTCGTCGCAAAAGCGCTTCATTCCGTGGTCCTCGTTGATTCGGGTGCCGATCTCAACCTCGCGTAGTCGCTTGATCACGTCCACGACCGGTCGATGTCGTTGCCGTGTCCCCTGCCTGCCTTCCGGATGCCATTGCCCTGACGTCCCGTCCTGGCCGTCGCGATGGCCGGTCCAGCCCCCGTACCGTGAAACCGTGGACCAGGCCCCACCCCGGACCCTGTTGGAACAACTCATCCGGACCAGTCGCCGCACCATCGAGGAGAACTGTGCGGCGTTTGAGAAGACGGCCGACCACCACGGCGAGAAGGCCACCCTGTCGCCCCGGCAGTTGTCACGTTGGATGGCCGGTCAGGTCGACAACGCTCGGCCCGTCGCTCAGCGCGTTGCCGAGCTCCACTGGGGACACCCGTTCGAGGTCCTTGTCGGTCTGCCCTTGCCAGCCGGAGAGCTCGCTCTTCGAACGACCACGACCACTTCGACCGGCGAACCGGCCGCCAACCAGGCCCCACCACCGGAGCTGTCAGTCATCGATCAGGTCGAGCGCCTGCGCCAGGGCGTCCACGACGCCGTCAGCGCCGGCTCGATGTCCGAGGCCGGCTTGGACGAGTGGGAGGAGACCGTCACCCAGCATGGCCAGGCCACGCGCTACCGCCCGGCCGGTGTCCTCCTCGGGGAGCTCGCGGCCGACTTTGCGGAACTGCAGCGCGTACTTGCACGCCACCACACCGCGTCCGCCTTGCGACGCCTGACGCGTGCCACGGCCCAGATGGCCGGGCTCATGTTTCTGACGCTTATTGAGCTCAACGTCCCCTTGGCCGCTCGCAACTGGGCTCGCACCGCCCGCGTCGCGGCCGACGAGGCCGGCGATCCCGCAATTCGGTCGTGGGTTCGGGCTCAGGAAGCCTACGTGCATTACTACGCCGGCAACCTCGCCGAAGCCCTCACCGTCGCACGCCACGCTCAAGTCCTTGCCGGTAGCGCTGTCTGTGTGGGCGTCCCACTCGCCGCCGCGCTGCAAGCCCGCGCCCTGGCCGCCCTTGGCCGTGACCAGGAGGCGAGATTCGCCCTGGTTCGCGCTGAGGCGGCGGTCGGCACGTTAGACGTGGATGCGCTCCTGCCGTCCGCTTTCGGCTACAACGAGGCGCAGTTGAGATTTCACGAGGGCAACACGCTCACGCATCTACACGACACGCAGGGCGCTTGGGTCGCACAGGATCGGGCGCTCGAACTCTATCCGCCAAGCGACTATCTCGACCGCACGCTGCTGCAACTCGACCGCGCGAGCTGCCTGGCGTACGACGGCGATGTCGCGTTCGCCATGACTCACGCCGCCCGAACACTGGCGGGCCTCTCGCGCGAGCAGTGCAGCGGCATGATCCTCCTGCGCAGCCATCAGATCTTCGATGGCCTGAGCGAGCCCCAGCAGGCCCTGCCCGCCGCCCGTGACTTCCGCGACCTGCTTATGTCCACTCCCGAGACCGAAGGGAACCAACAACCGTGCTGACGGTTACGCCCGCCGCCGAATCCGACCTGCCCGCCCTCGTCGAGCTGTTCGAGGAGATGGACCGCTTCTACGGCGTGACCGCGTTCGAGCCTGCCGAGACTCGCCAGGCGCAGATCCAGTCCGTACTCTTTCGCGATCCGCCGGCGGCTCACATGTTGCTGGCCCGCGACGCCGACCGCGTGGTTGGGCTCGCCTCCTACTCCTTCCTCTGGCCGGCCGTTGGGCTGACGCAGTCTCTGTTCCTCAAGGAGCTGTACGTGGCCGAGGCGTACCGAAAGCGGGGGATTGGTCGACTGCTCATGGAGCGTGTCTTCGCCCTGGCTACTGAGAAGGGGTGCAGCCGGGTCGAGTGGATGACCGAGCAGGCCAACGCCGACGCACAGGCGTTCTACGCGAAGCTGGGACACGAGCCGAGCACTGAGAAGGTGTTTTACCGTGTGCAGGCGCCGCAGCCGCCGATCACGATGAAGCCTGACTAGGTGTATCAAGGCAAAGCATTCGATTGTCATGTACCAGAAACGCCCAACCTGTCGACTCGTTTTCGTCGAGTCGGGCGGCTGTTGATCTACTGGGGCACCCGCACGTTGACGCACCTGTCCGACCTGATCCGCGCCCACCGCCGGGCAGTGCGCTGCCGGTGGCGCCGGCTGACGGCGGGGCAGCAGGCGCTGCTCGTGCTGGCTCACCTGCGCAATGGCGACACCTACGCTCGGCTCGCCGGCGGGTTCGGCGTCGGGATCGCCACCGTCTGCCGCTACGTCCACGAGGTGGTCGAGCTGCTTGCCGCGACCGCACCGACTCTGGCTCAGGTCATGCGCCGGGTCGCCCGCCTGGCCTACGTGATCCTGGACGGCACCCTGATCCCGATCGACCGGATTTCCGGCGCCAACGACCGCCGCCATTACTCCGGCAAGCACAAGCGCCCATGGGGTCAACGTCCAGGTCCTGGCCGATCCCCACGGTCGGTTGGTGTGGCTATCACCGGCGCTGCCTGGATCGGTCCACGACCTCAAAGCCGCCCGTATCCACAGCATCGTCGCTGCGCTGACCAGGGCAGCACTGGCCACCTTCGCCGACAAGGCCTACCGCGGCGCCCGCGGCGCGGTCGGCACCCCCGTTCTACGGTCGCAACCTGCCCGAACGCATGCGCGAGGTGAACTCCTCCCACGCCAAGATCCGCGCCATCAGCGAACGCGCGGTGGCCACCCTCAAGACCTGGCGGCTATTGGCCAAGCTGCGTTGCTGTCCACAGCGCGCCACCGACTTGTGCGCCGCGATCCTCGTCCTTCAGCACGTCGAAGACCAGCGCACATGACGTTGGAAAAGGCTCAGTGGGTCGCTGAGCCCTCGGCTGCCACCCACCGACAGGGCGTCTTGACCGCGACTGGCTACCCTCGGCAGCGGCGAGAAAGATGATCACCGGCAGAATCGTCGCCGCTTCGCATCCTCCGTGGAAGGGGCCAAGGTCACCGTTGGGTCGCTGACCTGTGGAGGAGTGTCTGACTGGGCTAGAGACACGCGGGTTCTTCCTGTGGTCGGCTCTGTTCGAGCAGTTCACGGCCATGATCGAGTCTCTATGCCCACCGAGTTACGCGAAATGCAGGTTGATCACGATCAGATCTCGGCGGTGCATTCGCCTCAGTTCTCGCCGCCGGTGGCGAGCGTCGAGGCGACCGAGGCGCGCGTACGCGAGGTGGTGTTGGTCAGCAGCGCCACGGCGAGGCCCATCTCACGCAACCGCGTCACCGCTTCGACCGCCCCGGGTAGCGGACGCCACGACACGGTGAGAACGCCATCGAT